>NC_010407.1:1629322-1955187 GCF_000069225.1 Clavibacter sepedonicus | reverse complement strand
CCGCGGCTTCGTCGCCGACATCCCGGTGGGCCCCGCGCACCCGAGCCACGCGACCCTGACCTCCATCGCGGAGGGGCTGCGCGACCTCGACCTGCCCGCCCTGTTCGTCTGGGGCCCGCGGGACCCGATCTTCAGCGACGTGTACCTCTCCGACCTCCTCGAGCGCCTGCCGCACGCCGACGTGCACCGTGTCGAGGGCGCCGGGCACCTCGTCACCGAGGACCACGACTACGCCTCCGCTGCGCTCGACTGGCTGGCGGATCGGGTCGCGCCGGGGTCGGCACCCGCCGCCGCCGCGCCTGCCGTCCCCGCTGTCGCCGACGCCGCGCCCGTCCGCTCGCTCGGCGCGCTGCTCGAGGAGCTGCGCGACAGCGACGACCCCGTGCTCGTGGAGATGGCCCCGCGCGGCGGCGGCTCGCCGCGCACCGTCTCCTGGCGCCTGCTGTCGCGCCGCGTCCGCGAGATCGCGGCGGGCCTCCATGCCCGCGGGCTCCGCGCGGGCGACCGGGTCTCCCTGCTCGTGCCGCCCGGCGCCGACCTCACGGCCCTCCTCTACGCGTGCCTCCGCATCGGCGCGATCGTGGTGGTCGCCGACGCGGGCCTCGGCGCGAAGGGCCTCGGGCGCGCGGTCGCCGGATCCCGCCCCGACATGGTCGTCGGGATCCCCGCGGGCCTCGCCCTCGCGCGGGCCCTCGGCTGGCCGGGCGAGCGGATCTCCGTCACCACGCTCGCGCCGCCCGTCGCCCGCGCGCTCGGCGTCGCCGCGAGCCTGCCGGAGATCGCCCGCGACGGCCGGGCGCAGGTCCTGCCGCCGGAGCCCGCGGCCGACGACGACGCCGCGATCCTCTTCACCTCGGGATCCACCGGCCCCGCGAAGGGCGTCGTGTACACGCACCGCCAGCTCGCCGCCCTCCGGGACATGCTCGGCGGCCGCTTCGACGTGGGCGTCGGCACCGGTCTCGTCGCCGGATTCGCGCCGTTCGCCCTGCTCGGCCCCGCGCTCGGCGCCACGAGCGTCACGCCCGACATGGACGTGACCCGGCCGCACGACCTCACCGCATCCGCCCTCGCTGCCGCGGCCCGTGCCGCCGATGCCACGGTCGTCTTCGCGTCACCCGCCGCTCTCGCCAACGTCGTGGCGACCGAGGACGCGCTCACCTCCGACGACCGCGCCGCGCTCGGCCGCGTCCGCTCGCTGCTCTCCGCCGGGGCGCCGCTCTCGGAGGCCCTGCTCACGCGCGCCGCCGCGCTCGTGCCGGCCGCCGAGGTGCACACGCCCTACGGCATGACCGAGGGGCTGCTCCTTACCGACGTGACGCTCGAGGGGATCCGCCAGGCGGCCCTCCGCGGCGACGCCGGCGTCTGCGTCGGCGCCCCCGTCGACCCCGTCGCCATCCGCATCAGCCCGCTCGACGCCGACGGCGCCGCGACGGGCGCGCTCACCGCGGAGCCCGGCGTCACGGGCGAGATCGTCGCCGCCGCGCCGCACGTCCACGACCGCTACGACCGCCTCCACGTCACCGACCGGGCGGCCCGCCGCGACTCGGACGACGGGATCCGCCGCCACCGCACGGGCGACGTCGGCCACCTCGACGCCACGGGCGCGCTCTGGGTCGAGGGCCGCCTGCCGCACGTGATCACGACGGCCGACGGCGTGCTCACGCCCGTCGGCCCCGAGCAGCGCGCCGAGTCCGCCCCGGGCGTCGGCCGCGCCGCTGCCGTGGGCGTCGGGCCGGCCGGCGTGCAGCAGCTGGTGCTCGTCGTCGAGACCGTGCCGACCGCGCGCCGGGTCGGCCTCGCGGATCCGGACCTCGCCACCGCGGTGCGCGCCGCCGTCGGCCACCCCGTCGCCGCGGTGATCGTCGTCCCGGTCCTGCCGACCGACGTGCGGCACAACTCCAAGGTCGACCGCGCGCGCCTCGGCCGCTGGGCCGCCGGGATCCTCTCGGGCGGCCGGGTGAGCGCGCCGTGATCGTCCTCGTCACGGGCGCGAGCGGGATGCTCGGCCGCGCCGTCGCCGAGCGCCTCGCCGCCGCGGGCCACGCCGTCCGCACCTTCCAGCGCCAGCCGTCCGGGCTCGCGTCGAGCGGCACGGATCCGGTGCCGGGCTCCGTCGTCGACCTCCGCGGCAGCGTCACCGACCCCGCCGCCGTCCTCCGCGCGGTCGCGGGCGTCGACGCCGTCGTGCACCTCGCCGCCAAGGTCTCGCTCGCGGGGGATCCGGCCGACTTCCGCGCCGTCAACGTCGAGGGCACGCGCGGGCTCCTCCAGGCGGCGCGCGCGGCAGGCGTCACGCGCTTCGTCCACGTCTCCTCGCCGTCGGTCGCGCACACGGGCCTCTCCATCACGGGCGACGGCGCAGGCCCCGCGGATCCCGTCCGCGCGCGCGGCGACTACGCCCGCACCAAGGCCGAGGGCGAGCTCATCGCGCTGGCCTCCGACGACCCCGCGATGCGCGTGCTCGCCGTGCGCCCGCACCTCGTCTGGGGCCCGGGCGACACGCAGCTCGTCGCGCGCATCGTCGACCGCGCTTCTCGCGGGCGCCTCCCGCTCCTCGGCCACGGCGCCGCCCTCATCGACACCGTCTACCGCGACAACGCCGCCGACGCCATCGTCGCCGCGCTCGACGCGGCCGACACCGCGCACGGACGCGCCTACGTCGTCACCAACGGCGAGCCGCGTCCGGTCGCCGAGCTGCTCGCGGGCATGTGCCGCGCCGCCGGGGTGCCCGCGCCGCGGATCCGCGTGCCCGCCGCCCTCGCCCGAGCCGCCGGGGGAGCGGTCGAGCGCGTCTGGGCCGTGCGCCCCGGATCCGACGAGCCGCCCATGACCCGCTTCCTCGCCGAGCAGCTCTCCACCGCGCACTGGTTCGACCAGCGCGAGACCCGCCGCGCGCTCGGCTGGACCCCGGCCGTCTCCCTCGACGAGGGCTTCGCGCGCCTCCGCCTCGCGTACGCGGCCGAGCGCCCCGCCGCGCGCTGAGCCGACCCGGGCGGATCGCTAGGCTGATCCGGTGTCCACACGCCTCTCTAAGCTCTTCGTCCGCACCCTCCGGGAAGACCCCGTCGACGCCGAGGTGGCCAGCCACCGCCTCCTCGTGCGCGCCGGCTACATCCGCCGCCAGGCCCCCGGCATCTTCGCCTGGCTGCCGCTCGGCCTCCGGGTCAAGAACAAGGTGGAGGCCATCGTCCGCGAGGAGATGGAGCGCATCGGCGCCCAGGAGGTGCACTTCCCCGCGCTCCTGCCCGCCGAGCCGTACCAGGCCACCGGCCGCTACGACGAGTACGGCCCCGGCATGTTCCGCCTCGAGGACCGCAAGCGCGCGCCCATGGTGCTCGCGCCCACGCACGAGGAGTTCTTCGCGCTGCTCGTGAAGGACCTCTACTCCAGCTATAAGGACCTGCCCCTGTCGATCTACCAGATCCAGGACAAGTACCGCGACGAGGCCCGCCCCCGCGCCGGCATCCTCCGCGGTCGCGAGTTCACGATGAAGGACGCCTACTCCTTCGACCACACCGACGCCGGCCTCGCCGTCAGCTACCAGGCCCAGCGCGACGCCTACGAGCGGATCTTCCAGCGCCTCGGCCTCGAGTACGTCATCGTCGCGGCCGACGCGGGCGCCATGGGCGGGTCCAAGAGCGAGGAGTTCCTGCACCCCACGCCCATCGGCGAGGACACCTTCGTTCGCTCGCCCGGCGGCTACGCGGCCAACGTCGAGGCGTTCACGACGCTCGTGCCCGAGTCGATCCCCATCGAGGGCCAGCCCGCCGCGCGCGTCTTCGACTCGCCCGACACCCCCACCATTCAGACCCTCGTCGACCTCGCGAACGCCCGCGAGCCGCGCGAGGACGGCCGCGCCTGGACCGCCGCCGACACGCTGAAGAACATCGTGCTCGCGCTCACCCACCTCGACGGCACGCGCGAGCTCGTCGTCGTCGGGATCCCCGGCGACCGCGACATCGACCTCAAGCGCGCCGAGGTGGCCTTCTTCCCCGCCGAGGTCGAGGCCGCGAACGACGGCGACCTCGCCAAGAACCCTGGTCTCGTGAAGGGCTACATCGGCCCGTGGTCGCCCGAGGGCCCCGTGCTCGGATCCACGTCCAGCACGAAGGTGCGCTACGTCGTCGACCCCCGCGTCGTCGACGGCAGCTCGTGGATCACGGGCGCCAACGTCGCCGGGAAGCATGTGCTCTCGCTCGTCGCCGGCCGCGACTTCACGCCCGACGGCGTGGTGGAGGCGGCCGACGTGCGCGACGGCGATCCCGCGCCCGACGGATCCGGCCCCATCAGCACCGCGCGCGGCACCGAGATCGGCCACGTCTTCGAGCTCGGCCGGAAGTACGCGGAGGCCCTCGGCCTCAAGGTGCTCGACGAGAACGGCAAGCTCGTCACCGTCACGATGGGCTCGTACGGCATCGGCATCACGCGCAACCTCGCGCTCGTCGCCGAGGCCACGCAGGACGGTCGCGGCCTCCTCTGGCCCGCGTCCATCAGCCCGTTCGACGTGCACGTGGTCATGACCGGCAAGGATCCCGCTGTGGGAACGGCCGCCGAGGAGCTCGTCGACGCGCTCGACGCCGCGGGCCTCGACGTGCTGTTCGACGACCGCCCCAAGGTGTCGCCCGGAGTCAAGTTCGGCGACGCCGAGCTCATCGGCGTCCCGACCGTCGTCATCGTCGGCCGCGGCGCCGTCGACGGCATGGCCGAGCTCTGGGACCGCCGCACGAACGAGCGCACCCCGGTCGCGCTCGCCGACGTCGCGGGCGCGCTCACCGCCGCCCGCTGATCCCCTCCGCACCGCCCTCGAGGCTGCCCGACCCCTCCCGGTCGGGTAGCCTCGAGTGTTTCCAACCGAATAGAGGAGTCGCACCGTGGACATCGACCTGAGCGTCTTGCGCCTGATGGAGCGCGAGCGCGAGATCCCGTTCGAGGAGCTCGTCTCGATCATCGAGCAGGCCATCCTCACCGCCTACCTCAAGCACACCGACCAGGCCGACGCCAAGCCCGTCGCCGACGGGGTGCCCCCCGCGCGCGTGCACCTGGACCGCAAGTCCGGCCATGTCTCCGTGCACGTCCCCGAGCTCGACGAGGACGGCCTCGTCATCGGCGAGTCCGAGGACAGCCCGAGCGACTTCGGCCGCATCGCCGCGTTCGCCGCCAGGCAGGTCATCAACCAGCGCCTGCGCGACATCGGCGACGACCGCATCCTCGGCGAGTTCAAGGGCCGCGAGGGCGACATCGTCGCGGGTGTCATCCAGCAGGGCCCGAACCCGCGCATGATCCACGTCGACCTCGGCACCATCGAGGCGATTCTCCCGCCCGAGGAGCAGGTGCCCGGCGAGAAGTACGTGCACGGCTCGCGCCTGCGCGTCTACGTCACGAGCGTCTCCCGTGGCGCCAAGGGGCCGCAGATCACGGTCTCGCGCACGCACCCGTCGCTCGTCCGGAAGCTCTTCGCGCTCGAGGTGCCGGAGATCGCGTCCGGCCTCGTCGAGATCGTCTCGCTCGCCCGCGAGGCCGGGCACCGCACGAAGATCGCGGTGCGCGCGACCGAGCCCGGCATCAACGCCAAGGGCGCGTGCATCGGCGAGCTGGGGCAGCGCGTCCGCGCCGTCACGGCGGAGCTGAACGACGAGAAGATCGACATCGTCGACTACTCCGAGTCGCTGCCCGTCTTCGTCGGCAACGCGCTCTCGCCCGCCCGGGTCACGAGCTCGTTCGTCATCGACCAGGCGACCAAGGCCGTGCGCGCGCTCGTGCCCGACTACCAGCTCTCGCTCGCCATCGGCAAGGAGGGCCAGAACGCCCGCCTCGCCGCCAAGCTCACGGGCGCGAAGATCGACATCCAGCCCGACTCGATCCTCGAGGGCGACGACTGAGCGCCGCCCGCCGGGACCCGGCCTCCGCGCCGCCGGACGGAGGGGGTAGTATGGAGCCGGTAAGAACGTGCGTCGGCTGTCGTCGGCGTGCCCCGAGGTCCGCTCTCCAGCGGATCGTCGCCGATCCCCCCACCAGCTCCCTCATCATCGACGAGCGCGCGGTGATGGCCGGCAGGGGCGCGTGGATCCATCCGACCATCGAGTGCATCGACAGAGCGATCGCGCGGCGCGCCTTCGGGCGGGCCCTGCGGAGCGACACGGCGCTCGACCCCGCAGCTCTTGGGGGACTACGAGAGCGGCTCGCGGCCCAGCCGAGCGCGCGAGCATCCGAGAGAACAGGCTGAACGGCACATGGACAACTAATGAGCGGCTCGAAATGAGACCCGTCCAGCACTAGCGGTCCCCTCCTGCCTGGGAGAGGACCCCCAGACAGGAGAACAGTGGCTAAACCACGCGTACACGAGATCGCCGCCGAGATCGGCGTCGACAGCAAGACCGCACTCGCCAAGCTCAAGGAGATGGGCGAGTTCGTCAAGGGACCGTCGTCGAGCATCGAGCCCCCCGTGGCCCGCAAGCTCAAGGCCGCCCTCGAGGCCGCCGGCGTCACCGGACAGGCGGCGGCTCCCGCCGCCGCGGCATCGTCCGCCCCGCGGCCCGGGGCCCGTTCGTCGGCCCCGAAGCCCGGCGGCCGCCCCACCCCCGGCCCGCAGCCCACGGCTGCTCCCGAGGTCGAGGCGCCCGAGGCGTCCGACGTGCCGGTCCCGGCGAAGCCGCTGACCGTCGCCGAGCGCCAGGCGCAGGCCGAGGCGAGCCGCAAGGCCGCCGCGGAGGAGAAGGCGCAGGCCGAGAAGTCGGCCGCGTCCGCCACCCCCGAGGCCCCGGCCGTCGAGACCCCGAGCGCCCCGCGCCCGGACGCCGGCAGCACCCCCGCGCCCTCCAACGGCATCCCGCGTCCCGGGATCCCGCGTCCGGCGGCCCCGCGCCCCGGCAACAACCCCTTCGCGAGCAACCAGGGCATGGGCACCAAGCCCCGCCCGGGCAACAACCCGTTCGCGAGCAACCAGGGCATGGGCCAGCGTCCCGCCGCGGGAGCCGCAGGCCCCCGTCCGGCCGCTCCCCGTCCCGGATCCCCCCGCCCCGGCGCCCCGCGTCCCGGCGGCGTCGGCCAGGGCGCGCGCCCGGCCGGCTTCGGCCAGCGTCCCGCGGGTGCGGGTCGTCCCGGCGGCGCACCCGGCGGAGCGGGACGCCCCGGCGCCCCCGCCGCGGGTGGCTTCCAGCGTCCGGCCGGCGGCTTCGCCGGTCGTCCCGGTGGTGGCGGCCGTGGTCGCGGCCCCGGTGGCGGCACCGCCGGTGCCTTCGGGCGCGGCGGCGGCAAGAGCAAGTCGCGCAAGTCGAAGCGGACGAAGAGGGCCGAATTCGAGCTGCGCGAGGCCCCGTCGCTGGGTGGCGTCAGCGTCCCCCGCGGCGACGGCAACACGGTCGTCCGCCTGCGTCGCGGCGCGTCCATCTCGGACTTCGCCGACAAGATCGACGCGAGCCCCGGCAACCTGGTGACCGTGCTGTTCCACCTCGGTGAGATGGCCACGGCGACCGAGTCCCTCGACGAGGCCACCTTTGAGGTGCTCGGCACCGAGCTCGGCTACAAGATCCAGGTCGTCTCCCCGGAGGACGAGGACCGCGAGCTGCTCGAGGGCTTCGACATCGACCTCGACCAGGAGCTCGAGGACGAGGACGACGACGTGCTGGAGATCCGGCCGCCCGTCGTCACCGTCATGGGCCACGTCGACCACGGAAAGACGCGCCTGCTCGACGCCATCCGCAACGCCAACGTCATCGAGGGCGAAGCGGGCGGCATCACGCAGCACATCGGCGCGTACCAGGTCTGGGCGCCGCACGAGGGCTACGAGCGCGCCATCACCTTCATCGACACCCCGGGTCACGAGGCGTTCACCGCCATGCGAACCCGTGGTGCGCAGGTCACCGACATCGCGATCCTCGTGGTCGCGGCCGACGACGGCATCATGCCGCAGACGGTGGAGGCCCTGAACCATGCCCAGGCGGCGAACGTGCCGATCGTGGTCGCGGTCAACAAGGTCGACAAGGAGGGGGCCAACCCCGCCAAGGTGCGCCAGCAGCTCACCGAGTACGGCCTGGTCGCCGAGGAGTACGGCGGAGACGTCATGTTCGTCGACGTGTCGGCGCTCACCGGCAAGGGCGTGGAGGACCTCCTCGAGGCCGTCCTGCTCACCGCCGACGCCGGGCTCGACCTGCGCAGCAACCCGAACAAGGACGCGCGCGGCGTGGCCATCGAGGCGCGCCTCGACAAGGGCCGCGGTGCGGTCGCGACCGTCCTCATCCAGTCGGGCACGCTCCGCGTGGGCGACGCCATCGTGGCGGGCACGGCCTACGGCCGCGTCCGGGCGATGATGGACGAGAACGGCGACGCGGTCCACGAGGCCTACCCCTCGCGACCCGTCCAGGTCCAGGGCCTCTCATCGGTCCCCGGCGCGGGCGACACCTTCCTCGTCACCGAGGAGGACCGCACCGCCCGTCAGATCGCCGAGAAGCGCGAGGCCGTCGAGCGCAACGCCCAGCTGGCCAAGGCCCGCAAGCGCATCAGCCTCGAGGACTTCACGCGTGCGCTGGAGGAGGGCAAGGTCGAGTCGCTCAACCTCATCATCAAGGGCGACGTGTCCGGTGCCGTCGAGGCGCTGGAGGAGTCGCTCATGAAGATCGAGGTGGACGACTCCGTGCAGCTGCGGATCATCCACCGCGGCGTCGGAGCGGTCACCGAGAGCGACGTCAACCTGGCGACGATCGACAACGCGATCATCATCGGGTTCAACGTCCGCCCCGACCCGAAGGCCCGCGCCCGCGCGGCCCGAGAGGGTGTCGACATCCGCTTTTACAGCGTCATCTACTCGGCGCTCGAGGAGATCGAGTCGAGCCTCACGGGCATGCTCAAGCCCGAGTTCGAGGAGGTGCAGTCCGGCGTCGCCGAGATCCGCGAGGTGTTCCGCTCCTCCAAGTTCGGCAACATCGCGGGTGTCATCGTGCGCTCGGGCACCATCACCAGGAACGCCAAGGCGCGGGTCATCCGCGACGGCGTGGTGGTGGGCGACAGCCTGGCCATCGAGTCGCTCCGCCGGTTCAAGGACGACGTGTCCGAGGTCCGCACGGACTTCGAGGCCGGAATCGGGCTCGGCAAGTTCAACGACATCCAGATCGGCGACGAGATCGAGACGATCGAGATGAAGGAGAAGCCGCGGGGCTGACCCCGGCCGATCCGGGCCCCGTTCCCCTCCTGGGGAGCGGGGCCCTCCCCGTCCCGCCACCCGCGGGACACCAGCATGACCCGGGCGCTCACGTCCGGCAGTACCCGCCACCAGCGGGGCACCAGCATGACCCGGGCGCTCACGTCCGGCAGTACCCGCCACCAGCGGGGCACCAGCATGACCCGGGCGCTCACGTCCGGCAGTACCGCGACCAGCGGGACACCAGCATGACCCGGGCGCTCGCGTCCGGCAGTACCCGCGACCAGCGGGACACCAGCACTCCAGCCGGACGAGCACGCCCGGCGAGCAGCGTCACGGAAGGACGTCGACCATGGTCGATCATGCGAGGGCCAGGAAGATGGCCGACCGCATCAAGGAGATCGTCGCGCGCAAGCTCGACCGGGGGATCAAGGACCCGCGTCTCGGATTCGTGACCGTCACCGACGTGCGCGTCACGGGCGACCTGCAGCACGCCAGCATCTTCTACACGGTCTACGGCACCGACGAGGAGCGCGCCGACACGGCCGCCGCCCTCAAGTCCGCCACGGGCATGCTGCGCAGCGAGGTCGGCAAGAACATCACCGCGCGCCTCACGCCGTCGCTCGAGTTCATCCTCGACGGCGTGCCCGAGAACGCGGCCGCGATCGACGCCCTCCTCGAGGAGGCGCGCCGCCGCGACGCGGACGTGCAGGCCCAGGCGAAGGCCGGCGTCTACGCGGGCGACGAGGACCCGTACGTCAAGCCCCGCGTGATCGGGGAGGACGAGGACGACGACGATGAGGAGGGCGACGAGGACGGCGACGACGTCGACCGCTCGGCGCCCGGGTACGAGCCCGCGCACTGATCCACCGCGTCGGGCGGCTCGCCTCCGCGTGCCGGCCGCCGCGCGTCAGCTCGGCAGGGCGTACGTGCCGTCGGGCTGGCGCACCGCGAGCCCGTCGGCGATCAGCCCGCCGAGCGCGCGCCCCCGCTGCACCGGCTCCGGCCACGCCGTGGCGAGGTCGGCCGCGCTCACGGGGGAGTGGCTCGACCGCAGCTCGGCGAGCAGGAGGCCGCGCACCTGGCGGTCGGATCCCTCGTACCTCTTCTGCGTCACGCGCGCCGACCCGTCGTACGCCGGGTAGCCGGCGGCCCGCCACGCGCACAGGTCGCGGATCGGGCAGTCGTCGCAGCGCGGCGCGCGGGCCGTGCAGACCACCGCGCCCAGCTCCATGGCGCCCGCGTTGAAGACGCGCGCCTCGGCCACGTCGTCGGGCAGCTGCGCCTCCATGGCGGCGAGGTCGACGGTCGTGCGCGCGGGCCCGGGATCGCCCTGCCCGGCGACCGCGCGTGCGAGCACCCGCCGCACGTTGACGTCGACGACGGGGTGGCGGTGGCCGAAGGCGAGCGCCGCGACCGCGCGCGCCGTGTACGGGCCGATGCCGGGGAGGTCGAGCAGGGCGTCCACGTCCTCCGGGACCTCGCCGCCGTGCCGCTCGACGATCGCGACCGCGCACGCGTGCAGGTTGAGCGCGCGCCGCGGGTAGCCGAGGCGGCCCCACGCGCGGACGGCCTCGCTCGCGGGGGTGGAGGCGAGCGCCGCGGGCACGGGCCAGCGCGCCAGCCACTCCTCCAGCCGTGGGATCACCCGGACCACGGGCGTCTGCTGCAGCATGAACTCGCTGACGAGGATGCCCCAGGATCCGAACCCCTCGCGCCGCCAGGGGAGGTCGCGCGCGTTCTCCCGGAACCACGCGTTCACGTCTCGGGCGAGGGCGGTCTCCGGCATCCGGCCAGCGTACGAGATGATGAGCCTAGGCTCGGCCCATGTCCCTGTACCGCGCCTCCCGCGCCGAGGTCCTCTCCTCGCTCGCTGACGAGTTCCTGCACAACTACGGGCGGGGGCGCGCGTTCCTCGCCGTCGACGGCGGGCCGCTCGCGGATCCCGTCGCCTTCGCCCGCGACCTCGCCGACGTCCTGCGCGCGGACGGGCACGGGGCGTACGTCGCCGCGGCCGCCGACTCCGCGCCCGACGGCGGCGCTCCGGACGCCGCCGCCCTCCGCGACAGGCTCGTGCGGCCGTTCCGCCGTGCGGGCACGCCGTTCGCGCTGCGGCCCGACGGCGATGCCGTGACGGACGCCCCCGACGACGCGGTGCTGATCGTGGCGGGCGACGCCCTGCAGACGGCGGAGCTGCGCGGCCTGTGGAACGCCGTCGTCTACCTGCTGCTGCCCGACGAGCCGCTCGCGACCTCCGGCGGCGACGCGGGATCCGCCGCGCAGGAGGCCCACGCCCGCTACATCCGCGCGGTGAACCCGCGACGCGCGGCGACCATGATCGTCGACGTCACCCACCCCGACCTCCCGCGCCGCGTCTTCGCCGACAGCTGCTGAGGCCCGACGGCGTCCGGCAACCCGTCCGGCAACCCGTCCGCCTCGGCTCGCCGGCGGATCAGCGCGGGATGAGCCGCGCGAGCTCTGCGGGGGAGACGTGCCGTCCGCTGGCCTCCAGGCCGTGCACGAGCTGCGCGAGCGCGGCGTTGACGGGGGCGTCCACCCCGGCACCGGGCGCGAGGGCCGACACCGCGCCGTTGAGGTGATCCACCTCGGTCGGGCGGTTGCGGCGGATGCTCTGCAGCGTCGACCCGGGATTCGGCACCTGGCCCATGTTCCGGGCGAGCGACACCGGCAGGCGCTCGGCGAGGGGGAGCGGCGCCGACGCGAACAACCGGAGCCTGCGGTGGGTGAGGCCGCCGAGCCGGCCGAACGTCACGCCGCGCGCGAGGCCCGTCCGCACGGTCTCCTGCATGGCGCGCGCGACGATGCGCCGGAGCACGGGCTCGGCGATGACCGCCTGCACGCTGAGGCCGGTGATCGCCGGCACCGCGTTGATCCCGTTGATGACGAGCTTGGTCCACTGGGCCCCGAGGAAGTCGTCCGCGACCGTGACGGGGACGACGGGATCGAGCACATCGCGAACGAGGGCGATGCCGGCGCCGGCAGGACCGTCCGCGGAGCCAATCTGCATGCCCGCCGCCGACGTGACCGTGACGAGCCCGGGCTCCGTGAGCGACGCCGCCGCGAGCGCGAGCCCGCCGACGACCTGCGAGCGAGGGAGACACTCGACGCCCATGGTGATCGCGGCGAGGCCGTTCTGCACGACCAGCACGGGGATCCCGCGGAGCCAGCCCGCGTTCTCCGTCATGGCGTCGCGGGCGTCGGCGATCTTGGTGGCGACGATCGCGAGCTCGGGCGGGCGTCCCAGCCGCTCCGCCGCCGCGACGCGCGCGACGTGGTCGCCGTAGCCGCCGACGAGGTGCAGGCCGCGGTCCTGGATCACCCGGAGGTGCGGGCCGCGGGCCGTGACGTCGACCTCATGGCCGGCCCGTTCGAGGAGCGCCGCGATGGTGCCGCCGACCGCGCCCGCCCCCAAGACACCGATCCGCACGCGTCCTCCTCCGACCCCACCGATCCTAGGCCGGACGTCTCCGAGGGAGCCGGGCGGGGGCCCGGGCACGGCATGATGGTCAGGCCATGGAAACCCCGACCCCCCGTGCCGCTCCGTCCACCGCGAGCGGCCTGCTCCTCATCGACAAGCGCGGGGAGTGGACGAGCCACGACCTCGTCGCCCGCACGCGCCGCCTCGCCGGCACCCGCAAGGTCGGGCACGCGGGCACGCTCGACCCGATGGCGACCGGCCTCATGATCCTCGGCGTCAACAGCTCCACGCGCCTGCTCACCTACCTCGTCGGCCTCGACAAGGAGTACCTGGCGACCATCCGCCTCGGCCGCGCCACCACCACCGACGACCGGGAGGGCGAGGTCGTCTCGCGCGCCGAGCCCGGCCGCATCCGCGACCTCGCCGTCGCCGACGTGGAGCGCGCCATCGCGGACCTCCGCGGCACCATCTCGCAGGTGCCGAGCGCAGTCAGCGCCATCAAGGTCGACGGCAAGCGCGCGTACGCCCGCGTCCGCGCCGGCGAGGAGGTCGAGCTCGCCGCGCGCGAGGTCACGGTGTCCGCGTTCGACGTGCTGCGCTTCGACGCGGTGGAGGCGGAGGAGGGCGAGGAGGACGGCGCGCAGCTCGACCTCTCCGTGCGGATCACCTGCTCCTCCGGCACCTACGTGCGCGCCCTCGCGCGGGACCTCGGCCGCGCGCTCGGCGTCGGCGGCCACCTCACGGCGCTCCGCCGCACGCGCGTCGGCCCCTTCCACGTGGACGACGCCGTCGCGATCGACGACATGGTGGTCGCCGACCGGCTGATCCCGCCGGCGGACGCCGCCGCGCGCCTCTTCGACGTGCTCCACCTCACCGACCAGGAGGCCGTCGACCTCGGGCACGGCAAGAAGCTCACGACGCCCGACGAGGCGCCCACGGAGGATCCGCTCGCAGCGGTCGCGCCCGACGGCCGGCTCGTGGGGCTGGTCGGCTTCCGCGGCCGCACGGGCACGTCCATCGTCAACTTCCCGGCGGACGAGGCGGGCGCGTCGTGATCGGCTGGTTCACGGTCGCGCAGATCGCCGTCGCGGTGGTCGCGGGCGTGCTGTGCCTCGTGCTCGGCGCCGTGGGACGCAAGCCCAGCGACCTGTCGATGGGCCCGACCGCGCTCGTCGAGGTGCTCCTCGTGGGCCAGCTCGTGGTCGCGATCGTCGCGCCCGCGGTCGACAACCCGCCCTCCGGCAGCCTCATCGAGTACTACGCGTACCTGCTGAGCGGGCTGCTGATCCCGCCGCTCGCCATGTTCTGGGCGCTCGTGGAGCGCACGCGCTGGAGCACCGTGATCCTCGGGGCCTCGTGCCTCGCCATCGCGATCATGGTCTACCGGATGGACGTCATCTGGAACGTGCAGTCCGCGTGACCGCCCTCTCCCTCGGGTAGGGGATAATCGCAGGTGCCATGACTGACTCCCGTACCTCGCGCATGACCGGTCTCGGACGGGTCCTGGTCTTCTTCTACGGGCTGCTGGCCCTCGCCGCGACGGGCCGCTCGGTCACCCAGATCCTCACCAAGTACGACGAGGCCCCCGTCGCGTACACGCTCTCCGCGCTCGCCGCCGTGGTCTACATCGTCGCGACCGTCGCGCTCGTCGCCCCGGCGCGCACCCCGGAGGCCGCGCGGCGCTGGTACCGGATCGCCTTCGCCACCATCGCGTTCGAGCTCGTCGGCGTGCTCGTCGTCGGCACGCTCAGCCTCATCGACGCCCAGCTCTTCCCGCACGACAGCGTGTGGTCGGGCTACGGCTACGGCTACGGGGTCATCCCGCTCGTGCTGCCGGTGCTCGGCCTGCTGTGGCTGCGCCGCGGCGGCCGATCCCGCGTGAGCGCCGTCGACGAGCGCCCCGTGCGCGGGGACCGCTGACCGTGCTCGTCGTCCACGACCCGGCCGACGTGCCGGGCGGCTTCGGGCCGAGCGCCGTCACCATCGGCAAGTTCGACGGCGTGCACGCGGGGCACCGCGCGGTGATCCGGCGACTCCTCGGCATCGCGGAGGAGGAGGGCCTGTCCTCGGCCGTCGTCACGTTCGACCGGCACCCCGCCGCGCTCCTCGCGCCCGCCGCGCGGCCGCAGAGCCTCGTCAGCAACCGGCAGAAGATCGAGCTGCTCGCCGAGCTCGGCGTCGACGCGACCCTCATGCTCCCCTTCGACGAGCGTCTCCAGCGGCTGAGCCCGGAGGAGTTCGTCCGCACGGTGCTGGTCGACGCCCTCCGCGCCCGCGTCGTGCTCGTGGGCGAGGACTTTCGCTTCGGCGCGCAGGGCGCGGGCGACGCCGCCACGCTCACGCGCCTCGGCGAGGTGCACGGCTTCCGCACGGTCGTCGTCGGCGACGTCATGCCCGACGGCAGCCGCAAGGTCTCCTCCACGTGGATCCGCGACCTCATGGACCGCGGCGACGTCGAGGCCGCCGCCGAGCTGCTCGGCCGCGCGCCCGCCGTCCGAGGCGTCGTCGTGCACGGCGAGAAGCGCGGCCGCGAGCTCGGCTTCCCGACCGCGAACCTGTCTCCCGAGGCCGAGGGCCTCATCCCCGCCGACGGCGTCTACGCGGGCTGGCTCCGCGACGGCGACCGCACCTACCCGTCCGCCATCTCGGTCGGCACCAACCCGACCTTCGCGGGCGTCCGGCCGCGTGTTGTCGAGGCCTTCGTGCTCGACCAGACGCTTGACCTCTACGACCACGAGGTCGAGGTCGTGTTCGTCGCCCGGATCCGCGGCATGGTCGCCTACGAGGGCCGCGAGCCGCTCATCGCCCAGATGACCGACGACGTGGTGCGCACCCGGGCGCTGCTCGGGGCCTAGGTCGTGCCGGCCGCCACGCGGCTTCCCGGCTTGACCCTCACGCTGCGTGAGGCCCGATCGTGGGCGCATGACGTACTACGACGCCTTCGAGGTGAGCCCTGTTCCCGCTCCCGGACCCGACGCGGTCGCGCCTGAGCCGTTCCGGGGGATCTACGGGATGCCGTCCTTCGTGACGATCCCCACGACCGACCTGGCCGCCTCCGTCAACTTCTGGACCCGTGGCCTGGACTTCTTCGAGCTGTTCAGCGTGCCGACGCGGCTCGTCCATCTGCGCCGCTGGGCCTTCCAGGACGTGCTGCTGATCCCGACCACGTCGGCGCCGGCGCAGGTGCCTGCGCTGAGCGTCAGCTTCGCGTGCGTGCTGGACCAGATCCACGCGATCGCGGATGCCTGCCGGGCGCTGGACCCGAGCGCGGTCGGCGAGCCGCGGGACACGCCATGGGGCACGCGGGATGTCGAGGTGATCACGCCGGAGAGGGCGCGGGTCGTCCTCACCGCCGCGAAGCCCTTCGATCCGGCCAGCGAGGCGGCCCGGAACCTGGAGGCGATCGGCATCACCGCACGCGGCCCCGGCGTCGTGGAGGATGGTGGCCGTGCCCGATGACCGCGATGCCGCGGACCTGACCGTCGGTCAGGCCGCTGCCCTCCTCGACCTGACGGTCCGGACGCTGCACCACTGGGACGAGATCGACCTCGCGAGCCCGTCCTCCCGATCGGCTGCCGGATACCGGCTCTACGCGGCGAGCGACCTCGACCGGCTGCGCCGCATCGTCGTCTACCGCGAGCTGGGGCTGGAGCTGGACGAGATCCGACGCGTCATCGACGACCCGGGCACCCCGACCGTCGCCGCGCTCCGGGACCAGCGGACGCAGGTCGTCGAGCGGATCCGCCATCTGGAGTCGCTGCGCGATGGCCTCGATCGGATGGTCGACGCGCACGAGCACGGTCTGCTCCTCAGCGCCGAGGAGCAGACCGCGACGTTCGGGCCGGGATGGAACCCGCGGTGGCCGGTCGAGGCGCGGCAGCGCTACGGCGACACCGCCGAGTGGCAGCAGTACGCCGAGCGCTCCGCCTCACTCACCGCGGCGGACTGGAAGGACGTCGCCGACGCGGCGTCGGCGTTCGACCGGAGCATCGCCGAGGCGCTGGACGCGGGCATCGAGCCGGGCAGTCCCGCCGCGGACGCGCTCGTCGACCGGCACCGTGCCGTGTTCTCGGCGTACTTCCCGATTCACACGCGAGATGCAGGTCGTCCTCGGCCGCATGTACGAGGCCGATCCCGCCTTCGCCGCGCACTACGACGGGGTGCGCACCGGACTCGCCGCCTGGCTGCGGCGCAGCATCGACGCCAGCGCGCGTGCCCACGGCATCGACCCCGACACGGCGACCTGGCGGTAGTCCGCCGTCGTGTCGGGGGATCCCCGTCGTTCAGGCGGCGCCGTCGGCCCCGTCCTCCGGCAGCGCTGTGGCGTCGCCCTCGGGGCGGGGCGTGCGGCCGAAGAGGTACATGATCAGCGTGGATGCGGTCGCCTCGATCGCGGGACCGTGGCCGACGCTCCAGCCGGCGTCCGACGCGCGCAGCGTGCGCGCCCGGAGCACCCCGCGGATCTGCGCCGGTGCGATCGCCGCGCGCGCCACCGCGACGGCGCCGGTCGAGCGGGGGTCGAGCGTCAGGTCGGCCTTCAGCGCGTGCGCGATGTCGTACGCGTGCACGACCACCTCGAGCAGCTCGGGGAGGCGCTTGCGGCCCTTCCCCGCGCGCTTGTGGGCGGCGATGGCGCGGATCCGGGCGAGGATCTCCTCGGGGGAGCGGGCCGCCTCGTCGGCGCTGAGGTCGTCCATCACGTGCATGGGGTTGAGGTGCGGGCGGCGGCGCATCGAGCCCACGGCCGTGCGCACCATGGCGGCGTTGCTCGCGCCGACGCGCCAGACGATGTGGCCGGCGACGTCGCGCACTGTCCAGCCCTCGCACATGCTCGCGGCCTCCCAGCCGGCGGCGTCGAGGGACGCGAGGAGGTCGGCGGTGCGGTCGAGCACGTCGGCGATCTCGTCGCTCCAGACCCCGGTGACCTTCGCCTCGGGCTCGGACGCGCGCTGGCTGAGGGGCAGGTGCCGGGAGATCTCGCTCATGGCCGAGAGCCTATTCCGGCCGCCGTAGAATCTGGTGGTGACGACGACTCCCGCAGCTCCCCGTGCGGGCGCGCTCCTCGCCCTGGTCGGCATCGTGCTGGTCGCCCTGAACCTCCGCACCGCCGTCGCCGTCTTCTCGCCGATCGTGGACGAGATCGGCCGCGACGTGCCGCTCGACAGCGTCTCCATCGGCGTGCTCGGCGCGCTGCCGCCGGTCTGCTTCGCGCTGTTCGGCCTGCTCGCGCCCGCGATCTCCCGCCGGCTCGGCCTCGAGCTCACCGTCGTGGTGGGGCTCGTCGCGATGGTGGTCGGGCACCTGCTGCGCGCCGGATCCGACACCGTGGTCGTCTTCGGCCTCGGCACGATCCTGTCGCTCGCGGGCATGGGCCTCGGCAACGTGCTCCTGCCGCCGCTCGTGAAGAAGTACTTCCCCGGGCGGATCGGGCCGCTCACGTCGCTCACGACCGTGATGATGTCGATCAGCACGGGCGTGCCCTCGCTCGTCGCCGCGCCCCTGGCCGACGGCGCGGGCTGGCGCGTGGCGATCGGCGCGTGGGCCGCCGTCGCGGTCGTCGCGCTCGTGCCGTGGGTCGCGCTCCTCGTCCAGCACCGCCGCGACACCCGACGCGAGCGCGCGGCAGCGGCCGCGCTCGACCAGGTGGACGAGGTGCCCGCCGCCATCACGGGCCGCGTGTTCCGCTCGCCGGTCGCGTGGGCGCTCGTCGGGATCCAGGCCGCCTCGTCGTTCAACGCCTACGCGATGTTCGCGTGGCTGCCCGCGCTCCTGCAGGACACCGCGGGGCAGCCGCCCGTCGCGTCCGGCGCGCTGCTCGCCGTGTTCGGGTTCATGGGGCTGCCGGCGGCGATCATCATGCCGATCCTCGCGGCGCGCATGCGGAACGTCGGAATCCTCATCCAGGTCGGCGTGCTCTTCTTCGTCGTCGGCTACGTCGGGCTGCTGGTCGCACCCGCCGCCGCTCCGCTGCTCTGGGTGGCCGCCGCCGGATCCGGCCCGCTGCTGTTCCCGCTGGTCTTCGTGCTGATCAACCTGCGCACCCGCACGCACGGGGGAGTGGTCGCCCTCAGCGGCTTCGTGCAGGGCATCGGCTACTCGGTCGGCGCGATCGGCCCGCTCATGTTCGGCGTGCTGCACGAGATCACCGACAGCTGGACCGCGCCGCTGCTGATGCTGTTCGCGATGGTCGCGGTGGCGTCGGCCTCCGGCTTCTACCTCGCGAAGCCCCGCATGCTCGAGGACACGTGGGACCGGGCACCCCGCGAGGCCGTGCGCGAGCGCTGACGCGCTCCGGCGGCGAGCTCAGAAGCTCGGGACCATCTCCCGGCGGTGCACGAGCGCGCCCGCGCCGATGATCGGCCCGTCCGCCGAGAGGCCGGAGGGCACGACGCGCGTCTTGGTCACGAAGCCGAACTGCTGGCGGAGGGCGATGGGCTCGCGGATCATGTCGAAGAGGTCGGGCGTGACGCGGCTGAAGCCGCCGCCGATCGCGACGACGTCGAGGTCGACGAGCGAGCTGGCCGACGCGATGGCGCGGCCGATTGCGAGGCCCGCGCGCCGTACCGCAGCCACGGCCGTCTCGTCGCCGTCGCGGTAGGAGGCCGCGAGGTCCTCGCCGGTGGATCCCGTCCACCCCTGCGCGCGCGCCCACGCGACGCTCTTCGGTCCCGACGCGATCGCCTCCACGCAGCCCTGCCCGCCGCAGGTGCACGGGTCGTCGAACCCGGCGACCTCGACGTGGCCGATGTGGCCGGCGTTGCCCGTGGATCCCGCGGCGGTGCGGCCGCCCAGCACGAGCCCGCCGCCGATGCCCGTGGAGACGATCATGCCCATCATGTGGTCGTGGCCCCGGCCGGCGCCGACCCAGTGCTCGGCGAGCGTGATCGCGAGGCCGTCCATCTGCAGGGTGGTGGGCACGCCGGGCGTGAGCTCGGCGACGCGGTCGCGCAGCGGGTAGTCGCGCCACGCGGGCACGTTGAGCGGCGAGACGAGGCCGTGCGGCACGTCGACGGGGCCGGCTGCCGCGAGGCCCGTGCCGACGAGCTCCGCGTCGTCGGGCAGGGCGGCGAGCGCCTGCCGGGCCACCCCGAGGACGGCGTCGAGCAGCTCGTCGGCGGATCGCTCCGGCCCCGTCGGCCCGCGGAAGCGGCTGCCCTCGAGCACGCGGCCCGCATCGTCCACGAGCGCGGACTCGACCTTGGTGCCGCCGAAGTCGATGGCGAGCGCGAGCGTGCGAGGCATCTTCGTCCTGTCCCGGTCCCGGATCCGCCCGTCGACCGGCGTCCAGGATACGGGCGGTGGGCGGGCCGTCCGCGGGACGCGCGGCCCGCCGTCCGTGGTCCGCGTCGCCTCGACGCAGATCACCGTGTCACCTGTGTGGAATTCACTGACCCGACCGGCGGTCGGCATCTAGGCTCGGCACGTGGATCCCGATCACACCCCTGGACGACCCCCGCGCGAGGCATCCGACCCGCGCGCCGACGACGTCCCGCCCTCCCGCCGCGGGGGCGCCCCCGCCCTCGAGCACACCGATGCCGCCGAGGCGCGCCGCGCCTCCCGCGAGCTCGACGAGGGCATGCCGGCCTCCGTCGGCCTCGAGGACGAGCACGCCGACATCCGCACGCGCTTCCCCGCCCTGCCCGGCGCCTTCCTCGCGGAGGCCCGGGAGTCCACCGTCTTCCTCCCGTACGAGTTCGTCTTCCGTCGGCTCATCGACCTGCCTCCGCTCATCGTCTGGGACGCGGTCTCCGACGCCGACATGCTCTCCGGCTGGCTCGCCGAGGCGTCCATGGACGCGGCGGACGGCGGTGAGTTCTGGTTCGAGTGGATGACGGTGCCCGACCGCGGCTTCGCCTCCGCATCCGGCGGCGTCATCACGCGCTTCGAGGAGGGGCGGGCGATCGACTTCACCTTCCTGCACGAGGACGAGGTCTCAGCCCGCTTCCTCCTCCGCCTGCATGAGGTGCCCGGCGGCCCGCGCGACCGGCAGACGGAGATCGTCGTCACCGTCTCCGGGTTCATCCCCACGGGCGTCGCCACCATGCTCAAAGCCAGCTGGCGCCTGCACCTCGACCTGCTCGAGGACCTGGTCCACGGCAGCCCGGTGGACTGGGCGACGTGCGAGGTCGAGCACGGTGCCACCTGGCGCCGGTACCTGGCCGAGCTCGAGTCCGCCGAGGGCTGATCCCGCAGGCGGCGTCCACCGCTCGTCCCGGCTGCTGGGAGCCGCTTGCCAGGCTGATTGCCTAGCGTGAGGGAATGACTTCGCCGAGCGCCGCCTCCCGTCTCGCCCTCGTGACCGGAGCGACGGGCTACATCGGCGGTCGGCTCGTGCCCCGCCTGCTCGACGCCGGATTCCGGGTGCGCGTGCTCGTGCGCGATCCCCGCCGCCTCACCGACGTCCCCTGGCGCGACGACGTGGAGGTGGTGCAGGGCGACCTGTCGGATGCCGCCACCCTCGTGCCCGCGGTCGACGGCGTCGACGTCCTCTACTACCTCGTGCACGGCATGGGGTCGAAGGGCGACTTCGCCTCGTCCGAGCGCGCATCCGCCGAGCACGTCGCCACCGCGGCGAAGGCCGCGGGCGTGGGCCGCATCGTCTACCTGGGCGGGCTGCACCCCGACACCCCGGAGCTCTCGAAGCACCTCGCGAGCCGCAAGGCCGTGGGCGACGTGCTGCTCGCGAGCGGCGTGCCGACCATCGCGCTGCAGGCGGGCGTGGTCATCGGATCCGGCTCTACGTCGTTCGAGATGATCCGCCACCTCACCGAGGTCCTGCCCTTCATGCCCGCGCCCGGGTGGGTGCGCAACTTCATCCAGCCCATCGCGATCCGCGACGTGCTGTACTACCTCGTCGCCGCGGCCGACCTGCCGGACGGCCTCAACCGCACCTTCGACATCGGCGGGCCCGACGTGCTCCGCTACGGGCAGATGATGAACGGCTACGCGGTCGAGGCCGGCCTGCCGCAGCGGCCCATCGCCTCCATCCCGGTCTTCGCCCCGCGCCTCGCCGCGCACTGGGTCAACGTCGTCACGCCCATCCCGAGGTCGCTCGCGGTGCCGATCATCGAGTCGCTGCAGTACGACTGCGTGATGGGCGAGCACGACATCTCGAGCTACATCCCGGATCCCGAGGGCGGCCTCACCGGCTACCGCCGCTCCGTGCGCCTCGCCCTCGGCCGGATGCGCGACGGCGTCGTCGAGACCAGCTGGAAGGACTCGGCCGTGGTCGGCGCGCCCAGCGACCTGCTGCCGAGCGACCCCGACTGGTCGGGCCACACCGTGTACCTCGACCTCAAGGAGCGCTCGACCGACGCGGCGCCCGAGGACCTCTGGGCCGTGATCGAGTCGATCGGCGGAGAGAACGGCTGGTACTCGCTGCCGGTCGCATGGGCCGCCCGCGGCTGGATGGACAAGCTCGCCGGCGGCGTGGGCCTGCGTCGCGGCCGACGCAGCGCGACGACCCTGCAGACGGGCGACGCGTTGGACTTCTGGCGTGTCGAGAACATCGAGCGCGGATCCTCGCTGCGGCTGCGCGCCGAGATGAAGGTGCCCGGCGAGGCATGGCTCGAGCTGAGCTCCACGCCCCGCGAGGGCGGCGGCAGCGACTACCGGCAGCGCGCGATCTTCTTCCCCTCCGGGCTCGCCGGCCGCCTGTACTGGTTCTCGATCCTGCCCTTCCACGGCGTGATCTTCACGTCGATGGCCACCCGGATCACCGCGAAGGCGCTCGCCGCGACGAAGCGCCGCGAGGCCGAGCGCGCTCTCGAGGGGGCCGCGCGGTGAGCCGGCGGATCGGGGCCCCGCGCATCGGCCTGATCCTCCTGACCCTCGTGGGCATCGCCCTCGCGTCGGCCGGCCTCGCGACCGCGGTGACGATGAGCGTGTCGGCGCCCGTGCAGGCGCGGGCCGACCTCGCGATCATCTCGGGTGACGGGTCCGCGGCCGGCCGGACGCCGTCGGCGAAGGGCACGCCCGACCCGGCGGCCTCCGAGGCGTGGAAGCCCGTGCCGGTGGACGCGGCCGACGACCGCGGCGTCACCGACCTCACCGACTGCGCCGCGTCGCGCGTCACCATCGACGTGCTCGGCATCCCGCTCAACCCCGGGCAGGCGGGCGCCCTCGTGGCGACGATCCTGTCCCTCCCGCTCCTCATCGCCGTCGCCGTGCTCGTCCTGTCCCCGCGCCAGCGCCGGAGGTGGCGACGCGTGGCGCGCCGGCAGCGCGGCTGAGGTCGGCCCGGATCCGGTGACTTCCGCGGGCGCGGGGACCATGATGGGCACGACGAGAGGCGGATCCATGGCACCGCGCGAACGCACGACCGTCCTCCTGGGCGACAGCCTGACGGGGGACGGCGGCTGGGGCGGCATCGTCCCCGGGCCCGACGGCGACGCGGACGGGGCGCGGATCGTGGACCTCGGCCGGCCAGGCCAGCGGACCGACGACGTGCTCGGGCTCCTGCCGGAGGCCGTGGCCGCCGATCCCTCGACGGTCGTGGTGTCCTGCGGCACGCACGACCTGGGATCCGCGCGGCGCGGTCCCGAGGAGACGGTCCGCGGGCTGGAGACGATCCTCGCGCACCTGCGACGCGACCTGCCCGCGGCCCGGATCGTCGTGCTCTCGGTGCCGCCACGCCAGCGTGAGCACGCCGAGCGGATCCGCGTCGTCAACGTCCACACCCGCCAGTACGCGCGCGCCGTCCGCGCCGAGCACGTGGACCTGTGGCCCGCCCTCGGCTTCGGCGACGGCGAGCTCGCTCCCACCCTCACGGACGACCGACTGCACCTGAACGACGACGGGGCCGCGGCGGTCCGCGCGGTGCTCGCACCCGTGCTCGCCGCGCGGGACGACGAGCACGACGACGACCACGACGACGACGGTTCCGCCGACGCCGACGCCGACGCTGGCGCCGACGCGGACGCGGGGGGTCCGGCCCGCTCCTAGCGGTCCGACGCGTCCGGTCCGGGGGAGCGCAGCGAGCCGACACTCGCGAGGATCACGCCGAGCTTGCGTCGCCACCAGTCGCGCGGCGTCGCGGCTGATCCCGTCGACACCTCGCCCGCGAACCGCGCGGTGACGCGGTCCACCGTGCCCAGCGCGTCGCGCTGGGCTCGCTCCTCGCGCGCGTGCATCGCGTCCGGTGCGCCCGCGGAGTGCGCGGGGCCGCCGCGCCGCGACGCACGGGACGCCGCCTCCGGATCCGCGTCGGCATCGGCCGCCTGGTCGGCGGCGATCCCGTCGGCGGCGAGGCTGAGCAGCCCGCGACCCCTGGCGGCCGGCAGCAGCGCGTCCGCGAGGGGCGCGGACGACGCGGGCGGGTCCGCGGCGGCGCCTCCTGCGGCGAGCACGCGCTCCCACCCCACGTAAGACTCGACCGCGATGTCGAGCACGAGGTCGAGCACCAGCACCGCATCCGCCTCGGCGAACCCCATCCGGGAGAGGTCGCGGATCGACCCGGTGAAGCGCAGGACGGCCTGGTCGGGGGCCGTGTCGAGGTGGCGGATCGCGCTCGCGAGGCCCGGGTGCCGGTCGTACATGTCCCAGACGCTCTCGACGGCCTGCTCGAGGTAGGTGCGCCACGAGGTGTCGTCCGGCGCGGTGAGCACGGCGGCGGGGGAGTCGGGGACCTCCGGCCACTCCATCCGCGCGATGGCGGTGTCGCAGGCGAGGAGGACGATGTCGTCGTGGTTGGCGACGTGACGGTACAGCGTCGAGTGGTCGACGCCGAGGCGATGGGCGAGGGAGGTGAGGGTGAGGGTGCTGAGGCCGACCTCGAGGGCCGCCTCCGCGATCAGCCTCCGCGAGACGCGCGCGGGCCTCCCGACCCGACCGGCTCGCCGCTCCATGCGCCCGATCCTATCGGGACGGCGCCAGGGGTTTGGGCGCAAAGGATCCCGCGACGGGGAGCGCGGAGGACGCGACGCGACCGGTGCTCGCGGCTCCGTCGGACGGGGCCCGCAGCCGCCGCGGCTAGCTGTAGTTCCTCGGGAGGTTGTGAACGCGTGAGCGGATAGCGAAGACCTCCGGGACGATGTGAGTTACCAAGCACACGTCATCACCGGAGGTCTTCGTGACTCACGCTAACGCCCCGTTCACTCCCGCGGGCAGGCTTCGGCTTGCCCGGTTGATCATCGAGGACGGGTGGCCGGTCCGGCGTGCGGCGGAGAGGTTCCAGTGCTCGCCGGCGACGGCGTCGAGATGGGCTCGCCGGTATCGGGCCGGGTTGCCGATGACGGACCGGTCATCCCGTCCGCACCGTCAGCCCGGGCGCACGAGTCGGCGTCGGGAGCGGCGGATCGTCGCGCTGAGATTCACTCGCCGGTGGGGCCCGCACCGCATCAGCTACCACCTGCGTATCCCCCGTTCCACGGTCGAGCGGGTCCTCCGTCGCTACCGGATGCCGTTGCTCACGCACCTGGATTCCGCGACGGGACTCCCCGTCCGACGCTCGCCCGCGCGACGTTACGAGCACTCCTCGCCGGGAGATCTGGTCCACGTCGACATCAAGAAGCTCGGCCGTATCCCGGACGGCGGCGGGCACCGAGTCCTCGGCCGACAGGCCGGCCGGAAGAACAACCCCCGGACCGGACGGGGGTACGCGTTCCTGCACCACGCCGTGGATGACCACTCCCGACTGGCGTACTCCGAGATCCTCACCGACGAGCGCAAGGAGACCGCTGCCGCGTTCTGGGCCCGCGCGAACGCGTTCTTCACCGCCGCGGGCATCACCGTGATCCGTGTCCTGACGGACAACGGCTCCTGCTACCGCTCCCACGCCTTCACCGAGGCGCTCGGCACCATCGCCCACACACGCACCCGCCCGTACCGGCCCCAGACGAACGGGAAGGTCGAGCGCTTCAACCGCACCCTCGCCACCGAGTGGGCCTACCGGCAACCCTTCACCAGCAACCAACACCGGGCCGACGCGCTTGACCCCTTCATCGAGCACTACAACACTGAACGAATCCACTCAAGCCACGGGCTCACGCCCGCGGCCCGAGTGTCACCAACGTCATGACCCAGTACAGCTAGGATCGACGGCACAGGCGCCGATCCGGCCATCACCGGGGAGCCTTCGGAAGAAAGCCCGGGACGACCGGGCGAGTAGAACCGAACGGGTCGGGCCCGTCATCGCCTTCAGGAGAGTGGTCGCGCATCGCGCGGCAAGCGGGGTGGTACCGCGCTCGGGGATCCGGGCGTCCTCGCGGAGATCCCCATCGCCGCAGGAGATGCCATGACCTACCCCCGTCCCGTCCCTGACGACCCGAGCGCCCCCGACCAGGTCGCCGCGAGCCCGCGCTTCCCGGACGTCGAGAAGGGCATCCTCGCGTTCTGGAAGCGCGATGACACGTTCCGCGCCTCCGTCGAGCGCCGCGAGGGGTGCGACGAGTGGGTCTTCTACGACGGCCCGCCCTTCGCCAACGGCCTGCCGCACTACGGGCACCTGCTGACCGGCTACGCGAAGGACGCCTTCCCGCGCTTCCAGACCATGCGCGGCAAGCAGGTCCACCGCCGCTTCGGCTGGGACACGCACGGCCTCCCCGCCGAGCTCGAGGCGATGCGCCAGCTCGGGATCACCGAGAAGAGCGAGATCGAGGAGATGGGCGTCGAGGAGTTCAACGCCGTCGCCCGCCGCTCGGTGCTCGAGTACACGGGCGAGTGGGAGGACTACGTCACCCGCTCCGCCCGCTGGGTCGACTTCGAGGACGACTACAAGACGCTCGACCTCGACTTCATGGAGTCGGTCATCTGGGCGTTCAAGCAGCTGCACACGAAGGGCCTCGCCTACGAGGGCTTCCGCGTGCTGCCCTACTGCTGGCACGACCAGACCCCCCTGAGCAACCACGAGCTGCGGATGGACGACGACGTCTACCGCATGCGCCAGGACCAGTCCGTCACGGTCACGTTCCCCCTCGTCGGCGCCAAGGCGGAGTCGCTCGGCCTCACCGCCGTGCGCGCGCTCGCCTGGACGACCACGCCCTGGACCCTCCCGACGAACATGGCGCTCGCGGTCGGGCCCGACATCGTCTACGCCGTCGTCCCCGCCGGCCCCGCGGGCGCGCCCGACTCCGAGGCGCCCGACGCGCTGCCCCGCGAGTCGTCGGTGCGGCTCGCGGCCGAGGTGCTCGGATCCGAGTACCTCATCGCCCAGGACCTGGTGGGGAACTACGCCAAGGACCTCGGCTACGCGTCCGCGGAGGATGCCCGCGCCGCCGTCTCCCGCACCGTGCTCGGCCGCGAGCTCGAGGGCGTCGCGTACGACCGGCTCTGGGACTTCTACGCCGACACCGAGGTCTTCGGCACCGAGAACGCGTGGCAGGTGCTCGTCGCCGACTACGTCACGACCACCGACGGCACCGGCATCGTCCACCAGGCACCGGCCTACGGCGAGGAGGACCAGCAGGTCTGCGCCGCCGCCGGGATCCCCGTGATCTTGTCGCTCGACGAGGGCGGCCGCTTCGTCGACAGCGTCCCCGAGGTCGCGGGCGAGCTGTGGTCGGACGCCGGCAGGACCCTCACGCGCATGCTCAAGGCGCAGGGCCGCCTGATCCGCCAGGCCAGCTACGAGCACTCCTACCCGCACTGCTGGCGCTGCAAGAACCCGCTCATCTACAAGGCGGTCTCCAGCTGGTTCGTGCGCGTCACCGACTTCCGCGACGACATGGTGCGCCTCAACCAGGACATCGAGTGGACGCCGGAGAACGTCAAGGACGGCCAGTTCGGCAAGTGGATCGGCAACGCCCGCGACTGGTCCATCTCGCGCAACCGGTTCTGGGGCAGCCCCATCCCCGTGTGGAAGAGCGACGACCCCGCGTACCCGCGCATCGACGTGTACGGCAGCCTCGACGAGCTCGAGGCGGACTTCGGCGTGCGGCCGACCGACCTGCACCGCCCGTTCATCGACGGGCTCACGCGCCCGAACCCCGACGACCCGACCGGTCGCTCCACCATGCGCCGCATCGAGGACGTGCTCGACGTCTGGTTCGACTCGGGATCCATGCCCTTCGCGCAGGTGCACTACCCGTTCGAGAACCGCGAGTGGTTCGACGCGCACAGCCCGGCGGACTTCATCGTCGAGTACATCGGCCAGACCCGCGGCTGGTTCTACACGCTGCACGCGCTGTCGACCGCGCTGTTCGGGCGGCCGGCGTTCTCGAGCGTCGTCAGCCACGGCATCGTGCTCGGCAACGACGGCCAGAAGATGTCGAAGTCGCTCCGCAACTACCCGGACGTGAACGAGGTGTTCGACCGCGACGGATCCGACGCCATGCGCTGGTTCCTCCTCGCGAGCCCCGTGCTCCGCGGCGGCAACCTCGTCGTCACCGAGGAGGGGATCCGCGAGGGCGTCCGCCAGGTGCTGCTCCCGCTCTGGAGCACCTGGTACTTCTTCTCCCTCTACGCCAACTCCGCGCAGCCCGGCGGCTACGAGGCGCACCGCGACACGACGAGCGACGACGTGCTGGACCGCTACGTCCTGGCCCGCACCCGCCGCCTCGTCACCGAGGTCACGGAGCACATGACCGCCCTCGACTCGACGCTGGCCGCGGCCTCCCTCCGCGACTTCGCCGACGTGCTCACCAACTGGTACGTGCGCCGCAGCCGCGACCGCTTCTGGGCGGGTACGGAAGCCGGCGACACGCGCGCGTTCGACACCCTGTACACGGTCCTCGAGACCGTGACGCGCGTCGCCGCGCCGCTGCTGCCGCTCGTGTCCGAGCGGATCTGGAAGGACCTCACGGGCGGGCGCAGCGTCCACCTGGAGGACTGGCCCGAACCCGACGACCTGCCCGCGGACGACCGCCTCGTCGAGGTGATGGACCGGGTCCGTCAGGTCGCCTCGACCGCGCTCTCGCTCCGCAAGCAGTCCGGCCTCCGCGTGCGCCAGCCGCTCGCGCGCCTGACGGTCGTGAGCGACGACGCCGACGGCCTCGCGCGCTTCGAGGACATCCTGCGCGACGAGCTCAACGTCAAGGCCGTGGCCGTCGAGGAGCTGACGCCGACGAGCGCGGCGGACGCCGGCATCACGCGCCGCCTCACGGTGAACGCGCGCGTCGCCGGGCCCCGCCTCGGCAAGGGCGTGCAGCAGGTGATCCAGGCCGCCCGCGAGGGCGACTGGACGGAAGTCGACGGCGAGGTCGTCGCGGGCGGCACGCCGCTCGTGGCCGGCGAGTACGAGCTCGTGCTGGAGGTGGCCGGTGACCGCGCCGACCAGGCGCTCGCGCTCCTGCCGGGCGGCGGGTACCTGCTGCTCGACACCGCGCTCACGCCCGAGCTCGAGGCCGAGGGGCTCGCGCGCGACGTGGTGCGCAACGTCCAGGACGCGCGGAAGGGCGCGGGCCTCGACGTGAGCGACCGCATCTCCCTCGTGATCCGGCTGGACGCGGCGGGCGCGGAGCAGGCGGAGCGGTTCCGCGACCTCATCGCCCGTGAGACCCTGGCGGTGGCGCTGCGGATCGACGCGGACGCACCGGCGGATCCGGACCCCGGCATCACCGTCGGCGGCGGATCGCCCCTGTACATCGAGGTGGAACGAGCATGAGCGACCAGCAGGGCGGACGCCCCTTCGACGACGACCCGGACGACGTCCGGCGCGACGACGACTTCGAGCCCGAGACGGACGAGGGCGTCGACGCCGCGGCGCGCGCGCTCGATCCCGACGTCGACGGCCTGAGCGACGACCAGCTCTTCGCCGACGACGCGGCCGAGCTCCGCCGCGAGGCCGAGCAGTCGATCGTCGCCGGCCGCGAGGTCGACGACGAGAACTACTTCGAGCGCGAGGGCGACGCCGTGTACCAGGCGCTCCTCGCGCGGGTGGGGGAGCAGGCGCCGCAGCCGCGCCTGTCCGCGACCCGCCGCGTCGTGGAGCTGCTCGGCGACCCCCAGCGGGCCTACCCGATCGTCCACGTCACGGGCACCAACGGGAAGACGTCGACGAGCCGGATGACGGAGAGCATCCTGCGCGCGGCCGGCCTCCGCACGGGCCTCTTCACGAGCCCGCACCTCGTGCGCTTCAACGAGCGCATCGTCGTCGACGGCCTGCCGATCAGCGACGAGGCGCTCAGCCGCAACTGGGCCGACGTCGAGCCCTTCATCGACCTGGTCGACCGGGAGCTCGTCGCCGCGGGGGAGGAGCCCGTCACCTTCTTCGAGGCGCTCACGGTGCTCGCGTTCGCGTCCTTCGCCGACGCGCCCGTCGACGTCGCCGTGATCGAGGTCGGCATGGGCGGCGAGTGGGACAGCACCAACGTCGGCGACGGCCAGGTCGCGGTCTTCACGCCCGTGTCGCTCGACCACACGCAGCGGCTGGGATCCACCGTCGCGGAGATCGCGCGCACCAAGTCCGGCATCGTGAAGCCCGCCGCGGACGTCGTCTCGAGCGCCCAGCTGCCCGAGGTCGTGGCCGAGCTCACGCGCGCGGCCGAGCTCACCGAGTCGACGTGGTCGATCGAGGGCGAGCGGTTCCGCCTCCTCGACACCACCCTCGCGGTCGGCGGCCAGGTCATCAGCGTCCAGGGGCTCGCGGGCACGTACCGCGACGTGTTCCTGCCGATGTTCGGCGCGCACCAGGCGCAGAACGCCGCGGTCGCGATCGCCGCGGTCGAGTCGTTCCTCGGCGGCGGCGACCACGCCATCCACGACGACGTGCTCGCGGAGGGCCTCGCCACCGCGACGAGCCCGGGCCGCCTGCAGGTCGTCGGCACCGAGCCGACCGTGCTGGTCGACGCGGCGCACAACCCCGCCGGTGCCGCATCGCTCGCGGCCGCGCTGCCCGTCTACTTCACCTTCGACCGCGTGACCGCCGTCATCGGCGTGCTCGAGGGCAAGGACGCGGAGGGCATCGTGCGCGAGCTCGCGCCCGTGGTCGACCACTTCATCGTCACGCGCTCCACGTCCGAGCGCTCGGTGGATCCCGACGAGCTCGCCCGCGTCGTCGTCGGCGTCGTCGGCCGCGACCGCGTCACGGTCGAGCCCGACCTCCGCACCGCCCTCGAGGACGCGCGCGACTCCGCGGGCGAGACCGAGAAGGGCGCGGCGCTCGTCTCCGGCTCGATCCTCCTCGTCGGCGAGGCCATCGCGCACGCCGCCGACGAGGGCTGGAAGACCGCGTGAGCGCCGACGGCCGTCCGGCCCGCACGCGCCGACCGCGCCCGCCCCGCACGACGGTCGAGATCCTCGGGTCCATCGTCATGGGCTTCCAGGTCATCGTCGTGTTCCTGGCGAGCCTCGTCGCGTTCGGCCTCGCGGCGCTGCCCGCCATGCCGGCGCTCGGCGGCGGCGCGCTGCTCGTGCTCGCGATGCTCGCCGTGGTCGGCACGCTCCGTACGCCGCTCGGCATCCGCGCCGGCTGGGTCGTGCAGGTGCTGGTCGTCCTCACCGGCTTCGTGCTGCCCGCGATGTTCGCGGTCGGCGGGTTCTTCCTGCTGCTGTGGATCTACGCCATGGTGCAGGGGGCCCGCATCGACCGCGAGAAGGCAGCCGCGCGCGGCGCGTGGGAGCAGGCCATGCTCGACGAGCAGGCCGCCACGCAGCCCGACGCAGCGGACCGCCCCGGCGACGACCGCCCGACCGCCCACCGACCGACCACCGAGCCGCCGGCTCCCACCCCGTAGGAGGCACCCATGTCCGCTCCCGTCCAGGAGACCCTCGTCCTCGTCAAGCCCGACGGTGTCGCCCGCGGCCTCACCGGCGAGATCCTCCGCCGCATCGAGGCCAAGGGCTACCAGATCGTCGACCTCCGCATGGTGCAGGCCGAGCGCGCGCTGCTCGAGCAGCACTACGAGGAGCACCAGGGCAAGCCGTTCTACGAGCCGCTCGTCGAGTTCATGGAGTCGGGCCCGATCGTCGCGGTCCGCGTCGCTGGGAACCGCGCCATCGAGGGCTTCCGCTCGCTCGCCGGCACGACCGACCCGACGGGCGCCGCTCCCGGCACGATCCGCGGCGACCTCGGCCGCGACTGGGGCCTCGCGGTCACGCAGAACCTCGTGCACGGCAGCGACTCGCCCGAGTCCGCCGCGCGCGAGCTCGCCCTCTGGTTCTAGGGTCCGCACGACGAGAGGGGCCGACCGGATGACCGGTCGGCCCCTCTCGTCGTCCCGGCGGCTCAGCCGAGGAGCGTCGGGATGAGGGCAGGGAACGTGGAGACGATCGCGACCACGATGATCGCGTAGTCGAGCACCACGACCGCCCAGGTGTAGGGCGCCACGGCATCGGCGGCCCGGCGGATCCCGGCGGGCAGCGGCAGCAGCCCCGCGCGTGCGGTCGCCGACAGCGTGCCCCACCACAGCGGGATCATCGCGCTCCACACCAGGAGGCAGTAGGGGCAGAGCGCGCCGATGACGAAGACGCTCTGGGCGAAGAGCCACGTCACGAAGACCCAGCCCGCGAACGTCCCCAGCGCGAACAGGGTCCAGAACCAGCGCGCGAACCGGGCACCCGCGAACAGCGCCATGCCGATCACGATCGGCACCACGAACGCGGCCACGCCGATGAGCGGGTTGGGGAAGCCGAACAGCGAGCCCTGCGGCGACTCGATCACGGTGGCGCAGGAGATGAACGGGTTCACGTCGCAGGAGAGCGACGCGCCCGGGTTCTCGAGGAGGTGCAGCCGGTCGAGCACGAGGACGAACGCGCCGATCCAGCCGACGACGCCCGTGACGACGAGCAGGACGGCCAGCGAACGGGGGTGCGCGGGGGCCCGGGTGGCGGTCATGCGGCGATCATGGCAGACGGGGGAGCGCCGACCCTGACGGCCCGGTGGGCGTCGGCGTGCGATACTGGCAGGCAGGTCGACCCGCCGCGCGGGACGACCACCATGAAGAGTCTTTCCCGGGGCAGACCCGGGCCGCACGGCACGTCCGGCGGCGGATAGCCAGTTCCGTACCAGTGCGCACGACCGAAGCCTCGGGCCGGACGTCGCAGACCAGGATCGACGGAGAACCGCGCACGCGGGGATCCACTCGGAGAGCTACCGGGGTACGGCGCGGCCGTACCGACCGGTTGAGGAGTGCACCAGAGATGGTGGAGAGAGACGAGAACACCGGCAGGAGGCGTCCCAGCCTCTTCGAGCGGCTCACGGGCCGCCGCGCCGAGCCGACCGCGGCGACGGGGACCGGCGGCACGCCCGCCCTCCCCGCGACCGCGACCCCCGAGGCGAGCGGCACGTCCGCCGCCTCCGAAGCGAAGGGCCACACCCTGAACGAGAACGACGACACCCAGTCCATGCCCGACGAGATGGAGGCGCCGGTCGTCCGTCGCTCCCGCCGCGCGAGCACCGCCGCATCCGCGCCCGCGGTCGCCCAGCCGGACGACGCCAGCGTCGACGCGTCCGCCTCGGCACCCGCGTCCACGGACGACGCCGACACGGAGGCTCCCGCGGCTCCCGCCGCGCGCGCACCCCGGAAGCGCGCACCGCGCAAGGCCGCCGTCGCCGCGGACGTCGAGCAGGACGCGCCCGTGTCCGGCATCCCCGATCCGGACGTCGGCATCCCCGACGCCGCGGTCGCCGAGCCCGCGGTCGACGAGCCCGCCGCGACGGAGCCCGTCGTCGAGGCGCCCGCCGCCCCGGCCCGCACCGTGCCGTCCCTCTCCGTGTTCTTCCAGGCCCCCGACATCGCGCCGCTGCCTCCCCGCCGCGAGCGGGACGACCGCCGGGACGACCGCCGCGATGACGCGCGCGACGAGGACGACGACCTCGACCTCGACCGCGACGAGCGCCCGTCGCGCTCCCCGCGCCGCGGCGGACGCGGACAGGACCGCGGCCAGGAGCGCAGCACCGGTCGTGACGGCCGTGGCCGCGACACCCGCGACGACGACCACGACGACGAGGACGACTCCCCGTCGGTCCGCCGCCGCGCGCGCCGCCGCTCCGGCGAGGAGGGCCGCGACGGCGACGACGCGCCCGGCACGGTCGTCAAGGTCCGCACGCCCCGCGAGCCCGAGCTCATCACCGAGCCGCAGCGCATCAAGGGATCCACGCGCCTCGAGGCCAAGAAGCAGCGCCGCCGCGACGGCCGCGACGCCGGCCGCCGCCGTCCCGTGCTCACCGAGTCGGAGTACCTGGCCCGCCGCGAGTCGGTCGACCGCAGCATGATCGTGCGCTCGCGCGACGGCAAGATCCAGATCGGCGTGCTCGAGGACCAGGTGCTCGTCGAGCACTACGTGGCACGCGCCGACGAGGCGTCCCTCATCGGCAACGTCTACCTCGGCCGCGTCCAGAACGTGCTGCCGAGCATGGAGGCCGCGTTCATCGACATCGGCCGCGGCCGCAACGCCGTGCTCTACTCCGGCGAGGTCGACTGGGAGGCCGCCAACGCCGACAAGGGCGGCGGCAGCCACGCGCGCCGCATCGAGGTCGCGCTGAAGCCCGGCGACCGCGTGCTCGTCCAGGTCACCAAGGACCCGGTCGGCCACAAGGGCGCCCGCCTCACGAGCCAGGTGAGCCTGCCCGGCCGCTACCTCGTCTACGTGCCCAACGGGTCCATGAACGGCATCAGCCGCAAGCTCCCGGACACCGAGCGTGCGCGCCTGAAGAAGACGCTGAAGGAGGTGCTGCCCGAGAACGTGGGCGTCATCGTCCGTACTGCGGCCGAGGGCGCGACCGAGGAGCAGCTGAAGCTCGACGTCGAGCGCCTCACGTCGCAGTGGGCCGAGATCAGCCGCCAGGTCGAGAAGGCGCAGGCGCCCGCGCTCCTGCACTCGGAGCCCGACCTGCTGCTGAAGATCATCCGCGACGTCTTCAACGAGGACTTCCGGGAGCTCGTGATCGACGGCGGCGACGCCCAGGAGATCATCGAGGGCTACCTGCGCGGCGTGGCGCCCGACCTCATCGACCGGGTGCAGGCGTACTCGGGCGAGAAGGACTCGTTCGACCACTACCGCGTCAGCGAGCAGATCGAGAAGGCGCTGGACCGCAAGGTGTGGCTGCCCTCCGGCGGATCGCTCGTCATCGACCGCACCGAGGCCATGACCGTGGTCGACGTCAACACGGGGAAGTTCGTCGGTTCCGGCGGCAACCTCGAGGAGACCGTCACCAAGAACAACCTCGAGGCCGCGGAGGAGATCGTCCGCCAGATGCGCCTGCGCGACATCGGCGGCATCATCGTCGTCGACTTCATCGACATGGTGCTCGAGACCAACCGCGACCTCGTGCTCCGCCGCCTGGTGGAGTGCCTCAGCCGCGACCGCACCAAGCACCAGGTCGCCGAGGTCACCTCGCTCGGTCTCGTGCAGATGACCCGCAAGAAGCTCGGTCTCGGGCTCCTCGAGTCGTTCTCCGAGAACTGCGAGACGTGCGCCGGGCGGGGGATCATCATCCACCACGACCCGCTCATGGCCCACAAGCAGACGCCGCAGGAGCCCGTGCAGGGCCAGGGTCGCCGTCGTGGCGGCAAGGGCCAGCAGGAGCACGGCACCGGCGGCGGGAACGGCAACGGGGGCGGTCGCGGAAACGGCGGCGGCCAGGCGCAGCAGCAGCAGCGCACGCCCGCGGCCAGCACCCACAGCATCACCGAGGACGCGCGCTCTGCCCTCGCGAAGATCGCCACGAGCACCATCCAGACGGTGAACGAGGCCATCGACCGGGTCGAGGACGTCGTGCGCACGCCGGACGAGACCACTGAGGCGGCCGCGCCCGCCGAGGGCGCGCCGGTCGCGGAGCAGCCGCGCGGCGACCGACCGCGACGGAGCCGAGGGGGCCGGGGACGTGCGTCGTCCGTCGTCGCCGATGCCACGGAGCAGCAGCCGCCGCAGGCGCCCGTCGCCGAGGACCCGTCCGCTCCCGCCGAGGACCCGACGCCGGCCGACGCGCCCGTCGAGGAGTCGGCGCGATCCACGCTCGAGCCGCGCGAAGCCATCCGCCTCGAGCCGGTGCAGATCCTCGACATCCCGGTCGCGAGCGCCCGCACGGCCCCGCGCCGCGTGAGCTCGGCCGACGCGGAGCAGCTCCTCGGCTCCGTGCTCGACGCGCTGCCGCAGCCCAAGGAGCCCGGCCAGGGGCGCTCGCGCAGCCGACGGGTCTCGACCCCGACGCTGACGACGCCGTCCCCGACCGACGACGCGAGCTGACGCGACGGCCGTCCCCGTGGCGGCCGCACGACGGAGGGCCCGGAGCGCATGCTCCGGGCCCTCCGTCGTCCGCTCGTCCGTCCCCGCCGTCAGGATCCGGGTGCGCGCCGCTCGCGCTGGGTGACCCGCAGCCCGCTCGCCTGCAGACGGCGCACGAGGTCGCGGTTGGAGACCGGCACGGCGCCGAGCACCACGAGCTCGGCGTGCCGCTCCTCCGGCACGTCGTAGTGGTCGCGGTCGAAGGCGCGCTCCGGGATCCCGGCGGCGCGGGCGAAGGCGTGCAGCTCCTCGAGCGACGCGTCGCTCACGAGGTGCGCCCAGAGCCGTCCGTGCGCGGGCCAGGCCGGTCGATCCAGGAGCACGTTCATCCTGCGAGCTTAGGCAGGCGACGCCGTCGACCGCGTCGAGCGGAGGATCCCCGGATGCCCGCGACGCGCCCGTCGCGCATGCACGAGGACGGCGATCGGCTCGCGTATGATCGATCGAGGACGCCGGGGGTCCGGAGTTTGACCCCTGTCCGGCGTTCCGGTAACGTGAGTCGCTGGCATGCGCCGATCCTCGAGGTCGTGCGCCTGCGGCAGACTTCCTCCAATGATTCGGGCCACAGGGCGTCAAGTCCCCAGTGAGTCAAGCCCGCGAGAGAAAACAGGTACGGAAAAGTGGTTTACGCAGTTGTGCGCGCCGGCGGTCGGCAGGAGAAGGTCGAGGTCGGGACCATCGTCACGATGGACCGGGTCAAGAACCAGCAGAGCGGCAAGGTCGTGCTCCCCGCGGTCCTGCTCGTCGACGGCGACACCATCACCACGGACGCCGCGAAGCTCGCCGACGTCACCGTCAGCGCCGAGATCCTGAATGACCTCCGCGGTCCCAAGATCGTCATCCAGAAGTTCAAGAACAAGACCGGGTACAAGAAGCGCCAGGGGCACCGCCAGGACCTCACGCGCGTCCAGGTCACCGAGATCAACTAGCACTGAGAACGCAGGGAGAAGCAGATGGCACACAAGAAGGGCGCGAGCTCTACCCGCAACGGCCGTGACTCGAACGCCCAGCGCCTCGGCGTGAAGCGCTTCGGCGGCCAGGTCGTCGGCGCCGGCGAGATCATCGTCCGCCAGCGCGGCACGCACTTCCACCCCGGCGTCAACGTCGGCCGTGGCGGCGACGACACGCTGTTCGCCCTCTCGGCCGGTTCGGTCGAGTTCGGCGTCAAGGGCGGCCGCAAGGTCGTCAACATCGTCGTCCCGGCCTAGCGCAGGCCGACAGCACGGACGCTGCGTCGGCACTGCCGCGCAGCACTTCAAGGGCGGGCCTCGGCCCGCCCTTGTCTGCGTTCCGCAGGGAACACCTCTAGAAGAAACGAGCGACAGCCATGGCGACATTCGTCGACACCGTGACCCTCCACCTGCGGGCGGGAAACGGCGGCAACGGCTGCGTCTCGGTCCGCCGCGAGAAGTTCAAGCCCCTCGCGGGAACGGACGGCGGCAACGGCGGCAACGGCGGGGACATCGTCCTTGTCGCGGACCCCCAGGTCACGACGCTGCTGGCCTACCACCGCGGGCCCCACCGGTCGTCCCGCAACGGCGGACCCGGCATGGGCGACCACCGCCACGGCACGCTCGGCGAGACGCTCGAGCTCCCCGTCCCCGTCGGCACCGTCGTCAAGGACGCCGACGGCAACGAGCTCGCCGACATGGCCACGCCCGGCATGCGCTTCATCGCCGCCGAGGCCGGCCAGGGCGGGCTCGGCAACGCATCGCTCGCCACCACGAAGCGCAAGGCCCCGGGATTCGCGCTGCTCGGCACACAGGGCTACGAGGGCGACGTCGTCCTCGAGCTGAAGGTCGTCGCCGACGTGGCGCTCGTGGGCTACCCGAGTGCCGGCAAGTCGAGCCTCGTGGCCGCCATCTCGGCCGCGAAGCCCAAGATCGCCGACTATCCCTTCACCACGCTTCACCCGAACCTCGGCGTCGTCGAGGTCGCGGACTCCCGTTACACGGTCGCCGACGTGCCCGGCCTCATCGAGGGCGCGAGCGAGGGCAAGGGCCTCGGCCTCGAGTTCCTCCGCCACGTGGAGCGCTGCTCCGCCCTCCTCCACGTGCTCGACTGCGCGACGCTGGATCCCGGCCGCGACCCCGTCTCGGACCTCGACATCATCCTCACGGAGCTCGCCGCGTACCCGGTGCCCGACGGCCAGGTGCCGCTCCTCGAGCGCCCGCAGCTCATCGCGCTGAACAAGATCGACGTCCCCGAGGCCCGGGAGCTCGCGGAGCTCGTGCGTCCGGAGCTCGAGGCCCGCGGATACCGCGTGTTCGACATCTCCACGGTCAGCCACGACGGCCTGCGCCAGCTGTCCTTCGCCCTCGCCGAGCTCGTCAAGGACGCCCGGACGAAGGCCGCCGAGGAGCCCGAGGCGCCGCGGATCGTGCTGCGTCCCCGAGCCGTCGACGAGAAGCCGTTCACCATCCGCGTCGACGGCGGCAGCTACGGCGACATCTACCGCGTCATCGGCACCAAGCCCGAGCGCTGGGTGCAGCAGACCGACTTCCGGAATGACGAGGCCGTCGGCTACCTCGCCGACCGCCTCGCCAAGCTCGGCGTCGAGGACGGCCTGTTCAAGGCTGGCGCGGTTGCCGGATCCAGCGTCGTCATCGGCGAGGGCGACGGCGTGGTCTTCGACTGGGAGCCCACCCTCACCTCCACCGCGGAGCTCATCACGAGCCCGCGCGGCGCCGACGCCCGCGTCGACCCCATCAGCCGCCGCACCAACCAGGCGCGCCGCGAGGACTACTTCGCCCGCATGGACGCCAAGGCCGAGGCGCGCGCGGAGCTCGTGCGCGAGGGCGAGGCGGGCCTCTGGGCGGACGAGGACGGGACCGGCCAGGACGGGACCGACGAGGACGCCACCACGGACGCGAAGGCGTAGCGGATGGGCACGGCCTCGCGCGCGGGCATTGCGTCCGCGCGGCGCATCGTCGTGAAGGTCGGCTCGTCCTCCATCAGCGGGGAGAACGCCGGGCAGATCGCGCCCCTCGTGGACGCGATCGCCGCCGCGCACGCGCGCGGCGCCGAGGTCGTGCTCGTGTCCTCCGGCGCCATAGCCACCGGCATGCCGTTCCTCCGCCTGGACGACCGCCCAGCAGACCTCGCCACCCAGCAGGCCGCGGCCGCGGTCGGCCAGAGCGTGCTGATCTTCCGCTACCAGGAGAGCCTCGACCGCTACGGGATCGTCGCGGGCCAGGTGCTGCTCACGGCCGGCGACCTCGCGGCCCCCGACCACCGGGAGAACGCGCAGCGCGCCATGGAGCGGCTGCTCGGGCTGCGGCTGCTGCCCGTCGTCAACGAGAACGACACCGTGGCGACGCACGAGATCCGCTTCGGCGACAACGACCGGCTGGCCGCCCTCGTGGCCCGGCTGGTGGACGCCGACCTGCTGCTCCTGCTCTCGGATGTGGACGCGCTCTACAGCCGCCCGCCGGAAGAGCCCGGTGCCCGGCGCATCGAGCACGTGGCGTTCGGCGACGAGCTCGAGGGCGTCGAGATCGGCAGCACGGGCACAGGCGTCGGCACCGGGGGAGCGGTGACCAAGGTCGCCGCCGCGCGCCTCGCAGCCGAGGCGGGCACGGGGGTCCTCCTCACGTCGACCGCGCAGGTCGCCGAGGCCCTCGCCGGCGCGCACGTCGGCACGTGGTTCGCGCCCCGCAGCTGACATCCATGTCGACCGTCGCGGCCGGGGGCCTGCCTAGGCTGCCGGTCATGCCCTCGAACGCCCCCGGCGCCTCCGCCGTCGTGCCCGCCATCCCGTCCAGCCCCGCCGAGGCGCTCCCGACCGAGGCGCTCGAACGGATCCTCGAGGCCGTCCGGACGGCGTCCACGTCCCTGGCCGCCAGCACCTCAGGCCAGCGCGACGCCGCGCTCGACGCCGTTTCGACGGCTCTCGTCTCCGCCGCGGACCGCATCGTCGACGCCAACGCCGACGACCTCGCCGCAGGTCGGGAGTCCGGGCTGGCCGCCGGCCTCCTCGACCGGCTGACGCTCGACGCCCGGCGCGTGGCGTCCCTGGCCGACGCCGTCGCGGGGATCCGCTCGCTCGACGACCCGCTCGGCCACGTCGTCCGCGGCCGCACGCTGCCGAACGGCCTGCTGCTCTCGCAGGTGCGCGTGCCCTTCGGCGTCGTCGGCGCGATCTACGAGGCCCGACCGAACGTCACCGTCGACATCGCGGCCCTCGCGCTCAAGAGCGGGAACGCCGTCGTGCTCCGTGGCGGATCCGCCGCCCTCCGCACCAACGCCGTCCTCGTCGACGTCATGCGCGCCGCGCTTGAGGGTTCCGGCCTCCCCGCGGACGCCCTGCAGACGATCGACGCGCACGGCCGCGCGGGCGCGACGCGGCTCATGCGGGCGCGCGGCCTCGTCGACGTGCTCGTGCCGCGGGGATCCGCCGACCTCATCCGCACCGTGGTGGAGGAGTCGACCGTGCCCGTGATCGAGACCGGCGCCGGAGTCGTCCACGTCTACCTCGACGCCTCCGCGGACGCGCGGATGGCCGTCGACATCGCGGTCGACGCCAAGGTCAGCCGCCCCAGCGTGTGCAACGCCATGGAGACCCTGCTGGTGCACCGCGACGCCGCCCCGCGCATCCTCCCCGCCGTGCTCGACGCCCTCCGCGACCGGGGCGTGACCGTGCACGGCGATGCGGCGGTCCGGGAGCTGTGGCCCGACGCGGTCCCCGCAACCGACGCCGACTGGGCCGCCGAGTACCTCTCGCTCGACGTCGCGGTGCGCGTCGTCGACTCGGTGGAGGACGCGGTCGCCCACATCGCCCGCTGGTCGACGCACCACACCGAGTCCATCGTCACGTCCGACCTGGCCGTCGCCGAGCGCTTCCTCGCCGCCGTCGACTCCGCCGTCGTCATGGTCAACGCGTCCACGCGCTTCACCGACGGATCCGAGTTCGGGTTCGGCGCCGAGGTCGGCATCTCCACGCAGAAGCTGCACGCGCGCGGTCCGATGGGCCTGCAGGAGCTCACGAGCACCAAGTGGATCGTGCGGGGGAGCGGCCAGATCCGCGGCTGACGGCACGCCCGGCCCCGCGTGCGCCCCATGCGGGGGCCCGCCGGTAGGATGGCAGGCGCCGCCTCCGCTCGACGGGGCGTGCCACGAACGGAGATCACATGCACGCGCTGACCACCACCCTCCTCGCCGAGACCGAGCACGCCATGGAGCTCGCTGCTCCGCTCTGGGTGTTCCCGGCCGTCGCCGCGGTCGTGTTCGTCGCGCTCGGCGTGGTCATGTACAGCTTCCGCGACGTGAGCAACCGCCACTCGGAGAAGTGGGGCAAGCCCCCCGTCGCCGAGCAGGGCCACGGCACCGCCGACTCCACCCACTGAGCGCGAGCACCCGCCACATGACGACAGCCGCGACCCCGCGCCTCCGCATCGGGGTCATGGGCGGCACGTTCGACCCCATCCACAACGGCCACCTCGTGGCCGCGAGCGAGGTGCAGCAGCACCTCCAGCTCGACGAGGTGATCTTCGTCCCGACCGGGCAGCCGTGGCAGAAGCAGACCGTCACCGACGGCGAGCACCGCTACCTCATGACCGTGATCGCGACGGCCGCCAACCCGCGCTTCACCGTCAGCCGCGTCGACATCGACCGCGCCGGCACCACGTACACGATCGACACGCTCCGCGACATCCGGCGCACGCATCCGGACGCGGAGCTGTTCTTCATCACGGGCGCGGACGCGATCCAGCAGATCCTCGGCTGGAAGGACGTCGCCGAGCTGTGGGACCTCGCGCACTTCGTCGCCGTCACCCGCCCCGGGCACGACCTCACCGAGAGCGGCCTCCCGCACGCCGACGTAAGATTGCTCGAGGTCCCGGCGCTGGCGATCTCCTCGACCGACTGCCGGGCCCGAGTCGGACGGGGCTTCCCCGTGTGGTACCTCGTCCCCGACGGAGTCGTCCAGTACATCTCCAAGCACCACCTGTATCGGAGCCCGCTATGACCCCCTCCCACGACGCGCCCGACACCGGGCCGACCTCGTTCGACGACGGTCCCGCTCCCGCGACCCTCGGGCTGAGCCGGCGCGAGATGCGCGCCGCCGAGCGTGCGCGCGCCCGTGAGCTGGGCATCGACGAGGCCGGCGACGCCCCGGCGGACGAGTCGACGCCCGTCGACGGCGGCTCGACCACCGGTTCCCCCGACGAGCCGGTCGCGACGTCGACCCCGTCGTCCGACGGACCCGACGACCTCGCGTCGACCGCACAGGACGCATCGGCACCCCGGCCCGACGAGGCGACGACGCCCCCGGCCGCTCCCGGCATCGGGCCGGACACCTCAGCCATCCTCCTGTCGGGCGGCGTGCTCACCCGACGCCAGCTGCGCGCCATCCGCGAGGCCGAGGAGGCGGCTCGGGAGCAGCACGGATCGGATCACGAGGAGCCGCAGCCGCAGCCGCAGCCCACCGCGTCCGAGTCGGATGCGGAGCAGTCCGGCGGCGAGCCGTCGGCGGCCGTCGACGACGCCCCGCCCACGTCCTCGGACTCGTCCGTGCCGCCGTTCGCCCGGTACGGCCGCGGATCCCGCGCGACCCCGCGACCGCGTGCGCCCTACGGGAGCGCGTACCGCCGGGCCTCCGCAGCGGACACGACCGAGGCCCCGGCGCCGGCGCCCACCGCGGATGACGACGCTCAGGTCGTGACGTCCGACGTGTCGTCGGACGAGGCCGCGGCCTCGGAGCGCCAGGCGACCCCCGCCGAGACGCCGTCGGCGTGGCCCTTCGCGCCCATCGTCCCCTCGGGCGACGCCGCCGATCGCGACGTGGACGCGTCGGGCGAGCAGCCGACCGTGCCGCCGCTCGCCGCGCACACCCCGAGCACCGACGAGGATCCGCGCCCCGCGCCCTCGCTCGAGCCGACGCCCTGGGTCACGGGCTCCGCCGAGCCATCGCTCGAACCGGCGTTCGGCACGCGGGCATCCGCCGCCGCCGAGGACCTCGAGGGCGCTCGCGTCGAGGCGCCCGAGGCTGGTGCGCCCTCCGCCGTCCCGTCCCCGGCGGACGCCACCGCGCCCGGCGTGCCGGATGCCCGCACGCCGTTCACCCCGCCGGCCGGCCACTGGTCGGTGCAGGACCAGGTCGACGAGGACCAGCCGCACACCGGCAACCACTTCATCCTCCCGACCGTGCCGCACGTCAACGACATGCAGCAGGCGCTCAACAGCACGGGCGAGATCATCATCACCGGCTCCATCGACCTGCCGCGCAGCCTCGGCTCGATGGGCACGCACCCGGACCGCTTCGACACGGCCGACATGGACCGCATCCTCGAGCAGGGCGACGACCACGACCACGCGCCGGGCGGCACCGACTCGGAGCCCGTGCGCGCCAGCCGCGCCGTCAGCACCCACACCTCGACGCGCGCCGTCGTGCAGCCGCCGCCCCGCAAGCGCTTCACCGCGCCGGTCGTCGCAGCCGTCGCGGCCGGGGGAGTCGCCGTCATCGGCGCGGGCCTCGTCATCGTCGCGTTCATGACGAATGTATTCTGATCGTCTGATGCACCTCCCCACCCGTCCCGGAAGGACTCTGTGACCGCTTCTCCCCGCGCCCTCGACCTGCTCAAGGTCGCCGCCTCCGCTGCCGACTCCAAGCAGGCCATCGACCTGGTCGCGCTCGACGTCTCCGGGCCCCTGCCCCTCACCGACGTCTTCCTCATCGCCTCGGCCCGCAACGAGCGGAACGCGCAGGCGGTCGCCGACGAGATCGAGGACAAGATGATCGAGGCGGGCGCCAAGCCGCTGCGCCGCGAGGGGAAGAGCGAGGGACGCTGGATCCTCCTCGACTTCGGCGACGTCGTCGCCCACGTCTTCACCGAGGAGGACCGGATGTACTACTCGCTGGAGCGCCTCTGGAAGGACTGCCCCGTCGTCGCCCTCGAGATCGAGCCGACGGCCTCCGCATCCTGATCCGATCCGATCCATCCGGGCAGCGACGCCCGACGCGCGAGGGTATCCCCGCATGAAGTGCCCCGACGACTCGGCCACCCTGGTGATGAGCGAGGGCGTCGGGGTGGAGATCGACTACTGCCCGGACTGCCGCGGTGTGTGGCTCGACCGCGGCGAGCTCGACAAGATCCTCGACCGCGCGGAGCAGGAGACGAGGGTCGCCCCGGCGGCCGCGTCGCCCGTGCCACCCGCGGCGCCGCTCGGCGGCTACCCGGAGCCGGGTCGCGACGACCGGCGGCGCGATGACGACCGCCGACGCGACGACGACCGCGACCGTGACCGCGCTCATGGGTCGCGGGGTGACGTCTATGGCGACCGCGATGTGGCCGGCTACTCGACGACGGGCGCCTACCCGACGGCGGGCGACTACCCGCAGGGCTCCGGCCACGGCGGGAAGCGCCGCGAGAAGGAGAGCTGGCTCAGCAAGCTGTTCGACTGAGCCGTGCCGCAGGCCGGCCGCCGACGAGGATGCCCTGGTCATGGGGTGGTCGGAATGTGTAGTAATGTAGACGAGTCGCTTCCGCAGGGAAGCGGTTCACGGGTCTGTGGCGCAGTTGGTAGCGCACCTGCATGGCATGCAGGGGGTCAGGGGTTCGAATCCCCTCAGATCCACCCTCGAGCCTCGCTCCTCCTCACGGAGGCGCGGGGCTCTTCCCGTCTCCGGTGGTCTGGACGGCCCCTCCCGCGTCCCGTTCAGGATGGCACCGCCCCGATTCACGCCAGCGGTCCGACCCACTCGACGTGGGCGCCGTCGGATGCGAACAGCTCCGTCATGTGGACCATCGACTCCCTCGAGACCGGGCTGGTGCTGACCTGCATGACCCTCCGTAGGCCGGGAGCGAGCTCGGCGGGCGAGAGGATGCGCCGCGTCGCACCGCGCTCCTCGCCGTCCTCAGGAGCGATGACCTCGGCATCGGCATGGCTGTAGAAGACGACGGTGTGGAAGAACGGGGCGGATCCGAGCGCATCCTGCACGTGAGCCGCGAGACGGAGGGACTGGCGTCGCACCTGCGCCACCGGGGTCGGGTCAGCGCGTCGAACGTGGAAAGCGCCGTCATCACCGTCCGACGTGATGTGCAGGACGGCGGGCGGGTCGACGTCGTACCGCGCCAGCAGCGCTCCCCAGAACTCGTGCAGGTCCTTCGGTCGCACGGCGTCGAGGACGAGCCCCCTCCAGTGCTTGTTCTCGATGATGAGGGCGGCTCGCGGGGTGAGGAGCACATGGTCGACCTGCACCAGGAACCTCCGTTTCGTCTTCGGCTCCGTACCCGTCAGGACGACGTTCGTCGCGAGCGCACCGCCGATGCGGGCCGCCGCGCACGCCGCGACGATCAGGTCGTGGGACACGCGATCGGTCTTCCACGTGCGGGCGAGCTGCCTGCGCGCCTCGTGTGCCGCCTCCTCCGCCTCCTCCCGCGCGGCGGCGCGATCGGCCAGCTCCGCGGCGTGCGCCTCAGCACGAGAGGCGGCATCCGCTGCGTGCTGCAAGTCGCTGAGGGCGACCTCCCGCTCGTGACGGGCTCGCTGCTCCTGGAGCGCTTCTCCATGACGAGCCCGACGCCGCCGCCGGTCGACGCAGAGCAGTGCGAGGGCGGCGAGGAGCAGGACGACGAGGATCCACGGGAGCGCGTTCAGCATGCCCCACGGAACCACGTCGTCCGATCGGCGCGCGGGATCCGCTCCCCGATCGGGGGACTGTCCTCCACTTGGAGGACCCGGGTAGCGTGAACGAGGTCATCGAAACCTGGAGCTCCACCATGTCGCACGCCACCCTGCACCGCACGCACACCACAGACCCGCACCGCACGTCGGTGGTCGGTTCCGCGGTGCTGGGCTTCCTGGCGGCGTTCGTGGTGGGCGCGGCCGTCATCGTGACGCTCCTCATCACCTCGTTCGCGCAGGGGACCGAGGGCTACCCCGGGCTCGACGTCCCGGGCGTCGTCGACACCCGCATCGACCACGGCAGCGTCGTCACGCAGATCGGCCCGGGCGGGTTCTTCTTCCCGTTGGCTGCCGGGCTGGTCGTCGGCCTCATCGTCGCCGTTGTCGTCTACGCGCGCCAGCGCGGCGCCGAGGACTGACCCGGCCGACCGGCCTGCCCCCGCGCGCGTAGGGTCGAGGGGATGGACCGCCGTCCCGAACGCCCCGTCTCCCGGACGAGGTCCCGCTCGCGTCCGATGGCGGGCATCCGGATCCGAGGGGCGGCCGCCGTCGCCGTCGTGACCGCCCTCGTCCTCCTGGCGAGCGGGTGCACCTCCGCCGACCCCGTCACGCTGCCGACGGCGGCAGCGCCGCTGCGCGTCGTGTCGCTCGGCGACTCGTACTCCACGGGCACCGGATCCGCGGAGCCGCTGCCCGGCGACCCCGGCGTCTGCGGACGCACCGTCGCGTCCTCGGTGCGGGTGGCCGCGGCCGAGGTTGGCGCCGACTTCGTCGACGCGGCCTGCGACGGCGCCAGCACGGCGGACCTCGTCGCCCCGCGGGAGCGCGGCGGGCAGACCGTGCCCGCGCAGCTCGACTCCCTGGCCGACGGCGCCGACGTCGTCCTCGTGCGCCTCGGGGGCAACGACCTCGGCTTCCCGGCCCTCGTCGGCGGGTGCCTCGCGCGGGATCCGGAGGGACCGGTCGCCGCAGGACCCACGACGTGCGTGGACGCGCTGGCACCCTCGGGTGGCACCGACGCCGTCCGCGCCCGCATCGACGGGGAGGTGTCGACGCGTCTCGGCGAGGCGTTCGCGCGGATCCGCGCCGCGGCGCCGGACGCCCGCATCGTCGCGCTCGGGTACCTCACCGTCCTCGGCGACCCGGATGCGCTCCCGGCGGAAGGCTGCCTGCGGGCCACGGCCACGTCGGCGGTGAACGGCCAGGTGCTTCTCGCTGACCGGGACGCGGTGTGGCTCGCGGGGATCCAGCGCGAGCTCGACGCCGCGATCGCCCGGGCGGCCGGCGACGCGGGCGCCCGGTTCGTGGACCAGGAGACGCCGACCGCCGAGCACGGAGCATGCGCCGGCGACGCGGGCGACCCCTATGTCGCCGGGCTCGGCGGCAGCGCCGGGGACGTCCCCCTGCATCCGAACGCGGCCGGGCAGGCATGGGAGTCGGAGGTCCTGGCGGGCGTGCTGCGCGAAGAGGCCGTCGCGCTCGGCCGCTGACCCGCCGCGTCGCACGCGCGACGGTCTCTGCGATCATGTGGGAGCCTGTGGCATCGTGTTGCTTCTCCTGCGGATGAGGGCTACAGTGCGAGGACGCGAGGCGCCAATGCCCCACGGAGTCGAAGGAGACCGCCCATGTACGCCGAAGAGCGCCAGGACAGGGTGGTCGCCCTCCTCGAGCGCACCGGCCGCGTGGCGGTCGTCGGCCTGGCCCGCGACTTCGACGTGACGACGGAGACGGTCCGTCGCGACCTCGCCCAGCTCGAGAGCCGCGGCGTCCTGCGCCGCGTGCACGGCGGTGCCGTCCTGGCGGGCCGGTCCACGCGCGCGGAGGAGAGCCTCGACACGCGCGGATCCCGCAACACGGCGGCCAAGGCGCGCATCGCCGACGCGGCCATGGCCTTCCTGCCGGCGAGCTTCGAGGGATCCATCGCCCTCGACGCCGGCACCACGACGGGGCTCGTCGCGGAGCGCGTCGCCGCCTGGCGGCCCGACGTCCCCGGCCGCACGCTGGTCGTGGTCACGCACTCCATGGCCGTCGCGCAGACCGTCACCCGGAACCCCGCCGTCGAGGTGCAGCTGCTCGGCGGACGCGTCCGCGGGATCACGAGCGCGGCCGTCGGCCCCGCCACCCTCGGCCAGCTCGCGCGGCTCCGACCCGACATCGCCTTCATCGGCGCGAACGGGATCCACGCGGAGTTCGGCCTCAGCACCCCCGACGAAGAGGAGGCGGCCGTGAAGACCGCGTTGACCCGAGGATCCCGACGCGCCGTGGCGCTCGTCGACGCGTCGAAGGCGGGGGAGGAGGCGCTCGTCGGCTTCGCAGCCCTCGGCGACCTCGACACGCTCGTGACCGACGCCGCGCCCGACGGCCCGCTGGCCGACGCGCTGGCCGCCGCCGAGGTCGAGGTGATGGTCGCGTGATCCTCACCCTCACCGCCAACCCGAGCCTCGACCGCACCATCGACCTCGCGGGAGCCCTCGCGCGCGGCGCCGTGCAGCGCGCCCGGGGCGTCGCCGAGCAGCCGGGCGGCAAGGGCGTCAACGTCTCGCGCGCGCTCATCGCCTCGGGCCTCGACACGATCGCGCTGCTGCCCGGACGCCTCGACGACCCGATGCTCGTGGCCCTCGCCGCCGAGCGGATCCCCCTGGACCACCTGGACATCGACGGCCGCGTGCGCCAGAACGTCACGCTGACGGAGCCCGACGGCACGACCACGAAGGTCAACGAGCCGGGACCCGAGCTCTCCGCCGCCGAGGCGGACGCGCTCGTCGCGCTCGTGATCCGGCACGCGCGCCGGGCGAGCTGGCTCGTGCTCGCGGGATCCCTGCCGCCCGGCCTCGACGACGACTTCCACGCCCGCGTGGTGCAGGCCGTGCGGGCCGAGCTCGGCGACGCCGCCCCGCGGATCGCCGTCGACTCGTCGGGCGCGCCCATGGCCGCGCTCGTCGCGTCCGACGCGGTAGTGGACCTCATCAAGCCCAACGCCGAGGAGCTCGCCGAGCTCGTCGGCATCGACGACCCGGATGCGCTGGAGGCCGACCCCCGTCGGGCCCACGACGCATCCCGCTCCCTCGTCTCCCGCGGCTGCCGGGCGGTCCTCGCGACCCTCGGCGCGCGGGGGGCCGTCCTCACCACGAGCGAGGGCGGGTGGCTCGCCACCATGCCCCCGATCGTGCCGGTGAGCACGGTGGGCGCGGGCGACTCCTCGCTCGCGGGCTACCTGCTCGCAGACCACCGCGGGGCAGGACCCGAGGGGCGGCTGGCGCAGGCCGTCGCCCACGGATCCGCCGCCGCGTCCCTGCCCGGCAGCACCATGCCGTCCCCCGACCAGACCCGACCGGACAGCGTCACCGTCCAGCCGCTCCTCCCGATCGCCGCCGATCGCTGACCCGCCCCACCTGGAGAAGAACATGCCATCGCTCATCACGAACCGCCTCGTGCTCCTCGACGCCGACCTCGGCGCCGACCGCGAGCACGCCGTCCGCACGCTCGCCGAGCGCGTCGTCGCGGAGGGCCGCGCCACCGACGCCGACGCCCTCTTCGCCGACGCCTGGGAGCGCGAGTCGAAGACCGACACCGGCATGGGCGGCGGGCTCGCCATCCCGCACTGCCGCTCCGCCGCGGTGACGGAGGCCACGCTCGTCATGGCCCGTCCGGCGCCGGCCGTCGACTTCGGCGCCCCGGACGGCCCCGCCGACCTCGTGTTCTTCATCGCCGCGCCCGACGGCGCCGACCAGGAGCACCTCGTCCTGCTGTCGCGCCTCGCCCGGTCGCTCATCAAGCCGGAGTTCGTCGAGGCGCTGCGCTCCGCCACGGACGAGGACCAGGTCGTCTGGCTCGTGGAGGGTGCTCTCGTGGACGAGCCCGCATCCTCGACGGGCGCTCCGGCCGCCGCGGCTCCCGCGGCAGCCGCATCCGCTCCGGCCAAGGCCCCCGCCGACGCGCCCGTGCTCATCGCCGTCACCGCGTGCCCCACCGGCATCGCGCACACCTACATGGCGGCCGACTCGCTCGTGGCGGCCGCCAAGCGCGCCGGCGTCGAGCTGCATGTCGAGACGCAGGGATCCTCCTCGGTCACGCCCGTCGACCCCGCGATCATCGCGCGGGCCACCGCCGTGATCTTCGCCGTCGACGTGGACGTGCGCGACCGCGCGCGCTTCGCCGGCAAGCCCGTCATCCAGTCGCCCGTCAAGCGCGGGATCGACCAGCCCGACCAGATGGTCGCCGAGGCCGTCGCGGCCGCGAAGGACCCGAACGCCCCGCGCGTGCCGGGCGGCGCGTCGTCGGCCGGATCCGAGCAGGCCTCCCCGCAGGCGTCGCAGTCGGTGGGCGCGCGCCTCAAGCGCTGGCTGCTCACGGGCGTCAGCTACATGATCCCGTTCGTCGCGGGCGGCGGCCTCCTCATCGCGCTCGGCTTCCTGCTCGGCGGGTACCGGATCACCGAGACCGCGTCGGACGTCGTGCTGCAGAACTCGCTGGCAGACCTCCCCGCGGGCGGCCTCGGCCAGTACCTCGGCGCCGTCGCGTTCGTCATCGGCAACGCGTCGATGGCGTTCCTCGTGCCCGCGCTGGCCGGCTACATCGCCTACGCCATCGCCGACCGGCCGGGCATCGCGCCCGGGTTCGTCGCGGGGTCCATCTCCGTCATCATGGGCGCCGCCTTCCTCGGCGGCCTGGTGGGCGGCCTCGTCGCCGGTGGCATCGCCTACGCGATCGGCCGCATCGACGTGCCGCGCTGGCTGCGGGGCCTCATGCCCGTCGTGATCATCCCGCTGCTCGCCTCCATCGTCGCCTCCGGCCTCATGGTCATGGTGCTCGGCGGCCCGATCGCGGCCCTCACGCGCGGCCTCAACGGCTTCCTCTCGGGCCTCACCGGCACGTCGGCCATCGTCCTAGGGATCATCCTCGGCGTCATGATGTGCATCGACCTCGGCGGCCCCATCAACAAGGTCGCCTACTCGTTCGCAGTCGCCGGTCTCGGCGCCGGATCCATCACCGACCAGACCCCGTGGGAGATCATGGCCGCCGTCATGGCCGCCGGCATGGTGCCGCCGCTCGCGCTGGCGCTCGCCTCCACCGTGATCGACCGCCGTCTGTTCAGCCCGGCCGAGCGAGAGAACGGCAAGGCCGCGTGGCTCCTCGGCGCCGCGTTCATCTCCGAGGGCGCGATCCCCTTCGCCGCCGTCGACCCGCTGCGCGTCATCCCGGCGAGCATCGTCGGCGGTGCCGTCACGGGCGCCATGGTCATGGGGCTCGGTGTCGTGTCGCAGGCCCCGCACGGCGGCGTGTTCGTGCTCTTCGCGATGAACGGCACGTTCCTCGGCTTCCTCGCCTCCGTCGCGGTCGGCGCGGTCATCTCCGCGTTCCTCGTCGTGCTCCTCAAGCGCTTCACGACGAAGCGCCCGGAGGCCGTCGCCGAGACGTCCGCCGCCGACCAGGGCGTCCCCGTCGCGGCCTGATCGCCTTCCCGCCCCAACATCCGCACACCCAGAAGGAGAACGTCCATGACCGAGCGCACCGCCACCATCGGCAGCCGCGTGGGCCTGCACGCCCGACCCGCATCCCTGTTCATCGAGGCCGTCCGCCGCACCGGCGTGGCCGTGAAGATCAGCAAGCCGGGAGGCACGCCGCTCGACGCGACGAGCATCCTGTCGCTGATGAGCCTCGGCGCCGCGAACGGCGACCAGGTCGTGCTCACCGCCGAGGGCGACGGCGCGGACGCCGCGCTCGACGAGCTGGCCGCCCTGCTCGAGAGCGACCTCGACGCCGTCGAGTAGCCGCCCCCGCGACGAGGGGCCCGGACACCGCGATGCGGGTCCGGGCCTCTCGTCGTGTCAGCGGATGCGGCGCATCACCACTCGGCGACGCGGTAGTCCTTGAGGAAGACGCCCGAGATGTCCTCGCCGGCCTGGCCCATGACGATGGGGTCGTAGACGCGCGCGGCGCCGTCGACGAGGTCGAGCGGGGCGTGGAAGCCCTCCTCGGCGAGCCGCACCTTCGTAGGGTGCGGGCGCTCGTCGGTGATCCAGCCGGTGTCGACGCTCGTCATGAGGATGCGGTCGGTCTCGCGCATCTCGCGCGCCGAGGTGCGGGTCATCATGTTGAGCGCGGCCTTCGCCATGTTCGTGTGCGGGTGGCCGGGGCCCTTGTACGCGCGGGCAAACTGGCCCTCCATGGCGCTCACGTTCACCACGTACTTGCGGCGCGACGCCGAGGCGGCCATCGCCGGGCGCAGCCGGCTCACGAGCAGGAACGGGGCCGTGACGTTGGCGAGCTGGACCTCGAGCATCTCCAGCGGATCCACCTCGTGGACCACCTGCGTCCAGCTGTTCGCGTCGTGCAGGTCGGGCACGAGGCCGCCCGCGTCGATGGCGGTGCCGGCGGCGAGGCGCGCGAGCGAGGAGGAGCCGGCCGTCATGGCGAGCTCGGTGACCTCGGCGGCCGTGATCCCGGCCGCGGTGGAGAGGATCGGGTGCGCCGCGACGCTCGCCGCCAGGGCCGCCGGGTGCGCGTCCGCAGTGTGGCCGAACGTCAGCAGCTCGGGGAGGTCGCCGTCGGGCAGCGGCGCGGCCTCCGCCTCGGACAGCGGTGCGTACGAGCCGGGGGAGCGGCGCACGGTCTGCGCGGCGTTGTTGATGAGGATGTCGAGGGGACCCGCGGCGGCGACCGCATCCGTGAGGCCGATGACCTGCGCGGGATCGCGGAGGTCGAGGCCCACGATGCGCAGGCGGTGGACCCACTCGTGCGCGTCCGGCAGGCCGGCGAAGCGGCGAACGGCGTCGCGCGGGAACCGGGTGGTGATGGTGGTGTGCGCCCCGTCGCGGAGCAGCCGGAGCGCGATGTGCATGCCGATCTTCGCGCGGCCGCCCGTGAGGAGCGCGCGCATCCCGGAGAGGTCGGTGCGGGCCTCGCGCTTCGCGTGGTTGAGGAGCGCGCAGTCGGGGCAGAGCTGGTGGTAGAACGCGTCGACCTGCGTGTAGTGCTGCTTGCAGATGTAGCAGGGACGCGAGCGCAGGAGCGTGCCGGCGGTGGGCTTCGCGGTCGTGATGGACAGCGGGATCCCGCGGGTCTCGTCGTCGATGCGGTCGGGCGCGCCCGTGGCGGTGGCCGCGACGACGGCGCGGTCGGCGCTCGCGACGGCCTCGCGCTTCTCGAGCCGGCGGGCCTTCTTCACCTCCTTGAACATGGAGGCGGTGGCGCGGCGGACGGCGACGAAGTCGGGGTGGTCCTCGTCGATGTCGGCGAGCGAGCCGAGGACGCGGAGCGCGGTGGCGAGGTCGTCGGGATCGATGGCCGAGCCGGGCGACGCGGCGGCCGCCTTGGTCGCGGGGTCGCCTTCGGGCATCGAGGCCGCGTCGGTCGTCGCGTCGGCGTCGGGCGAGGGGGCGACGGGATCCGCGGGGCGGGCGGGGTCGTCGGGCAGGGCGTCGGAGGGCACAGGAGATCATACCCGGGCCGCAAGCGGCAGCCGGGCGGCGGACGGGGCGGCGACGGCGACCGCCGGCGCGCTACATCGTGGTCGCGAAGCCGACCGCTGCGGCGATGACGGCCCAGAGCGCGATGGTGACGACGACGAGGGCGATGACCCCGGTGCGGCGGTCGCGCCAGCGCGCCCGCTCCGTCTCGGGGTCGACGGGGACGGACTCGGGAGCGGCGACCGCGCCGGGTGCGCTGTCCGCGTCCGCGGTGGTCGGCTGCCCCTCGACGGGGGGCGCGGGGCTGGGGTCGAGCGGGGCGCGATCGTGACGCGGGTCGAGCGGCTGGGACGGCATCCGGCGAACGTACGCGCTGGCGCCTGGTGGACCCTGCCGCCTGTGGAGAACTCCGCGGCGGGACGCGTGGGGGAGGATGGACGCATCATGTCGGACACCGCCCTCGCCCCCACGCTCACCGAGGAGGCGGCCCGGCTGGCCGTGGACGGGGCCACCGACGACGCCATCTACGACGCGTTCGCCGAGTGGGCGATCGGCCGGGGGATCGAGCTGTACCCGGCGCAGGACGAGGCGGCGCTCGAGATCGCGTCGGGCGCGAACCTGATCCTCTCGACGCCGACCGGCACGGGGAAGTCGCTCGTCGCGGTGGCCGCGCACTTCGCCGCGCTCGCCCGCGGCCGCCGCTCGTACTACACCGCGCCCATCAAGGCGCTCGTGTCCGAGAAGTTCTTCGCGCTCGTCGAGCTGTTCGGCGCGGCCCAGGTGGGCATGGTCACGGGCGACTCCTCGGTGAACCCGGACGCGCCCATCATCTGCTGCACCGCCGAGATCCTCGCGAACCGGTCGCTCCGCGGCGGTGCGGAGACGCCCGTCGACCAGGTCGTCATGGACGAGTTCCACTTCTACGCGGATCCGCAGCGCGGCTGGGCCTGGCAGGTGCCGCTGCTGCTCCTCCCGCACGCGCAGTTCGTGCTCATGTCGGCGACGCTCGGCGACGTCACCGAGCTCGCGGACGACCTCACGCGCCGCACCGGCCGGCCGACCGCGCGCATCACGGGCATCGAGCGCCCGGTGCCGCTCTTCTTCCACTACGCCGTGACCCCCGTGCAGGAGACGGTCGAGGAGCTGCTCGACACGAAGCAGGCGCCCGTCTACATCGTGCACTTCGCGCAGGCGGCCGCGCTGGAGCGGGCGCAGGCGCTGTCCAGCATCAAGATCGTCACGCGCGAGCAGCGGGACGAGATCGCGGACCTCATCGGCGACTTCCGCTTCAGCACGGCGTTCGGCAAGACCCTGTCGCGGCTCGTGCGCGCGGGCATCGGCGTGCACCACGCCGGGATGCTGCCGAAGTACCGGCGGCTGGTGGAGCAGCTCGCGCAGCGCGGGCTCCTCCGCGTCATCTGCGGGACGGACACGCTCGGCGTCGGGATCAACGTCCCCATCCGCACGGTGCTCTTCACGGGCCTCACCAAGTACGACGGCACGCGGATGCGGCAGCTCAACGCGCGCGAGTTCCACCAGATCGCCGGGCGCGCGGGCCGCGCGGGCTACGACACCACGGGCACGGTCGTCGCGCAGGCGCCCGAGCACGAGACCGAGAACATCAAGATGCTCGAGCGCGCGGGCGACGACGTGAAGAAGCGCCGCAAGCTCGTGCGCAAGAAGGCGCCCGAGGGCTTCGTCTCGTGGGGGGAGCCGAGCTTCCGCAAGCTCATCGACGCGGAGCCCGAGCGGCTGACGTCGAGCATGCAGGTGAGCCACGCGATGATGCTCAACGTCATCGCGCGCGGCGGCGACGTGTTCCAGAACATGCGGTCGCTCGTCGAGGACAACCACGAGCCCCGCGTGCGGCAGCTCGCGCTCGCGCGCCGCGCCCTCGCCATCTACCGCACGCTGCGGACGGCCGGGATCGTGGAGCAGGTGGACGACCCGGATGGCGGGCCCGCGCGGATCTCGCTGACGGTGGACCTGCAGGCCGACTTCGCGCTCAACCAGCCGCTGTCACCGTTCGCGGTCGCCGTGTTCGAGATCCTCGACCGCGAGTCGCCGACGTACGCGCTCGACATGCTGAGCGTCGTGGAGGCGACCCTCGACGACCCGCGGCCGATCCTGTCGCAGCAGCAGTTCAAGGCCCGCGGCGAGGCCGTGCAGGCGATGAAGGCCGACGGCATCGAGTACGACGAGCGCATGGAGCTGCTCGAGACCGTCACGCACCCGAAGCCGCTGGAGGAGCTGCTCGACCAGTCGTTCGCGACCTACAGCGCGAGCCAGCCGTGGATCGGCGACTTCGCGCTCAGCCCCAAGTCGGTCGTCCGCGACATGTACGAGCGGGCGATGTCCTTCAGCGAGCTGATCTCCTTCTACGGGCTCATGCGCTCCGAGGGCCTCGTGCTCCGCTACCTCTCCGACGCGTTCCGGGCGCTGCGGCAGACCATCCCGGACGAGGCCAAGACCGAGGAGCTGCTCGACGTGATCGAGTGGCTCGGCGAGCTGGTGCGCCAGGTGGACTCGAGCCTCCTCGACGAGTGGGAGGAGCTGTCGCACCCGACCGCGGCCCCCGGCGACGCGCCCGTGCTGCCGCCCGCGCCCAAGCTGCTCACGTCGAACACGCGCGCGTTCCGGATCCTCGTGCGCAACGAGATGTTCCGGCGCGTGCAGCTCGCGGCCCGCGAGGACCTGCAGGCGCTCGGCGAGCTCGACGCCGCGGCCGGCTACGACGCCGACGCGTGGGGCGACGCGCTCGACGGCTACTTCGGCGAGTACGACCGGATCCTCACCGACGGCGACGCCCGCAGCCAGGCGCTCGTGACGATCACCGAAAGTCCGACGGAGTGGACCGTGCGGCAGGCGCTGCACGACCCCGATGGCGACCACGACTGGGGGATCGAGGCGACCGTCGACCTCGACGCGTCGAACGAGGCCGGCGAGGCCGTCGTGCGCGTGACCCGCGTGGGCACCCTCTCGTGAGCGGGGAGCCGCGTCTGCCCGACCTCGCCGGGCGGACGGTGCTCGTCACGGGCGCGAACGGCGGCATCGGCTTCTGGACCTCCGCGCAGCTCGCCGACGCGGGGGCCCGGGTGCTGCTCGCCTGCCGCTCAGAGGAGCGCGGCGACGCCGCCGCCCGCGCGATCCGGGCCCGCACCCCGCGGGCGGACCTGGAGGTCGTGCCCCTCGACCTGGCGAACCTCGCCCGCGTGGACGCGTGCGCGGCCGCCGTCCATGAGGACCTCGACGTGATCGTGGCCAACGCGGGCCTCACCCCGGCGGGCGGCCGCGCACGGCACCACCGGACGACGATCGACGGGTTCGAGGAGCTGATGGGCACCAACGCGCTCGGGCACTTCGCGCTCGTCGCCGGGGTCGCTCCGCGGCTGCGGGCCGGCGGCCGGGTCGTGATGCTCGGATCCCTCGCGCACCGCTTCTCCCCGCTCGACCTCGGCGACCTCGCGGGGGAGCGGCGCATGCCGGCGCTCGTGCGGTACGGCCGGTCGAAGACGGCGTGCATGATGATCGCGGGCGAGCTCGACCGGCGGTGGCGCGCCGCGGGATACGACCGCATCGCGCTCTCGGCGCACCCCGGCTACGCGGTGGACGCGCTGATGCCGCCGCAGGATCCGGCCGACCGTCCGCGGGGCATCGCCGCCGCGCGCCATCGGGTCGCCCGTGCCGGACGCGTCCTTGTGCAGGGCAAGGACGCGGGTGCGTGGCCGGTCGTGCACGCGGCCGTGGCCCCCGGCGTCACGGGCGGCGACCTCTGGGGACCCGGCGGGCCGCTCGAGCTGAGGGGCGCGCCCGCTCCCGCGTTCGTCGCGGAGCACGCGCGCTCGCACGCCGTGGCCGAGCAGCTGTGGGCGGCCGCCGAGGACGCGACGGGGATCCGCTTCCGGCCCTGACCCGGCCCTGACCCGGCGGTGGGCGCGCGGAGGCGGCTCAGGCGCGCGGGATCCCGAGCACGTCGTCGAGCGCGTCGCGGAACGCGGCCGTCTCCGACGGGGTGCCGACGGAGACGCGCAGCCAGCCCTCGGGTCCCGTCTCCCGGATGAGGACGCCGCGATCCAAGAGCCCCTGCCACACCGCGTGCCGGTCGGCCGGGTGCACGCCGGGGAAGCGGCCGAAGAGCACGAAGTTCGCGTCCGAGGGCGCGACCTCGAAGCCGCGGCCGCGGAGCCACTCGACGAGCCCGTCGCGCTCCTCGCGGAGCGACGCGACCTGCGCGAGCAGCACCCCGCTGTGGCGGAGGGCGGCGGTCGCGCTCACCTGGGTGATCCGGGAGAGGTGGTACGGGAGCCGCACGATGCGGAGCGCGTCGACCACGGCGGGCGATGCCGCGAGGTAGCCGAGCCGGCCGCCCGCGAACGCGAACGCCTTGCTCATGGTGCGCGAGACGATGAGGCGGGGGTGGTCGGGCAGGAGCGAGATCGCCGTCGGGACGCCCTCGCGGCGGAACTCGGCGTACGCCTCGTCGATCACCACGACGCCGGGCGCGACGGAGAGCACGTGCTCGATCTCCCGCGTGGTGAGGGCGGTGCCCGTGGGGTTGTTCGGCGAGGTGAGGAACACGACGCTCGGCTGGTGCTCGGCGACGAGGTCCGTGACGTTCGCGAGGTCGAGCGTGAAGTCCTCCTGGCGGCGGCCCGAGACCCACGTGGTGAGCGTGTTGCGCGCGTACTCGGGGTACATCGCGTAGTGCGGCGCGAAGGACAGCGCGACGCGGTCGGTGCCGCCGAAGGCCTGGAGCACCTGCTGCAGCACCTCGTTGGATCCGTTCGCCGCCCACACGTTCTCGGGCCCGAGGGCGAGCCCGCTGTCGGCCGTGAGGTAGCCGGCGAGCTCGGTGCGGAGCTCGAGGAACTCGCGGTCCGGGTAGCGGTTGAGCCCCCGCGCGGCCTCGAGCACGGCCTCGCTCACCGCGACCGCGACCTCCTCGGGCAGCGGGTACGGGTTCTCGTTCACGTTGAGGAGGACGGGCACGTCGAGCTGCGGGGCGCCGTACGGCTCCTCGCCGCGGATCCCGTCGCGCAGGGGCAGGTCGGCGAGGGTGGTCTCTGACCAGGCGGGGCTCATGGGTCTCCTCGGGATCGGGCGGGTCCCTATCCTCCCATCGACCGGGGCAGCCGGTGCCCGGCGCGGGACGGCTAGGGTCGCGGGATGCGCTCCCCCCTCGCCCGGCTCACCCGCGTCCGGCTCCCGGGGGACGTGCACCGCACCGAGTCCGCCCCGCCGCGCTGGCTCCTGCTCTCCCGGCGCTACGGGTCGCGGGCGATCCCCGTCGAGCACGACCTGGAGCGGCGCACCGTCCTCGGCTTCCGGATCGCGATCAAGGTGTTCCGGACGCCGGGCGGCAACGCCGGGCGCACGCTCCCGACCGCTGCCGCGGGCATCGGCTCGGCCGGACCCGCCGGGGCCCGCCCGTCGTTCGTGCTCGTGCACGGGATCGGCGTCTCCTCGCGCTACTTCCACCCCGTGGCCGCGTTCCTCGCCGGGCACGGCACGGTGTACGCCATCGATCTGCCGGGGTACGGCGAGTCGCCGCGGGTCCGGCGCGACGTGACGCTCGACGACCACGCGGCGGTCGTCGCCGAGGTGATCCGGATGCACGGCCTCGTGGACCCCGTCGTCGTCGGCCACTCGATGGGGACCCAGATCGTCACGCGGCTGGCCGTCGACCATCCCGAGGTCGCCGACCGCATCGTGCTCATCGCGCCCACCCTCCCGCCGCGGACGCGCGGGGTCGTCCGCGCGGCCCTCGCGCTCGGCGTCGACACGCTCCGCGAGCCGCTCCTCGCGAACGCCGTCGTGCTCGGCGACTACTTCCTGCGCTGCGGGATGCGGTACTACCTCCGCCAGCTGCCGCACCTCATCGACGACGCGGTCGAGGAGCGCGCGCCGCGCATCCGCGCCCGCACGCTCGTCATCGTGGGCGACCGGGACGCCGTGGTCGACCGGCCGTTCGCGCAGGAGCTCGCGGCCCGGATCCCGCGCGGGACGTACCGGGTCGCCCGCGGCCCGCACGTCGTGATGTACACGGATCCGCTCGGCGTGGCGCGCGCGATCGTGGAGCATGCCCGGGCCCGCTGAGGCGGCGGGATCGCGGCCGTCGCCCCGTGCGCCGGTCGCGGAGGCCGCGCCCGGGCAGGATGGACGGGTGACCACCGCAGGACCCGACCCGCTCCCGCCGCTCACGCTCCTCCGCAAGGCGCTCGACTGGGCCCTCGATTACGCGTACGTCCTCCGCTGGCAGGCGGCCGCGACCCTCTCCCGTGACGACGCCCGCTCCTTCGAGGACGGCCGCGACGACCGGCCGACGATCCTCGTGCTGCCGGGCGTCTACGAGCGCTGGCAGTTCATGCTGCCGATCATCCGGAGGCTGCACGCGCGCGGCCACGGCGTGCACGTGGTCGGCGCGCTCGGCGCGAACGTGGGCCGGGTCGCCGAGATGTCGCGCCGCGCCCGCGCGTACCTCGAGGCCGAGGACCTGCGCGACGTCGTCATCGTCGCGCACAGCAAGGGCGGCCTCATCGGCAAGCACCTCATGGCATTCGGCGACCCCGACCGGCGGATCCGCGCCATGGTCGCGATCAACACGCCATTCGGCGGATCCTCGTACGCGCGGCTCATCCCCGTCCGCAGCATCCGCGACTTCTCGCCGCGGAACGCCGCGCTCGTGGAGCTCGGCCGGTCGCGCGAGGTCAACGCGCGGATCACGAGCGTCTTCGCGCGCTTCGACCCGCACATCCCCGGCGGCAGCTCGCTCGACGGCGCGACGGACGAGCGCGTCCGGGCCTCCGGGCACTTCCGGATCATGGGCGACGAGGACGTGCTGCGCCGGGTGGAGGCCGCGATCGACCGGGCGGGGACCGCGGCGGCGCCTCCCGCCTGATCCGCGCGGGGCCGGAGCCGGAGCCGACCCGCGCCCGGACGGGCCGTCGGGCGCGGCGCATACTGGGCACATGCCCGACTCCGCCGCCGCGACCCACGCGGACGGCCACCTGGACGGGACCGCGGACGGCCGCGGTCGCACGGTGCTCGTGGTCGCGGTCCTCGCCTCCTTCGTCGCCTTCCTCGACGGCACGGTCGTCAACGTCGCGCTGCCCGCGATCGGCGAGGACCTCGGCGGCGGCCTCGTGGTGCAGCAGTGGGTCGTGGACGCCTACCTCATCACCCTCGGCGCGCTGATCCTCCTGGCCGGCTCGCTCTCCGACGCGTTCGGCCGCGTGCGCGTGCTGCGCTGGGGGCTCGTCGGATTCGGCGTGACCTCGCTCGTGTGCGCGATCGCGCCGACCGCCGGGATCCTCATCGCCGCGCGCGCCGCCCAGGGCGCGGCCGGCGCGCTGCTCGTGCCGAGCTCGCTCGCCCTCATCGCCCAGGCCTTCCGCGGTCCCGCGCAGGCGCGCGCCATCGGCTCCTGGACGGCGTGGACCGGCACCGCGATGCTCGTCGGCCCCGTCCTCGGCGGCGTCCTGGTGGACACGCTCGACTGGCGGCTCGTGTTCGGGATCAACGTGCTGCCCATCGCCGTGACCCTCGTGCTCCTGGCCCGGCTGCCGCACGACGCGCCCGTCGCCGACGGCACGCGCGTCGACGTGCCGGGCGCGGTGCTCGGCGCCATCGGGATCGGCGGCCCCGTCTTCGCCCTCATCGAGCAGTCGCGGCGGGGGATCGCGCACCCGCTCGTGGTCGGCAGCCTGGTCGTCGGCGTCGCGTGCCTCGTGCTCTTCGTGGTGCGCGAGCGGCGCACACCGCGCCCCATGCTGCCGCTCTCGCTCTTCCGCGAGCGGGACTTCCTCGTCGGCAACATCGCGACGGTCGGCATCTACGGCGCCCTGTCGCTCGGCGGCTTCGTCATCGCGGTCTTCCTGCAGCAGACCGGCGGGCTGTCGGCGACCGCGGCCGGCTTCGCGCTCGTGCCGACCACCGTGATCATGCTGCTGCTGTCGACGCGCTTCGGCGCGCTGGCCGGGCGCATCGGGCCGCGGCTGCTCATGGGCGCGGGGCCGATCGTCGCGGGCGGCGGATACCTGCTGATGCTCCGCGTGGGCGAGCCCGTCGACTACTGGGGGCAGCTGCTGCCGGGCATCCTCGTCTTCGGCCTGGGCCTGTCGATGACGGTCGCGCCGCTGACCGCGACGATCCTCGAGGCCGTGCCGTCGGCGCAGGCGGGCATCGCGTCCGCCGTCAACAACGCCGTGTCGCGCGTGGCCGGGCTCGTCGCCATCGCCGCGATCGGGCTGGTCGCCGGGCCCGACCTCGACGTCGCGGCCTTCCACCGCGTGGTGCTCGTGACCGCGGCGCTGCTGATCGCCGGCGGGCTGGTGTCCCTCGTCGGGATCCGCTCGCGCCACGCCGCGGCCGCCACCGAGGCCGCGGGCTAGATGTAGTTCCTCGGGAGGTTGTGAACGCTGGGGCGGATAGCGAAGACCTCCGGGACGATGTGAGTTACCAAGCACACGTCATCACCGGAGGTCTTCGTGACTCACGCTAACGCCCCGTTCACTCCCGCGGGCAGGCTTCGGCTTGCTCGGTTGATCATCGAGGACGGGTGGCCGGTCCGGCGTGCGGCGGAGAGGTTCCAGTGCTCGCCGGCGACGGCGTCGAGATGGGCTCGCCGGTATCGGGCCGGGTTGCCGATGACGGACCGCTCATCCCGCCCGCACCGGCAACCGACCCGCACGAGTCAGCGTCGGGAGCGGCGGATCATCGCGCTGAGATTCACTCGCCGGTGGGGCCCGCACCGCATCAGCTACCACCTGCGTATCCCCCGTTCCACGGTCGAGCGGGTCCTCCGTCGCTACCGGATGCCGTTGCTCACGCACCTGGATTCCGCGACGGGACTCCCCGTCCGACGCTCGCCCGCGCGACGTTACGAGCACTCCTCACCGGGAGATCTGGTCCACGTCGACATCAAGAAGCTCGGCCGTATCCCGGACGGCGGCGGGCACCGAGTCCTCGGCAGAGCGGCCGGCCGGAGGAACACTCCCCGGACCGGGCGGGGGTACGCGTTCCTGCATCACGCCGTGGATGACCACTCCCGACTCGCGTACTCCGAGATCCTCACCGACGAGCGCAAGGAGACCGCTGCCGCGTTCTGGGCCCGCGCGAACGCGTTCTTCACCGCCGCGGGCATCACCGTGATCCGTGTCCTGACGGACAACGGCTCCTGCTACCGCTCCCACGCCTTCACCGAGGCGCTCGGCACCATCGCCCACACACGCACCCGCCCCTACCGGCCCCAGACGAACGGGAAGGTCGAGCGCTTCAACCGCACCCTCGCCACCGAGTGGGCCTACGCCCATCCCTATCGCACCGACGAGGCCCGCGCCGCGACCTACGACGCCTGGCTGCATCACTACAACCACCACCGCCCCCACACCGGCATCGGCGGACTCACGCCCGCCGAACGCGTTCACAACCTCACTGGGAACTACAGCTAGACGGCCAGCAGCACCTTGCCCACGTGCTGCGACGACGCGACGTGCGCGTGCGCGGCGGCGGCCTCGGCGAGCGGGAACACGCGGTCGACGACCGGCCGCACGGATCCGTCGGCCACCGCGGGCCACACGTCCGCGCGGACGGCGGCCACGATGCGCGCCTTGTCGTCGGCGTCGCGGGCCCGGAGCGTGGTGCCCCAGATCCGCCCGCGCCTGGCCATCAGCTGGCCGAGCGCGATGCTCGTGGGCGCGCCGCTCTGCGCGCCGATGACCATGATCCGGCCGTCGCGCGCGAGGGCGCGGATGTCGCGGTCGATGTAGTCGCCGCCGATCGCGTCGAGGATCACGTCGGCGCCGCGGCCGTCGGTCGCCTCGAGGAGCGCCGCGACGAAGTCCTGCTCGCGGTAGTCGATGAGGATCTCCGCGCCGAGCGCCCGGCACGCGTCGAGCTTCGCCGGGCTGCCGGCGGTGACGGCGACGCGCGCGCCGAGGCGGGTGGCCAGCTGGATCGCCATCGTGCCGATGCCGCTCGACCCGCCGTGCACGAGCAGGGTCTCGCCCGGCGCCAGCCGCGCGTCGAGCACGACGTTCGACCACACGGTCGCGACGACCTCGGGGAGCCCCGCCGCCTGGACGAGGTCCAGCCTGTCGGGCACCGGGAGGACGTGCCGCTCGTCGACCGCGACGAGCTCCGCGTAGCCGCCGCCCGCGAGCAGCGCGCACACGCGGTCGCCGACGCTCCAGCGCGTCGCGCCCTGGCCGACCGCCTCGACCGTGCCGGACACCTCGAGCCCGAGGTGCGTCGGCGCTCCCGCGGGCGGCGGGTACGCGCCCTCGCGTTGGCTGAGGTCGGCGCGGTTGACGCCGGCGGCGGCCACCCGGATGAGGACCTCGCCGGGGCCGGCCACGGGATCCGGCAGCTCGGTGAGGGAGAGGACGTCGGGGGAGCCGGGGGAGGGGAAGGTGATCGCGCGCATCCCGCCACGGTACGCCCGCCGGGGGCCGCGTCCCACCCGCCCCAGAAGTACATGAACTCGCAACGAAATGTGGGAATGGAGGCCCGATCCATGCGCTTGCATATCTTCGAGGCCGTCGGCCCGCACCCATGCCCCCTGTACGAAAGGCACGCACATGAGCGACACCACCACCGTCCCCGGCTACATCGCCGGCACCTGGACCATCGACAAGACGCACAGCTCGGTCGGCTTCAGCATCCGCCACATCATGATCAGCAAGGTCAAGGGCACGTTCAAGGACTTCGACGCCGAGATCGTCACGGGCGCGACCCCCGAGCAGAGCACCGTCAAGGCGCACGCGACCATCGCCTCGATCGACACCAACGAGCCGAACCGCGACCAGCACCTCCGCACCAACGACTTCTTCGACGCCGAGAACAACCCCACCATCGACTTCGTCTCGACCGCCGTGCGCGTCGAGAAGGACGGCGACGCGAAGGTCGATGGCGAGCTCACCGTCCGCGGCGTCACCAAGCCCGTCACGTTCGACGTCGAGTTCGGCGGCTTCGGCGGCGACCCCTCGGCAACACCAAGTTCGGCGCGACGGCCACCACGGTCATCAACCGCGAGGACTTCGGCCTGACCTACAACGCGGCCCTCGAGACCGGCGGCGTGCTGCTCGGCGACAAGGTCACCATCACGCTCGACATCCAGGCGGTCCTCGCGACCCCCGCGGCTTAGCGCCCACCGGCCGGGCATCCGTCCGGCCGCCTCCGCGTCACGCGGATGCGACGCCCCCGCTCCCGTCTCAGGGACCGGGGGCGTCGTCGTTCCCGGGCGGCGCCCTTCAGGGGAGGAGGCCGAGCGCGCGGAGCGTCTCGGCCGGACGCTCCACGTGCGCGAAGTGGCCGGCGTCGGCGATCACCGCGTGGGACGCGCACGGGACATCGCGGTCGAGCCGCACCAGGTCGTCCGGCGCGACGAAGACGTCCGAGCCGCCCTGCACGGCCGTGACGGGGCAGGTGATCCGCGGCCACAGCTCGGCAGCGGGGTACGCGACGGCGATCTCCGTGGCGCGGAGGAACCCGCGGGGCCGCACCTCGTCCGCCAGCGCGGCGATGACCGACCCGCCCACCCGCCCTCCGTGCGCGAACAGGGGCCGGGTGAGCTGACGCAGGAGGCCCGTGCGCTGGAGCACCCGGACGAACGCGAGCATTGGGGCGCCGAGGAGCCGCGTCACGTGGATCGAGCCGAGCATCGTGCTGAAGCCCGGGAGCACGTCGAAGCGGCGGATCGGGTGGGTCGCGCTCCGCATCACGGCGTAGAGGGTGCGCGACACCAGGGCCACGGACCGCACGCGAACCGGTTGCCGGACGGCCAGGTGGAGGGCGAGGAAGCCGCCCATCGAGTGGCCGACGACACGGCACCCGTCGTATCCGAGGTCGTCGACGACCCGCATCACGCTCTCGACCACGGAGTCGGCCGTCAGCTCGTCGTCCGGGACCGCGATCGGGGATCCGCCCCAGCCGGGGAGGTCGACGGCCACGACGTCCTCGAGGGGCGCACCCGCGTCCCGGGCGGCGCGGAGGGCCGGGGTCCACGTGGTCCACGACCCGGCCGCGCCGTGGAGGAGGACGGTGGCCGTCCGGGTGCGCCGCCCGGGCGCGTGGTGGTGGCGGACCATCCCGAGGCCGGTGACGGTCACGCCGGCGACCAGGCCGGAGTCGTGGGGATCGGGGTCGAGCTCGTAGGGGATGTAGCCGTCGGCGGCGCCACGTGATCGACGCGCCGTCCGGCCGGCGTCGTCACCTGCGGCGCGTCCGGCTCGGCGCAGGAGGGGGCGGGGTGACGAGGGGACGGGGACGCGCACGGATGACCTCCGGGACGGGGTGATCCGCACAGGGTCGCCGACCGACGACCCGTCCCGCGGGCCCTCTCCCCAGCGCCGCGCGTCCTCCCGGCCGCTCCCGGACAGCGATGGTCCGCGCTGGCGCGCGCGCCGCCGGCGTCTCAGGCGAGGAGGCCGAGCGCGCGCAGCGTCTCGGCCGGGCGCTCGACGTGCGCGAAGTGGCCGGCGTCCGGGATCACGGCGGATCGGAGCGTCGGCACCGCGCGCGCCAGCAGGTCGAGGTCGTCCCGCGACACGAACACGTCGTCGTCGCCGCGCACCGCGACCACCGGGCAGGCGATGCGCGCCCACAGGCCGTCGGCGTCGTAGCCGCGCGTGACCTCCGCGGCGAGCGAGAACGCGCGGGGCCGGGCCTCCGTCGCGATGGCGTCGACGATCGACCGCCGCACGCGCCAGCCGTGCGCGAACAGCGGCAGCGCGACCGCGCGCATGAGGCGGACGCGGCCGACGCCGCGGATGAGCGCGGTGCCGGGGCGGCCGAGGCGGCGCATGGTGCGCATCACGCCGAGCATCATCGTGAAGCCGGGGATGAGGCGGAAGGCGCGGACGGGGTGCGCCACGCTCGCGATCACCGAGTACGTGGTGGGCGAGACGAGCGCGACGGAGACGGCGCGGGCGGGCTCGCGCGCGGCCAGGTGCAGCGCGATGAAGCCGCCCATCGAGTGGCCGATGAGCCGCCACTGCGCGTAGCCGAGGCCGTCGACCACGGCGCGGACGGCGTCGGCGATGGCGTCCACCGTCGCCTCCTCGTCGGTCGCGTCGAGCGCGGATCCGCCCCAGCCCGGCAGGTCGATCGCGACGAGCTCGGCGAAGGGGACGCCCGCGTCCCGCGCGGTGCGGATGAGCGGCGTCCAGGTGGTCCAGGATCCGGCGGCGCCGTGCAACAGCACCGTCGCGGTGTCCGAGCCGCGGACCGGGACGTGGTGGTGCCGCACGACGCCGAGACGTGTGGGCGTGGTCCCGCGCACGAGGCCGGACGCGGCCGGTACCGGGTCGAGCTCGAGCGGGCTGTAGCCGGGCAGCGGACGCGTCACTCCGCGCCGCCGATGATCTCCGAGCGGATGCGGCGGATGTCCTCCAGCAGCGAGCCGATGAGGATCCAGTGCTCCTCGCTCGGCTGCAGCACCACGAGCGGTGCCGTGAGCGCGGGCTGCTCGTGGGGGTCGGCCCCGTCGGAGATGCCGCCCGGCAGCGCGTGCTCGGCGAGGAGCCGCACGTCGTGGGCGGCGCGCGTCAGCTCGGTCGCGATCCCGCGGACGACGGGCTCCTCGGCGAGCGACGGGTCGTAGCGGTCGTGCACGGCGCGCGTCATGCCCACCACGCGGTTGACGAGCACGGTGAGCGTGGCGAGCAGCTCGCGGTCGGCCTCGAGCAGCGCCCGGTGCCGCCGCCGGAGCGGGTTGAGGGTCAGGCTCTCGAGCCCCTTGTCGACCTCGGCGACCGCCTTCGTGTGCCGCGGCCGCAGCTCGCGCGCGCGGGTGAGCATCCGGTCGAGCTCCTCGCGGTCGACCGGCTCGGACAGCGCGCCCGCGAGCCGGTCGAGGGCTGCGGCGCAGTCGCCCGCGAGGCCGACCACCGCGCGCCGGCTCGCCTCGTGCAGCACGGGCGGCGCGATCGCGATGTTGACGACCACGCCGATGGCGGCGCCGATGACGGTCTCCACGATCCGGTCGACCGCGTACACGGGCGAGAGCTGGCCGATGGCGAGGACGAGCATCGCACTGATGGGGATCTGCGTGCTCGACCCCGGCGTCAGCCGGAACACCCAGCCCACGAGCACGGCGACGACGACCGCGAGGAGCACCACCCCGCTCGACGTGCCGAGCGCGAGGCCGAGCCCGAGCGCGAGCAGCACGCCCGTGATCACCCCGAGGCTGCGCTCGACCGCCTTGCCGAAGGTCTGGTTGATGCTCGGCTGCACCACGAGCAGCGCGGCGATGGTCGCGAAGATGGGCAGCTGCGCGGGCAGCAGGGCGATGCAGACGAACCAGGCGATGATCGCGGCGACCGAGGTCTTGACCACCTGGACGAACGGGATGCGCGTGGTCGTGCGGACGGTCGTGGTGATGCGCACGTGCGGCCTCCGGCTGCGGTCTCGGGTGCCCCCATCATCCCGCGGGCGGACGTCCTCAGGCGACCTGGGCCGCGTCGTCCACGCCGCCGTCCATCCCGTCGGCCCCGTCGCCCGCCGCGGCGCCCTGCCGCCGGGCGTCCTGCCAGCGCGCCCACATCTCCTTGAGGTCCCACGCGTCCTCCGCCTGGATGGAGACGCCCCGCTCGCCCGTGCGCCGCGTGCGCCCCCGGATGACGAGCAGGCGCGTGCCGAAGAGCATGGGCCCGGCCTTCTGCTGCGCCTCGTCGAAGAAGGTGGAGTCGGAGCAGCCCGTGCCGTCGTCGAGGCTGATGAAGACGACGCGCTTGCCGCTGCGCATGGGCGGCGTCTGCGTGGCGATGCGGATCCCCGCGACCACCACCTCGGATCCACTGCGCACCTCGAGCAGCTGGCTCGCCGGGATGACGCCGAGCTCGTCGAGCATGGGCCGGCAGCTCTCCAGCACGTGCTCGGTGACCTCCATCTGCAGGATGTCGATCGGCGGCGACCCGCTCCCGCCCGTCCGGGTCCGGCGAGCCGCGCGGGATGAGGTCGCGGTCGTCGACGAAGAGCGGCAGCTGGCCGGCCGGATCCGCGGGCCGGGCCGCGCGCGCCGTGAGCCGACGGGCGAACGCCATCACGTCGCCGCGTGACGCGACCCCGCGGGCCGCCTCGTCCTCGGCGGACGTGGCGAGGGAGTCGAGCGCGCCCACCGCGGCCAGCCGCTCCAGCAGCGCGCGCGACGGCTGCGCCTTCGCGTAGAAGTCGGAGATGGAGTCGTAGGGCTGGCCCCGCTCGATGCGCTCGAGCTCCGCCTCGCTCATGCCGTGCACGTCCTGCAGCGACAGCCGGATCCCCAGCTCGCCGATGCGCGTGCGCCCGGTCGTCTCCTCGCCCTCCACGCGCTCCACCCGGTAGACGCCCCGCGACCGGTTCACGTCGAGCGGCAGCACGGGCACGCCCATCCGCCTGGCCTCGGTGAGCAGCAGGCGCTTGGGGTACATGCCGGGGTCGTGCGTGAGGATCCCCGCGAGGAACTCCGCCGGGTAGTGCGTCTTCAGCCACGCGCTCTGCCAGGTGGGCAGCGCGAACGCCGCGCCGTGCGCCTTGCAGAACCCGAACGAGCCGAAGCCCTTGAGCGCCTTCCAGATGCGCTCGACGTCGGCGTCCGAGAAGGGGCGCGTGCCCGTGCGGCCGTCGACGTGCATGGCGGTGCGCTGCCGGAACGCCTGCTCGACCACCGTGTCCTGCCGCTCCATGTTGCGGCGCAGCTCGTCGGCCTCGGCGAGGGAGACCTGCATGCAGTCGGCGAAGATCCGGATGACCTGCTCGTGGTAGATGACGACGCCGAACGTGGGCGCGAGGAACGGCGCGAACCGCGGGTGCAGGTAGTCGGGCCGGGTGATGCCGTGCTTCGTGTCGAGGAACGGCGCCACCATGTTGCCCTTCATGGGCCCCGGCCGGAACAGCGAGATGTCGGCGATGAGGTCCTCGTAGACGTCGGGCTGCATCTTGCCGATGAGCTCGCGCTGACCCGGCGACTCGATCTGGAACATGCCGAGCGTGTGCGTCGTGCGGATGGCGGCGAACGTCTCCTCGTCGTCGTGCGGGATCTCGTCGAGCTCGATGCGCCCGTCGCGGTGCACGTAGCGCGCGTCCACCGGGACGCCGCCCGCGACCGCCGAGCGCGTGCCGTGGATGCGGTGGATCTCGTCCAGCGCGTACGCCATGGTGCTCTGCATCCGCACCCCGAGGACGTCGAGCTTCAGCAGCCCCATGTCGTCGATGTCGTCCTTGTCGAACTGGCTCATCGGCAGGCCCATGCCGCTCGGCTGCACGGGGCTCGTGCTCAGCAGGTCGGAGTCGCCGAGGATCACGCCGCACGGGTGCATGGAGATGTGCCGGGGGAGCCGGTCGAGCCGCTCGGTGAGGTCGACCAGCAGGTCGATGCTCGGGTCGTCGCGCACGAGGTCGGCGATGGGCTTGAGCTCGGGCTTCGTCTCGAGCATCGCCCGGAACTCGCGCGCGTTGAAGCGCCAGATGTTCTTGGCGATGAAGTCGATCTGCTGCTCGTCGAGGTCGAGCGCGAGCCCGGCGTCGCGCGCGGCGCCGCGGGCCCGGTAGGTGTTCTGCATCGACAGCAGGGTGACCCGGTTGCTGCCGTACTTCTCGAACACGCGGTGGTACACCTCGTGCCGGCGCGCGGACTCCACGTCGATGTCGATGTCCGGCAGCGTCGAGCGCACCTTGCCGAGGAAGCGCTCGAACAGCAGGTCGTGCTCGAGCGGATCCACGTTGGAGATGCGCAGGAGGTAGTTGACGAGGCTGCCCGCGCCGGATCCCCGCGCCTGGTTGCGCACGCCCATGTCGCGCATGAGGGAGCACACGTCGGCCACCGTGAGGAAGTACGTGGCGAAGCCGAAGCCCGTGATGGTCTGCAGCTCGGTGCGCATGCGCGCGAGCACCCGCTGGCGCATGGCCTCGTCGACGTGGCCGAACCGCTCGGTGACCCCCGCCGCGGCCTTCCGCCACAGCGCCTCGTCCGGGTCGCCCGTGACCCCGATCACCTCCTTCTCCGGCAGCTTCGGCTTCCGCCACGCGAGGTCGGCGTCGGGATCCAGCCGGCAGCGGTCGGCGAGCTCCTCGGTGGCGCGCAGCAGCGCCTCGCCCGCCCGGCGGTCGAGCGACGACGCACCGGCGATCTCGCGCGCGATCTCCTGCATCTGGGCCGGCGTCTTGAGCCACGCCTGCCCGTTGGGCTGCGGGCGCAGCGTGCCGGCCGCGTCGAGCACGTCGCCCGTGAGCGCGTCGTCGGGCTCGAGGTAGCGCACGGCGTTGGTGAGCACCGCGGGGATGCGGTGGGCCTCGGCGAGCTCCAGCATGCGGGCGGCGTGGCGGAGGCTCGCGGACTCGCCGGGCTCCGTGTGGTGGCAGACCACCTCGACGACGACCGCGCCGGGCAGGAGCCGCGACCACTCCGCCAGGTGGCGGGACGCGAGCGCGTGGTCGCCCGCCGCGACGGCCCGGCCCACGTCCGAGTCGGGCCCGAGCATGATCGTGCCGACCGGCCCGTCCTCGCCGAGGAGGAACGCGGGCGGCCGGGTGCGCGCGATGCCCGCCTGGGCGCTCCGGGCGGTGCTCCTCGCGGTGCCACGCCCGTGGCTCGCGCTGATGAGCCGGCTGAGCGCCGCCCAGCCCTGGCCGTGCGTGCCGCCGTGCGCGAGCACCGTGATCCGGCCGGGGTGCTCGCCCGTGAGCCCGAGCTCCGCGCCCACGACGGGGGAGACCCCCTGGGCGATCGAGCGGCGGATGTGGCGGACGGCGCCGTACAGCCCGTCGCGGTCGGTGATGGCCGCGGCCGACGCGCCCCGGGACGCGACCTCGTCGACCAGCGCCTCGGGCGCCGATGTGCCGAAGTGGGCGGAGAAGGCGGACGCGACGTGCAGGTGGGTGAAGCTCACGCGCACCTCCCGGGATGTCCGCACGCGTCCTCCCCGGACGCGATGTTCGAACGGATGTTCGACTCGCCCAGTGTAGGTCGGCTGCCCGGCGGTCGCGACCCGTAGTCTCGGAGGATGACCAGCGAACCCTCCACCCTCGTCATCCTCGGCGCCAGCGGCGACCTCACGGAACGCCTGCTCCTGCCGGGTCTCGGCAGCCTCGTGGCGAGCGATCGGGGGCGGCGGATCCAGCTCATCGGCACCGGCCGGAGCGCACGCACGCCCCAGGAGTGGACGAAGACGGTCAAGACCGCGTTCGACTCGGTCGACGCCACGGGACGCCGCGCCGCGAGCATCGTGTCGTCCACGAAGTACGTCCAGGCCGACCCCACCGACCTCGACGACCTGAAGCGCATCCTCGAGGCCTGCGAGGGCGCGCCCGCCCTCTACTTCGCGCTGCCGCCGGCCATCTCCATCGCCGTGTGCCAGCAGCTGGAGAAGCTCGACCTGCCGGAGGGCACCACGCTCGCGCTCGAGAAGCCGTTCGGGTCGAACGGCCGCACGGCCGCGCAGCTCAACCGCCAGCTGCTGAAGCTCGTGCCGGAGGACCGCATCCACCGCACCGACCACTTCCTCGGCCTCTCCACCGTGCTCAACCTCGTGTCGCTGCGCTTCGCCAACCGCTTCTTCGAGTCGGTGTGGAGCGCGAAGGACATCGAGAAGGTCGAGATCCTCTACGACGAGACGCTCGCGCTCGAGGGCCGCGCCGGCTACTACGACAAGTCGGGTGCGCTCGTCGACATGATCCAGAGCCACCTGCTGCAGGTCCTCGCGGTCTTCGCGATGGAGCCGCCCGCGAGCATCGACCCGGACGACCTCCGTTCGAACATCGCCTCGGTCCTCCGCGCCACCGAGGTCTGGGACAACGACCCCGTCGCGCACAGCCGTCGGGCCCGCTACACGGGCGCCACGGTGGACGGCACGCGCATCCCCGCGTACGCCAAGGAGGAGGGGGTGGATCCGGCCAACGAGACGGAGACGCTCGCCGAGGTCACGTTCGGCGTGGCCAACGCGCGCTGGGCGGGCGTGCCGTTCCGGCTGCGCTCGGGCAAGGCCCTCAAGGAGGCGTCCAAGCGCATCATCGTCACCTTCAAGCCGGTGGCGCACCTGCCGCGGGGCCTCCACGGATCCGCGCGACCGGACCGCCTCATCATCGACCTCAAGCCCGACGGCATCTCGCTCGAGGTCACGATGGACGGCACGGGCGAGCCCTTCACGCTCACCCAGGCCACGTTCCGCGCGGAGTTCGCGGAGCCCGAACTCACGCCGTACGGCGAGGTGCTCGACGGCATCCTCGCGGGCGACCCGCGCCTCTCCGTCCGCGGCGACGTGGCCGAGCGCTGCTGGCGCATCGTCGCGCCGGTCATGCGCGCCTGGAAGGGCGACCGCGTGCCGATGGCCGAGTACCGCGCCGGATCCGTGGGGCCGACCGCCTGGCGCTGACCGCCTGGCCCACCGTCCGGCGCACCGCCCGGATGACGGCTCGCTGGACGTCGTCGCCTCGCGGTGGCGTCGGACCCGTCGCGTCCTAGCGTGAGGGCATGCCCGTGACCCTCACCGAGATCCCCCTGCCCGCGGCCGGCCCCGGGGCGTCGCCCGGGTTGCACGGCGTGCTGGCGGTGCCCGACGGCGAGGGGCCGTGGCCCGCGGTCGTGGTGGTGCACGAGGCCTTCGGCGTCACCGACGTCATGCGCCGTCAGGCCGAGCGCCTCGCCGAGGCCGGCTTCCTCGCGCTCATGCCCGACCTCTTCTCCGCCGGCGGCGCACGCCGATGCCTGGTCGCCACGTTCCGCACGCTGGCAGCGGGGGAGGGCCGCGCGTTCGTGGACGTCGAGTCCGCGCGCCGCCTGCTCCTCGACCGCGCCGACTGCACGGGCCGCGTCGGCGTCATCGGCTTCTGCATGGGCGGCGGGTTCGCCCTCGCGGCGGCGTCCCGCGGCTTCGACGCGTCGAGCGTCAACTACGGCATGCTCCCGGAGGGCCTCGACGGCGTGCTCGACGGCGCGTGCCCCGTCGTCGCGAGCTACGGCGGGCGCGACCGGCAGCTCGCGGGATCCGCGGACCGCCTCGAGGCCGCCCTCACGGAGCACGGAATCGCACACGACGTGCGGGAGTACCCGGCCGCCGGGCACGCGTTCCTCAACGACGCCGAAACCGGGCCGCGGGCGCTCCGCCCGGTGCTGCGCGCGGTCGGCATGGGGCCGGAGCCCGCGTCGGCGGCGGACGCCTGGAGCCGGATCGACACGTTCTTCAGCGAGCACCTCCTCGACGCCCACCTGCGCGGCGGGGAGGGCACGGGCGCATAGCGCATCGGGCCCGCGTGCCGAGGGGACTCTCCACCGCCCTCGGCTACCCTGTGGAGGATCCGGGTGCCCGCGCCCGGCGCTCCCCGCCCGGCGACGAGAGATCCCCCATGCAGCACGCCCCCCAGAGGACCCGCGCCGATCGGGCCCGCGTCCGCGGCATCGCCCGCCACGGCCGCCTCCGCACCCCGAGCGCCGGGCGCACCGTGATGAGGGGCGTCGGCATGGTCGCCGCGGTCGCTCTCGTGAGCACGGTGTCGGTCGTGGGCATCGCCGCCTGGGACCTCTCCCGCACCGTCGCCGACAACACGGTCGACATCTCCGGCGGCCAGGCCATGCCCCCGTCGCTCGGCGGCATCGACGGCGGCGCGAACATCCTCATCGTCGGCAGCGACAGCCGCGCCGGCCAGGGCGACGGCTACGGCGCCGCGAAGGACGTGGGCACGGCCACGCTCAACGACGTCACGATGCTGCTCCACATCAGCGAGGACAGCAGCCGGGCGACGGTCATCTCCTTCCCGCGCGACATGCTCGTGCCCATCCTGGCCTGCGAGGGCCCGGACGGCACGAAGTACGCCGCGAGCTCCCGCGCCCAGCTCAACGAGTCGCTGTCCCGTGGCGGCTTCGAGTGCACCGTCCGCATGGTCGAGGGCCTCACCGGGCTCGACATCCCGTACGGCGGCGTCGTGCAGTTCAACGGCGTGGTCGAGATGTCCAACGCGGTCGGCGGCGTGGAGGTGTGCGTGGCCAACGGCATCTACGACCCGAAGACCGACCTGTCGCTGGATCCGGGCATCCACCCGCTCCAGGGCAAGGAGGCCGTGCAGTTCCTCCGCACCCGCTACGGCGTCGGCGACGGCAGCGACATCTCGCGCATCGGCAACCAGCAGGTCTTCCTGAGCGCGCTCGTGCGCACCATCAAGAGCTCGGACACGCTGACCAACCCGGCCAAGCTCTACGGCATCGCGCGGGCCGTGGTCGACAACATGCAGCTGTCGACGTCGCTCGCCGACCTCGACACGCTCGTGTCGATCGCGCTGACCTTCAAGGACATCCCGCTCGACGACGTGACGTTCCTCCAGTACCCGGGCGAGGTGCTCGCCAACGGCCGCGTGCAGCCGGACGAGGCGGCCGCGGCGCAGCTCGTGGGCCTGCTCGCCTCGGACGCGGACTTCACGCTCACCGAGGGCACGACGACGGACGAGTCCGGCAGCGTGCCGGCCGACGGCGCGACCCCGGCGCCCACCACCGCGCCGCCCGCGGACGGGACGGCGACCGGCTCCCCGGCGCCCGCCGCGACGCCGACCGCCGAGGTGCTCGACCCGAGCATCACCGGCCAGACCGCGGCGCAGAGCACCTGCTCCAACGGCCAGGGCTGAGCGCGCGCCGACGAGCGCGCGCCGACGAGCGCGCGGGCTCAGCGACGGGTCAGCGGTCGGCGGGCGCCTCGACGACGCGCGGATCCGGGAAGGCCGTCTCGACCGCGGGCGCACCGGTGCCGCGGGCGCGCATCCAGACGAAGAAGCCCGTGAGCGTGAACGCGCCGTAGAAGACGTACATGAAGGCGGATGCGTAGTAGCCCGCGCTCACGAGCAGCGGCACGCCGACGAGGTCGACGGCCACCCAGATCAGCCAGAACTCGACCCAGCCCTTGGCCATGCCGTAGGTGGCGAGGAGGGAGCCGACGAAGATCCAGGCGTCGGCCCACACGGGCTCGTAGGAGCCGAGCGCGCGGAAGACGGGCGTGAGGATCGCGGTGCCGCCGACGAGCGCGACCACGAGCAGGACGCGCTCGCGGCCCGACGCCCACTGTGGCACGACGGGCGCGCCGCCGTGCCTGGCCTGGTTCCAGCGGTGCCAGCCGTAGACGGACACGGCGATGAACATGACCTGGCGGCCGGCCTGTCCGAGCAGGTTGACGGGGTTCGGCGTGCCGAAGACCGCGCCGAGGAAGACGGTGAACAGGAGCACGTTGCCGACGATGCCGACGGGCCACGCCCAGACCTTCCGGCGCATGCCGCCGAGCGCGCTGGCGAGGCCGAAGAGATTGCCGACGATCTCGCGCCAGAGGATCGTCTGGTCGCCGATACGGAGCTGCGCGTCGAACAGCCACTCGAGTGCCGCCATGCGGGATCCCTCCGTGCGCCGCGGCCCGGGTGGCCGCGTGCGGGACGCCGTGCGGCGCCGATGGGGAGAAGGCGCGCGTGCCCCCGGCTATTCCCCGGGCCCGGGCACATGGGGCGACCCGGCGGGACGGGCGAGCGGTCGGGACAGCGCGACCCGGGCGGCACGAGGCCAGCGGGCGGCGTCAGGCGAACAGGCGCATGTCGAGCTCCTCGTCCGACGCGTTGACGAGCGACCAGCGGCCGCGCGCGTCGACGCTCAGGTCGAACGAGCCGTCGACCCGGCGCGCGCCCGTGGGGAGCGGCACGGCCTCGACGCGCCACATCCGCAGCTCCAGCAGGTGGGCGCTCGCGCCGCGGGGCGCGCGACCCGTGCGCTGCCACCAGTCGACCCGGGCGATCCACCGCTCGGGCGAGCTGACGACGCCGTAGACCACGCCCCGCCAGGTGAAGCGCAACGGCGAGCCGTCGCCCGAGAGCTCGACCTCCACGTCCTCGTCGATCCGCATGTGCCGCTCCTCTCGCCCGTCGCGCCGGCCGCGCTCCCGCGTTCGAACGGATGTTCGAACGCCTGATCCGAGTGTAGGAACGGGCGCCGACATCCACGAGGGGAGCGGGCGGATCCGCCTCACCCTCGACCGGAGCCTGAGGGTCCGGACCGGATCGCGCGCATCGGGCATGGATCCGCCGCCCGCCGCGTTGGCCCCGGTGTCCCGAGGGCGGCAGACGCCTCCCTCGTCATCGACACCCGAGGAGGGTCCACATGACCGACACCACCCGCGCAGCCGGCGCCTCCGGCACCTTCACCATCGGCGGCGACCTGCCCGTCGTCCGGCTCGGCTACGGCACCATGCAGCTGACCGGCGAGGGCGTCTGGGGCGCCCCCGAGGACCCGCAAGAGGCCGTCCGCGTCATCCGCCGTGCCGCCGAGCTCGGCGTCACGTTCTTCGACACCGCCGACTCCTACGGCCCGTTCGTCGCGGAGGAGCTCCTCAAGGAGGCGCTGCACCCGTACGCCGACGACGTCGTCATCGCGACCAAGGGCGGGCTCACGCGCCCCGGCCCCGGCGACTGGCAGCCCGTCGGCCGCCCCGAGTACCTGCGCCAGCAGGCCGAGCTGAGCCTGCGCCACCTCGGCCTCGAGCGCATCGACCTCTACCAGCTGCACCGCATCGACCCCGCCGTGCCGCTCGCCGACCAGATCGGCGTGCTCAAGGACCTGCAGTCCGAGGGCAAGATCCGCCACATCGGCCTCTCCGAGGTGCAGGTCGACGACGTGAAGGCCGCGCGCGAGATCGCCGAGATCGTCTCCGTGCAGAACCTCTTCAACCTCGCCAAGCGCGACGCCGAGCCGCTGCTCGACTACGCCGAGGCCGAGGGCCTGGCCTTCATGCCGTGGTTCCCGCTCGCGACCGGCGAGCTCGCGAAGGACGGCGGCCCGCTCGACGCCCTCGCGAAGCAGCACGACGCGCGCGCCTCGCAGCTCGCGCTCGCCTGGCTCCTGCGCCGCTCGCCCGTCATGCTGCCGATCCCCGGCACCAAGTCGGTCGGCCACGTCGAGGACAACATCGCCGCGGCGGGCATCGAGCTCACCGACGACGAGTTCCAGGCGCTCACCGACGCCGTCTGATCCACCTGCACGACGACGAAGGGCCCCGCGATGATCGCGGGGCCCTTCGTCGTGCCGGTCGGCGTCCGGGTCAGGTGCCGATCCGGGTGCCCGAGTCGTCGGCGAGGCCGAGGTCGTCGAGCTGCGCGAGCAGGCTCGCCCCGTCCGGCGCGTAGACCCACGGGATCGAGCTGTCGAGCGCGCGCTTCTCTGCCTTCGCCCTGCCGCCCGCGAGCACGGCCTCGCCCGCCGAGAGCTGCCGGATGAGGACGACCTCGACGTTGCCGGGGTGCCGCTCGGCGAACTCGCCGTAGAGCAGCTCGTCGTGCTGGCCGTCGTCGCCCGCGAGGATCCACTTCACGTGCGGGAACTCCGCCGCGAGGCGCTGCAGGTTGTTGCGCTTGTGCTCCATGCCGCTGCGGAACCACCGGTCGACGGTGGGGCCCCAGTCGGTGAGGAGGATCGGTCCCGGCGGGTACAGGTTCCGGGACAGGAACCGGGTGAGCGTCGGGGCCACGTTCCACGCCCCCGTGGAGAGGTAGAGGACGGGCGCTCCCTCGTGCTGCAGGCGGAGCCGCTCGTAGAGCACGGCCATGCCGGGGGTCGGCGTCCGCGCGTGCTCGTCGAGCACGAAGGTGTTCCACGCGGCGAGGAACGGCCGGGGGAGCGCGGTGACCATGACGGTGTCGTCGATGTCGCTGAGGATCCCGGTGCGCACGTCGTCGCCCACGATGAAGACGGGCGCGTCCACGGTCTCCGATCCCTCGGACCGGATGCGGATCGTGTGCCAGCCGCTCGGCAGGCTCGCCTCGACGACCTGGTCCACGACGCCGCCGCGGTCGGCCCGCACGTGGTGCTCGGTGCCGTCGATCTCGACGACGACGTCGACGTCCGTGAGCGGGACGCTCGTGAAGCTCCGCCAGCCGCGCACGACCTTGTCGCCGGCCAGCGCGCGCTTGCTCTTCGTATCGGTGAGGAGGACGCGGCAGAGGACGCGGACCCAGCGCACGGATCCGTAGCCGGCGTAGGGGATGACGGTGGGCTTCAGGCCCCGCTTGCGGGCACGGCCCTCGCGGATCTCGTGGATGCGGTCCTCGATGCGCGCCGCCCGGTGCAGCACGGGTGCGGCGGCCGGTGACTCGAGGAGCGTGCGGGTCGCGTGCTTCTTCTTCTTCGAGGAGGGGGCCACGGGCTCAGTCAACCAGACGCCGGGAGCGGCGGGCGCGCGTCACACCGGCCGGGCGAGCTCTGCCGAGTCCGGCGCGCCCTGGTCGATGCCGGGGCCGACCTCGTCCATCGCCAGCTCCTCGATCACGTCCTCCGCCTGGGTGGCGACGGCCCGCAGCAGCTCGGGGGAGCCCTCGGCCGTGGGGTCGAGCCACTCCTCGACGACGTCGGGGGAGAGGACGACGGGCATGCGCTCCGCCAGCGCCTCCACGGTCCCGGCAGAGGGCCGCGTGACGACCGCGCAGCTCAGCACCCAGCGGGCGGGATCGTCGCTGGCGCGCGAGGGATCCCGCCACCACTCGTACAGCGCCGCGAGCAGCACGGTGCCGTCGCCCGCGCCCACGAGGTACGGGGTGCGCAGTCCGTCGTCGGTCTCGTGGTGCTCGTAGTAGCCCGACACCGGGATCGCCGCGCGCCGGGACACGAGCGCCTGCAGGAGCTCCGGCCGGGAGGCGAGCTGCTCGGCGGGGATCTCGGCGACCGGCGGGCCCTGGTCCGGCCCGGACGATCCCGCGGGCACGAGGCCCCATCGGGCGGACTCGAGGCGCCGCACGGGCACCTGGTCCTCGGTGTCGCCCTCGGCGCGGCGGGGCAGCGTGTCGACGAGGACCGCAACGCGCTGGCCGGGGACGATGCGCCAGGACGGCCCCGGCACGGCGTCGCCCGCGTGGTCCACGTCGAGCAGCCCGACCAGGTCGTCGGCGGTCGTGGCCCGGGCGAGGATGCGCGTCATGCCCTCCATCCTGGCCGACGCACCCGACGCCGACCGACGCGCCCGCGGCATGCGGGGGCTATCCGCGGAAGCATCCATTTGTTACGAAGTGGCGTCAGGGGACGGCCCGGTGCGACCGTTCCGCCGCGGTCGTGGTTCGCTAGTGTGCCTGGCAAGTGTCGATTCGTAGTGACTACGAGGAATGAGCCACCCATGATCGAGTTCCACCACGTCCGCAAGCAGTACCCGGACGGCACGCTCGCGATCGAGGACTTCAGCCTCGTCGTCCCCTCGCAGACCACGACGGTCCTCGTCGGATCCTCGGGCTGCGGCAAGACGACCCTCATGCGCATGATCAACCGGATGGTCGAGCCGACGTCCGGTCGCATCGAGATCGACGGCACCGACATCGCCAGCCAGGACGCCGTGAAGCTCCGGCGCAGCATCGGCTACGTGATGCAGAACTCCGGCCTCCTCCCGCACCGCAAGGTCGTCGACAACATCGCGACCGTGCCGCGCCTCACCGGCGTCGACAAGCGGACCGCGCGCGAGGGCGCCCTGAAGCTGATGGACACCGTGGGCCTCGACCGGTCGATGGCCGACCGCTACCCGTCGCAGCTCTCCGGCGGCCAGCAGCAGCGCGTGGGCGTCGCCCGCGGCCTCGCGGTGGATCCGAACATCCTGCTCATGGACGAGCCGTTCGGCGCGGTCGACCCGCTCGTGCGCGACGACCTCCAGCAGGAGCTCATCCGCCTGCGCACGCAGCTCGACAAGACCGTGGTCTTCGTGACGCACGACATCGACGAGGCGTTCCTGCTCGGCGACCAGGTCGTGATCCTCGAGAAGGGCGGCCGCATCGCCCAGCAGGGCACGCCGCAGGAGATCCTCTCGAACCCGGCGAACGACTTCGTCCGCGACTTCGTGGGCGCCGACAAGGGCAAGCGCGCGCTGCACGTCGAGGACACCGGCACGGGACAGGTGCTCGTCGACCGCGACGGCCGCCTCGTGGGCGTGCTCGACGACGAGGGGCGCTCCGCAGCCCGATCCGCATCCGCTCCGACCGAGGCGGGGGCCGCGCACGCCCCCGGTGCCCAGGCGCAGGGTGCGGGACCCGCGTGAACTGGGTCCTCGCCAACATCGGCACGGTGCTCGACCTGGCCGTCGCGCACGTCGCGCTGGCCGCGCCGCCCGTCCTCCTCGGGCTCGTCATCTCGCTGCCGCTCGGCTGGCTCGCCAACCGGTACCGGCGCACCCGTGGCGCCCTGCTCACCGTCGGTGGAGCGCTCTACACGATCCCGTCGATCGCGCTCCTGCTCGCGATGCCGGCGATCATCGGCACCAACATCCTCGATCCGCGCAACGTCGTGGTCGCCCTCACCGTGTACGCCGTAGCGCTCATGATCCGCATCACCTCGGACGCGCTCGCCTCGGTCTCTGAGGATGTCAAGCAGTCCGCGACGGCCATGGGGTACGCCGGATGGGCGCGCTTCTGGCGGGTCGAGCTGCCGCTCGCGGGACCCGTGCTCCTCGCCGGACTCCGCGTCGTCTCCGTCAGCACCGTGAGCATGGTGACGGTCGGTTCGCTGTCGGGGATCCTGAGCCTCGGGACCATGATCCTCAGCGGGTACCGGCGCCAGTTCTACACGGAGATCATCACCGGAATCGTGGGCATCGTCGTGATCGCGCTCGTCTTCGACCTCATCCTCCTGCTGGCCGGGAGGCTCCTCATGCCCTGGTCCACCCAACCGTCCCTGCGTGCGAGGAGCCGCTCGGCCCGACGTGCCGCGCTCGTCACGGATGCGAGTGCTTCGTGAACCTCTTCGCCGAGGCCCTCGCCCTCCTCCTCGACGCCTCGCGATGGGCGGGTCCGACCGGGTACGGCACGCGCCTGCTCGAGCACGTGGGGTACACCGCCCTCTCGATGGGCGTCGCCGCCATCATCGCCGTGCCCGCTGGCCTCTACATCGGGCACACCGGCCGCGGCCGCAACGTGGCCGTGGCGTTCTCGGACGGCCTCCGCGCGCTGCCCACCCTCGGCGTCCTTGTCCTGCTCGGCCTGCTCTTCGGCATTGGCCTCACCGGACCGATCCTGACGTTCTCGCTCCTCGGCATCCCACCGCTGCTGGCCGGCGTGTACTCCGGCGTGCAGGCCGTGGACCGCTCGGCGATCGACGCGGCGCGCGCAGTCGGGATGACGGAGACGCAGATCCTGGGTCGCGTCGAGATCCCGCTCGCGCTCCCGCTCATGATCAGCGGCTTCCGCGCGGCGACCCTCCAGGTCATCAGCACCGTGACGCTCGGCGCCTACCTCGGGCTGGGCGGACTCGGCCGCGACATCTTCACCGGCCTGACCACGCGGAACTTCCCCCTGCTCCTGGCGTCGGCGATCCTCGTCACCGCGCTCGCGCTCGTCGTCGACGCGGTCTTCGCGATCGTCCAGCGCGCCGTCGTCCCCCGCGGCGTCGTCGCCGCCGCAGGACGCACCCCCGACTCACCGCGTACCTCGTCGAGGCCCGCGGTCAGCACCACTCCCTGAAAGGAACACAGCACATGACCCACAGCATCACCCGCCGGCTCCTCGTCGGCACCGTCGCGCTGGGCACCGCAATGGCCCTCGCCGGCTGCTCGTCCGGCGACCCCCTCGACACCTCGGGCGGCTCGGCCTCCGCCGCGCCCACCGACACGATCTCCGTGGGCTCGGCCGCGTTCGGTGAGAACGTCATCCTCGCCGAGGTCTACGCGCAGGCCCTCGAGGCCAACGACGTGAAGGTCACGCGCAACCTGCAGATCGGCGAGCGCGAGGTCTACCTCAAGGCGCTCGAGGAGGGGTCCATCGACCTCATCCCCGAGTACACGGGCAACCTGCTCGCCGCGTACGACGACGAGTCGACGGCGACCTCCAGCGACGACGTCTACGCGGCGCTCGGCGCCGCGCTGCCGGACGGCTTCGAGGTGCTCGACGAGTCGCCCGCCGAGGACAAGGACTCGTACAACGTCACCAAGGAGTACTCCGCGGCCAACGGCGTGACGAGCCTCTCCGACCTCAAGGACAAGACCGTCCGCGTCGGCGGCGGTGCGGTGCTGGGCGAGCGCGAGTACGGGATCCCCGGCCTCACGGGCACGTACGGCATCGACGCGAGCCTCGTCACCATCGAGGACCAGGGCGGCCCCAACACCGTCAAGGCGCTTCTCGACGGCCAGGTCGACATGGCGAACATCTACTCGACCACGCCGTCGATCCTCGACAACGGCTTCGTCACGCTCGAGGACCCCGAGAACCTCATCAAGGCGCAGAACGTCGTGCCGCTCGTCAAGACCGCGAAGATGAACCCCGACGTCACGGCGATCCTCGACAAGGTGTCGGCCGCGCTGACCACCGAGGACCTCACCAAGATGAACCGCCGCAACCAGGGCGACGAGAAGGCCGAGCCGGCCGCCATCGCCGCCGACTGGCTCAAGGAGAAGGCCCTCTTCTAGGAGGTGCCGGCCGGGCGGCGACGCCCGGCACCCGCGAGGGGCCGACGCACCAGCGCCGGCCCCTCGCGCCGTCGGTGCCCGCGCGCGGCCCGACGGAGCAGAATGGATCCACCCGCACGATCGACGAGCGCAGGAGCCCGCGCATGGCCAAGAAGAAGTCCCCGAGCGGCGAGGTGAGCGTCCTGGGTGCCGTGACCACGGTCGCCCGCGAGGTCCGCAAGCACAAGACGGTCGCCGAGTCGGCGCCCGAGGGCCAGGGCGCGCACATCCCGCCTGCGCCCAAGCGGAGCCCCGAGGAGCTGAAGCGCGACATCCAGACCGGCCGCGACGAGCTCGCGCGCACCGTCCGGGAGCTCGAGACCGCGCTCGACGTGGCGGCCCGCGCCTCGGAGCTGAAGGCGGACGCCTCGGCCCGCGCCCGCGCCATCCGCGACGACGTCACGTCGCACGTCCGCACCACCGCCCACGACGTGTCCCGACGGACGCGCGCGTTCACCCGGAAGGACCCGGCCGTCGCCGCGTCGATCGGCGCGGGTGCCGTCGCCGTCGTGCTCGCGGTCGGCGCGGCCGTCGTCTCCGGCGGCCGACGCTGATCGCCTCCATCCGCTCCATCGCCACGGCGGTGCCGCCGACGGTCCTCGCGCAGGACGGCGTGCGCGACCTCTTCGGCAGCCAGCCGGAGCTCGGGCGGCTCGGCACCCGGCTCGTGTCGGCGGCGTTCAACGCGTCGGGGATCCGCACGCGCCACACGGTGATCCGCGAGCTCGGCACCGCGCCGGGGATGGCGGGCGCCGACGCGCCCGTCGACGACGCCGACGGCGGACCCGTCTTCTACGACCGGGCGAGCGGACGGATCCTGACGCCGGGCACCGGCGCGCGCAACGACACGTACATCCGCGAGGCCCCCGCCCTGCTGCTCGGCGCGGCGCGCCAGGCGGTCGAGGAGGCCGCGGGGATCGAGGCGTCCGACGTCACGCACGTCGTCACCGTCTCCTGCACGGGCTTCTACGCCCCCGGACCCGACTACGCCGTCGTGCGCGGCCTCTGGCTCGGCGCGTCGACCCAGCGCTTCCACCTCGGCTTCATGGGCTGCTACGGCGCGTTCCCGGCGCTGCGCATGGCCTCGCAGTTCTGCGCCGCCGATCCGGACGCCGTCGTGCTCGTCGTGTGCGTGGAGCTCTGCTCGCTGCACCTGCACTCGTCGGACGACGCCGACACGATCGTGGCGTCGTCCGTCTTCGGCGACGGCGCGGCGGCCGCGATCGTGACCGCACGACCGGCTCCAGCCGGATCCACCGCGCTCGACCTCGACGCGTTCGAGACCGTCCTCACGCCCGTGGGCGAGGACGACATGGCGTGGACCATCGGCGACCAGGGCTTCGACATGATCCTGTCGAGCTACGTGCCGAAGATCATCGACGAGCACATCACGGGCGCGCTCGAGCCGCTGTGGGCGCAGGTCCCGGCGCTCGCGGGCGTCGCCCCCGCGGAGATCGAGGACTGGGCCATCCACCCGGGCGGCCGCAGCATCCTCGACCGCGTCGAGGACCGGCTGGTGCTCGCGCCCGCGCAGCTCGAGGCCTCCCGGTCGACGCTCGCCGAGGTGGGCAACATGTCGAGCGCGACGGTGCTGTTCGTGCTCCGGCGGATCCTGCACCAGACGCCGCCGGCCGACGTGCCCGGCCGCCCGGACGTCGCGGAGCCCGCGCCGATCCCGGCATCCGGGCCCGGCGCGGGACGGGTGTGCGCCATGGCGTTCGGTCCCGGCCTGACGGTCGAGACGGCCCTCATGACGCGCCGGACCGCCTGATGGACCTCTCCCGCCGCGACGCCCGGCTCGCCGAGCTCATGGACGACCCGGACTGCGATCCCGCGGCGCTCGACCGCACCTATGCGCGGTTTCAGGTCGTCAACCGCGTGGTCGCGGGGTGGCGCGGGGTCTACCGTTCCCGGATCCGCCCGCTGCTGTCCGCCGACCGGGGGACGACGCTCCTCGACATCGGCTCGGGCGGAGGTGACGTGCCGCTCGCCCTCGCGCGGTGGGCCCGGCGCGACGGGCTGCGGCTGCGCGTCACGGGCATCGACCCGGATCCGCGCGCGACGGCCTTCGCCGGCGCCCGGCCGCGGGATCCCGATGTCGCGTTCCGCCCCGCGTCGAGCGCCGAGCTCGTGGCCGAGGGCCGCCGGTTCGACCTGGTGACGAGCAACCACGTGCTGCACCACCTCGACGACGCCGCGTTCGACGCCCTGCTCGCCGACTCCGCCGCGCTCGCCCCCCGCGCGATCCACAGCGACATCGCGCGCGGCCGGCTCGCCTACGCCCTCTACGGACCCGCCTCCCGGCTGGTCGCCCGCGGGTCGTTCGTGCACGTCGACGGGCTCCGCTCGATCCGCCGCAGCTGGACGCCCGTGGAGCTCGCGCTCCGGGTGCCCGCCGGCTGGCGCGTCGAGGGCGCCGCCCCGTTCCGCGTGCTCGTCGTCCGCGATCCGTCCGCGAGCCGGGCCGACGCCGTCGAGCGCTCGGGCTGATGACACGCGTCGACGCGCTGATCGTGGGAGGCGGGCCCGTGGGGATCCACCTCGCCGCGCTCCTCGCGCAGGCCGGGCTCGACGTGCGCGTGTGGGAGGCGCGGCCGATGCCGGCCCGGCTGTCGCGGGCCATCGGGATCCACGCGCCGTCGCTCGACGCGTTCGACAGGCTGGGCGTGGCGGAGGAGATGGTCGCCGAGGCGGTCCTCGTCCGCCGGGGCATCGCGATGGGGCCGCGCGGGGAGCTCGGACGCGTCTCGTTCGCCCGCGTATCGACGACGCACCCCTACGTCGCGGCGCTGCCGCAGTGGCGCACGGAGGCGATCCTCGCCAGGCGCCTGACGGGACTCGCGCCGGGCGCGCTGCACCGAGGAGTGACGCTCACGGGGCTCGACGCGGATCCCGTCGGCCTGCCGGACGGCGTCGTCCGCGCGACCGGGCGGGACGCCGACGGCGCGACCGTCGAGGTCACCGCGTCCCTCGTGATCGGCGCGGACGGCACGCGCGGCGCGGTCCGCGGGCTCCTCGGGATCGGCGTCGACGAGCGGCCGCTGCCCGACCGCTTCCTCATGGGCGACGCGCCCGACCGCACGGACGCGGGCGACGACGCCGTCGTCACGCTGCACCCGGACGGCGTGGTCGAGTCCTTCCCGCTGCCGGGCGGCATGCGGCGCTTCGTCGTGGGCCTCCGGGAGGGGGAGCGCGACGGGGATCCGGCGACCGTCCTCGCGCGCGCGGTGGGGGAGCGCACCGGCCACGTCGTGTCGACCGCGGAGCTGGATCCGGTGAGCGGCTTCGGGGTGCGCCGCCGCCTCGCGCACCGCATGGTCGCCCGGCGCGCCGTGCTCATCGGCGACGCGGCCCACGAGATCAGCCCCATCGGCGGGCAGGGGATGAACCTCGGCTGGCTCGACGCGGACGCCCTCGCGCCGATCCTCGTCGACGCCGTCCGCACGCGCCGCGGCGTGCCGGATGCCGTGCGCCTCGCCCGCTGGGAGCGCGACCGGCTCGCCAGCGCGCGCCGCGCGGCCGTGCAGTCGGAGATCAACACCGCGCTGGGTCGACCCGTGCGCGGGCTCACGCGGCTCGTGCGCGACGCCGGGCTCCGCGCGGTGCTCGCCTCGCCCGCGGCGGCCGGGCTCGCCTCGGTCTACGCCATGGGCCGGGACGCGGGCGCCCGCGTCAGGTGAGCCGCGTCGCGTTCAGCGCGATCTGGGCGACGAGCAGCAGCGACGCCGCCATGATCAGCTGGAACAGCAGGCGGCCCGGCGGGCGGGTCACGACGCGCACGGCGCCCCACGCGGCGATGCCCAGCGTGACGACGAGCCCCGCCACGGCGAGCGGCGTGACGGCGTGCGCGGGATCCGCGAGCACGGGGCCGACGGCCACGACCACCGCGCCGAGCGCGAGCGCCCCGAACGCGACGAGGCCCGACGGCACGCGCCCCAGCCGGTGCGGCAGGCCGCGCACTCCGGTGCGGGCGTCGTCCTCGAGGTCGGGCAGCACGTTGGTGAAGTGGATGGAGACGCCGAGCACCGCACCCGTCGCCATGGCCCACGCGGCCGCGGGCACCGGATCCGCCGCCCCGAGGGCCACCACCGTCGGCAGGATCCCGAAGGCCACGACGAACGGCACCACGCTCACGGCGGTCCGCTTGAGGCCGGCGTTGTAGGCCCAGCCCGCACCCACCAGCACAGCGTGCGCCAGGAGGAAAGCCGGCCCGAGCGCGGCCGATGAGACGAAGCACGCCGCCGCCGTCGCGAGGGCGGCCGCCCGCACGTGCCCGACCGCGACCTCGCCGCGCGCGACGGGCTTGTCCGCGCGGGCGACGCTGCGGTCGCGCTCGGCGTCGATCCAGTCGTTGGAGAGCCCGATGGACAGCTGGCCGAGCAGCACGGCCAGCGCCACAGCGGCCACGCGCCCGGGCCCGTAGCCGAGCGCGACGGCGAGCCCGCCCGCCAGCACCGTGACGGTGGCCGTCGGCCCCGGGTGCGAGGAGAGCGCGAGGAGCCGGAGCCGGCGGATCACGCGAGCGTCAGCGCGTAGCAGCGCGAGCCCTCGGAGTCGGCGTAGGCGCCGAAGCGGGGGATCTCGGTCCAGCCCTCGCGGACGTAGAACCGCATGGCGTCGGGCTGCTCGGGTCCGGTCTCGAGCACCAGGTCGACCACGCCGAGCTCCCGGGCCGTCTCCTCCAGGGTGCGGAGAAGGGCCGTCGCGACGCCCGTCCCGCGGGCGGCGGGCACCACGTACATGCGCTTCAGCTCCGCCCACGGGGTCCCGTCGCCGCGGTCGCCGAGCATCCGGATCCCGCCGCAGCCGACGGGCGCGCCTGCCGCGTCGCGCGCCACGAGGAACGCGGCCATGTCGGCAGCCGTCGGCTTCGTCCCGGGCTCCAGGTCGCCGCCGTAGCGGAGGTCGAGCTCGGCGCGCTGGGCGGCGCGGAGGGAGGTCGCGTCGATGTCGTCCCAGTCGACCCGCGAAAAAGTGCAGTCCATGCGTTGATCCTGCCGCAGGGCGCGACGCGACCGCTCCGCTACCCTGCCGGGATGAGGATCCGCCCCGCCGAGCCCCGCGACATCGACGATCTGCTGGAGATCCGCAACCACGCGATCCTCACCGGCACCGCGCTCTGGACGGAGGAACCGGTCGATCGTGCCGAGCGCGAGGCGTGGTTCCGGGAGACGACCGAGGCGGGCGACCCGATCCTCGTGGCCGAGGTCGACGGGGCGTTCGCCGGGTACGGCACCTACGGCCCGTGGCGGCGCATGTCCGGCTACCGCTTCTCCGTGGAGGACTCCGTCTACGTGCGCGACGGGTTCCAGGGCCGCGGCATCGGCCGCGCGCTCGTCGAGGCGGTCGTCGCGCACGCGCGGGCAGCGGGCAAGCGCGCCGTCTTCGCGGACATCGAGGCCGGGAACACCGGATCCATCCGCCTGCACGAGCGGCTCGGCTTCCGGCAGGTGGGCCTGCTGCCCGGCATCGGCTGGAAGTTCGGCCGGCCGCTCGACCTCGCGATCCTCCACCTCCCGCTCGTCGAGGACGACGCGTCCGCGGAGGAGCCTCCGGGAGGCCGCGCGGGCTGACGCGCGGGCGGATCCGCGGGGCGGACCGTCGAGAGGCCCGGCACGGGGCGCGGGAACGCCACAGGTGCCGGGCCTCTCCGGTGACCTCGGTCCTTCGGGGGACGGGAGATCTCCGTGATCCGGGAGCCGTCCGATCCGGGGGGATGGACGGACGAGCTCGTCGGGTTGCGAACGCCCGACCCAGGGGGGGGTAAGGGCCGCGCGCTCATGGACGACTCTAGCCGGGTCCTCATTTATGCGGACACATGGACGTGGCCCCAGAAGGAGGGGCGCGACCGGGATCGGCGGTGGACGCCTAGTGGCGTCAGTCCTGGGACTCGTCGAGCTCGCGTCCGCCGCCCGCGACGACGGCGTCGCGGAGCGCGTGGAACTGGTCGACCGTGAGGCCGTTGCGGAGGAGGTACGGCTCCACGCCGCCGCGGCCGGCCAGCGAGTGGAGGGCCTGGATGACGGGCGCGGGATCCCCGTCGACGGCGTGCTGGGCGGCGTCGCGGACGTCGAGACCGCCGGCCACGAGCGCGAGGGCCACGACGAGCGCGTCCTCGACCGACGCGCTGCGGGCGTCGTAGCGCTCGGCGGGCGCTCCGGACTCGAGGCGGTCGGCCGTCTCGGCGACCCGTCCGGTGAGGTGCGCGCCGTCGGCCACGAGCAGGGCGACGAAGGCCGAGGCGGGGGCGCCGGCGGCGGACGTCGCGGATCCGCGGGTGCGGTCGGACGCCGGCGAGGCGGGAGCGGGTGAGGTCATGGCGGCGGCCCTTCGGTCGACGTGCGCGGTGCGGGTGGGTGCGGTGCCGGATCCGGGTGCCGACGGAGGGTGCGGAGCCGGAGCCGGCCCCGCGCGTGGGCGCACCGGGTCGACGCCGATCCGGGTGCGTGGTCCGACCATCGCCCGGCCGGGTGAACGCCGGGTGTCGCGCGCGTCGCCGGTCGGCCAACGCGACGCGGCCGGGACCTGCGCGCCGGGCTCGCGCGGATCGTCTACAAGTCGTAGAATCGTGGTGTCGCGATGGAGCCTCACCCCGCATGACCCGCCCTCCACAGGAAGCGCATCCGGTCGCCATGACACCGCACCCCGTTCCCGCAGACCACCCCGCACCCGGCCGCCGCCAGAGCGGTCGCCCGGAGTGAACGACCTCCTCGACCCGCTCCTGCTGTCCCGCTGGCAGTTCGGCCTCACGACCGTCTACCACTTCCTCTTCGTGCCGCTCACGATCGGCATGGCCTTCGTCTGCGCGCTCTACCAGACGGCGTGGGTGCGCACGGGGAAGCAGCACTACCTGCGGCTCACGCGCTTCTTCGGGAGGATCTTCCTCATCAACTTCGCGATGGGCACGGTCACGGGCATCGTGCAGGAGTTCCAGTTCGGCATGAACTGGTCGGAGTACTCCCGCTTCGTCGGCGACGTCTTCGGCGCCCCGCTCGCGCTCGAGGGCCTTCTCGCGTTCTTCCTCGAGGCGTCGTTCATCGGCGTGTGGATCTTCGGCTGGGACAAGCTCCCGAAGAAGCTGCACCTCGCGTCCATCTGGGTGGTCTCGGTCGCGTCGATCCTGTCGGCCTACTTCATCCTCTCGGCCAACGCGTTCATGCAGAACCCGGTCGGCTACCGCATCGACGAGGCGCGCGGCCGGGCCGAGCTGACCGACATCTGGGCGCTGCTCACCAACAAGGTCGCCCTCGCCGCGTTCCCGCACACGATCTTCGCGGCCTTCATGTGCGCCGCCGCGGTCATCATCTCGGTCGCCGCCTGGCACCTGTCGCGGAACCAGCACCTCGAGACGATGATGCCGGCGATGAGGTTCGGCATGTGGTTCATGGTCGTCTCGGGTGCGCTCACCATCCTCTCCGGCGACTCGCTCGGGCTCGCGATGGTGCAGACGCAGCCCATGAAGATGGCCGCGGCCGAGGCGCACTACGACACGTCGTCCGGTGCCGCCGCGTCGTTCTCGCTCTTCACGTGGGGCACGCCGGACGGCTCGAGCGAGTTGTTCTCCATCCGCATCCCGTACCTGCTGTCGTTCCTCTCGACGCACACGCTCGACGGCACGGTCCAGGGCATCAACGACCTGCAGGCGCAGTACGTCGCGAGCTACGGCCCCGGCGACTACACGCCCACCATCTGGGTCACCTACTGGGCCTTCCGCTGGATGATGGGCTTCGGCATGGCGGCCATCGCCGTCGCGGTCGGGGGCCTCTGGTTCACGCGCGGCGGCCGCCGGATCACGAAGCCCTGGATGTGGAGGGTCGCCATCTGGGCCGCCCCGCTGCCGCTGCTCGCGATGACGGTCGGCTGGATCTTCACGGAGATGGGCCGCCAGCCCTGGATCGTGTTCAGCCTGCTGCAGACCTCGTCCGCGGTCTCGCCGAACGTCACCGGGCTCCAGGTGCTCATCTCGCTCGTCGCCTTCACGGTGGTCTACGGGTCGCTCGCGGTGGTGGAGTTCCGCCTGATCCTGAAGGCCGCGCAGAAGGGCCCGGAGGCCGAGCAGGAGCCGGACCCGGTGACGGGCGAGGTCGTCCGGGAAGCGAGCGTGTACTGATGGACCTCACGCTCATCTGGTTCGGCGTCATCGCCTTCCTCTTCGTCGGCTACTTCGTGCTCGACGGCTTCGACTTCGGCGTGGGGATGAGCCTGCCGTTCCTCGCGAAGGACGACACCGACCGCCGCGTCCTCATCAACACCATCGGGCCGGTGTGGGACCTCAACGAGACGTGGCTCATCGTCGCCGGGGCCGCGCTCTTCGCGGCCTTCCCCGAGTGGTACGCCACGATGTTCAGCGGCTTCTACCTGCTGCTGCTCGCGATCCTTATCACGCTCATCCTCCGCGGGGTCTCGTTCGAGTTCCGGCACCAGGGCGCGTCCGACCGGTGGCGCGGGTGGTTCGACGCGATGATCGTCACGGGCTCGGTCGTGCCGTCGTTCCTCTGGGGCGTCGTGTTCGCGAACGTGGTGCGCGGGGTGCCGATGGACGCGAACCACGACTACACGGGATCCACGCTCGACCTGCTGAACCCGTACGCGCTGCTCGGCGGCCTCACGACGCTCTCGCTGTTCCTCGTCAACGGCCTGCAGTTCGCGGCGCTCAAGACCGACGGGCCGATCCGGGCACGCGCCCGCCTGCTGTCGATGCGCGTGGGAGCCGTCACCATCGTCATCGCGGCGGCGTTCCTCGTCTGGACGACGCTCGCGCACGGGTCGGCGCTGTCTGGGCTCGTGTCCGCGCTCGCGGCCGTCGCCCTCGTCGGCTCGTACCTCGCGAACGTCCGAGGGCGGGAGCGGTGGGCGTTCGGGCTGCTCGCGGCGACCATCGCCCTCGCGGTCGCCAGCCTCTTCACGGCCCTGCACCCGTATGTGATGCCCGCGTCGAACGACCCCGCGAACGGGCTCACGCTCGAGAACGCCTCGTCCTCGCCGTACACGCTGACGATCATGACGTGGGCCGCGGGCTTCGCGCTGCCGCTGATCCTCGCCTACCAGGCGTGGACGTACTGGGTGTTCCGGAAGCGCATCACGCGCGCCGTCATCGCCCAGGCCGCGCACTAGGTGTACTCGGCCATGACGTTGGTGACACTTCGGGGCGTGTGGAGAGGCCTCCTGGCTTGATGGAGCTGTCTAGTTCAACCATCGCCAGGAGGCCTCGATGTCCCATCGCTAATGCCCGGTTGACTGTTCATGGTCGGCTTCTCCTCGTGCGTCGGGTAGTCGAGGATCGTCGTCCGGTGTCGCATGTGGCTCGCGAGCTCGGGGTGTCGCGTCAGTGCGCGCATCGGTGGGTGGCCCGGTTCCGTCAGGAGGGTGTCGCGGGGCTCGCGGATCGGTCCTCGAGACCACGGTCGATGCCGGCGAGGACGAGTCCGGAACAGGAAGGCGCCGTGCTGGCTGCGCGCGCGGAACTTCGGTTCGGGCCCGCCCGGCTGGCTCCGGTGACGAGCGTTCCGGCCCGTACGATCTCCCGCATCCTGCGCCGGCACGGGGCGCCGCCGTTGGCATGGTTGGACCCCGTCACCGGGGCCGTGATCCGGGCATCCCGGTCAACGGCGCACCGGTATGAGCACGAGCATCCGGGTGATCTGATCCACGTGGACGTGAAGAAGCTCGGGAGGATCCCGGACGGAGGCGGCTGGCGGGTCCACGGGCGCAGCGAGCAGGTCCGCGGCCGCGGGATCGGGTTCGATTACGTCCATGCCGCGGTCGATGACCACACCCGTCTCGCCTACGCGGAGATCCATCCCGATGAGAAAGGCGCGACCGCGGCCGGGTTCCTGACCCGCGCAGCGGCGTACTTCGCCGGGCATGGGATCACCCGGATCGAGCGGGTCATCACGGACAACGCGTTCGCCTACCGGCACTCGACCGCGTTCAAGAACGCCGTCCAGGACCTGGGCGCGCGGCAGAAGTTCATCCGCCCGCACTGCCCCTGGCAGAACGGCAAGGTCGAGCGCTTCAACCGGACCCTCGCGACCGAGTGGGCCTACCGGCAACCCTTCACCAGCAACCAACACCGCGCCGACGCGCTTGACCCCTTCATCGAGCACTACAACACTGAACGAATCCACTCAAGCCACGGGCTCACGCCCGCGGCCCGAGTGTCACCAACGTCATGACCCAGTACAACTAGGCGCGCCGTGAAGCCCCTGGATCCGCGCCTGCTGCGGCACTCCGCGTCGGCCCGCGCGATGCTCGCCTTGGGCGCCGTCGTGGGCGTGGTGCAGACTCTCGCGCTCGTCGCCTTCTGCTGGTCGCTCACGCAGCTCGTCGTGCGGGCGATCGGCGGGGCGGACGCGGACGCGCTCGCGCCCGAGCTCGCGCTCGTCATCGGTTCCGCCGTCGTGCGCGGCGCGTCCGCCTGGCTGCTGGACGTGGTCGGCGCGCGCGGCGCGGCGCGGGTCACGGCCGAGCTCCGACGTCGCGCGCTCCGGGCGATCGCGGACCTCGGGCCCGCGTGGACGGCCGCTCGCAGCCGCGGGCGCCTCGCGACCGTCGTGGGCCCCGGCCTCGACGCGCTCGACCCCTACTTCGCCCGCTACGTGCCGCAGCTGATCCTCACGGCGCTGGCGACCCCGATCGTCGTGGCCGTGCTCTTCGCCTCCGACCCGCTCACGGGCGTGACGGTCCTCGTGACGCTGCCTGTGATCCCCGTGTTCATGGTGCTCGTCGGCTGGGCCACCCAGGACGTGCAGCGGCGGCAGTGGTCGCGCCTCACGGAGCTCGCCTCGGGCTTCCTCGACGTGGTCGACGGGCTGTCGACACTCCTGGTCTTCGGGCGCGCCCGGCGGCAGACCGCGCGGATCCGGCGCGTCACCGAGGAGTACCGCGTCGAGACCATGCGCGTGCTGCGGATCTCGTTCCTCTCCGGCTTCGTGCTCGAGCTCGCGGCGTCGCTGTCGGTCGCCCTCGTGGCCGTGTCAGTGGGCGTGCGGCTCATCGGCGGGCAGCTCGACCTCGGCGTCGGGCTCTTCGTGCTGCTGCTCGCGCCCGAGGCGTTCCTGCCGATCCGGCAGGTGGGCGTCCAGTTCCACGCGGCGGCGGAGGGCGTCGCGGCATCCGACGACGTGCTCGGGATCCTCGAGGAGGACCGGGCCGCCCGGGCGTCGCGCCCCGTGCCGGGCGGCGAGGCCGCGACGGCTCCCGCGGGCGACGCGCTCGTGATCCGCGACCTGGCCGTCTCGCGCGACGGCCGTCCCGTGCTGGCGGGGATCCAGGCGACCTTCCCGCGCGGGCGCGTCACGGCCGTGACCGGGCCGAGCGGGGTCGGCAAGTCCTCGCTCCTCGCCGCGATCCGCGGGCAGCTGCCCGCGGAGGGCACCATCGGCTGGTCGGGCGGCGCGGAGGCTTCCGCGCCGCGCCCGCCCGTCCCGACCGAGATCGCGTGGGCGGGGCAGCGGCCGGGGCTCGTGGCGGGCACCGTGCGCGAGAACGTGGCGCTGGGCGTCGCGGATCCCGATGACGCGCTCGTGCGGCGGGCCCTCGCGCTCGCGGCGGCTGGCGGGATCGACCCCGACCTCGTGCTCGGCGTCGGCGGGCAGGGGCTGTCCGGCGGGCAGGCGCAGCGGGTCGCCGTCGCGCGCGCCGCGCACCGCGCGATGGCCCTCGACTGCCCGCTCGTGCTGCTCGACGAGCCGAGCTCCGCCCTCGACGCCGCGACCGAGGAGCGCCTCGCCGCCGGGATCCGCGCGCTCGCCGACCAGGGTCGCGCCGTCGTGGTCGTCACCCACCGCGGCGCGCTCGTGCGGGCGGCGGACGCCGAGCTGCCGCTGGGCGGCGGATCCGACGCGGACGCGGCCCCGCAGGTCCCCGACTCGCGCGCCGTCGCCGCCCCTCCCGCGCGCATCGCGCCCGAGCCCGCCTGGCGCGCGCAGGTGGCGCCGTGAACCGCGACGACGTCCTCCGGCTCGCGCAGCCGCCCGCCCGGCGCGCCCTGCCCGGGCTCCTCGCCGGTCTCGCGAGCGCCGTCGCCGCGGTCGCGCTCCTCGCGACCTCGGCCTGGCTCATCACGCGCGCGTCCGAGCAGCCGCCCATCCTGTTCCTCGGCATGGCGATCGTCGGGGTCCGCGCGTTCGCGCTCGGGCGGGCCGCGTTCCGCTACCTCGAGCGCATCACGAGCCACGACGCGGCCTTCCGCGCGCTGGCGACGCTGCGCGTGGGCGTCTTCGAGCGGCTCCTCCCGTTCGCGCCCGCCGGGCTCCGCGACACGCGCCGCGGCGACCTCCTCACCCGGCTCGTCGGCGACGTCGACCGGCTCCAGGACCTGCCGCTGCGCGTCGTCCAGCCGCTCGCGGTGTCGGTGCTCGTGCAGGCGGCGAGCGTCGCGGTCGTCTGGGCGGTGCTGCCCGCGGCGGGGATCGCCCTGCTCGTCGCGCTCGCGGTCGCGCTCGTCGTCGGGGTCGGCGCGACCACCGCGCTCGCGGGGCGCACCGAGACGCGGATCGCGCCGCTCCGCGCCCTGCTGCAGGACCTCGTGCTCGACCTCGTCGGCGGCCTCGACGTGCTGACCGCGTTCGGGGCGGTGGACGACCGCCTCGCCGCGATCGACCGGGCCGCGGCCGACCTCCGGCGCGCGGAGCTCCGGAGCGCCTCCGCGGCGGGCATCACCACGGGCGTCGTGCTCGCCGGCACGGGCGTGGTCGCCGGCTGGACCGTGCTGCAGGGCGTGCCGGGGCTCGCGTCCGGCGCGCTGGATCCCGCGTGGCTCGCGCTGGCCGCGCTGGTGCCGCTCGCGCTCGTCGAGCAGGCGACGGCGGTGCCCCTCGCGGTGCAGGCGTGGCGGCGCGTGCGCACGAGCGCCGCCCGCGTGGCGGGTGTCGTGCCGGAGTCGGTGCCCGACGAGATCCCGCGGGAGCCGGTGCGCGCCGACGCGGACCCCGTCCCCGTCGCCGCACCGGCCCGGGGCACGACGCTCGAGGTCCGCGACCTGGTCACGCGCTGGCCGGGAGCCGGGCAGGACGCCCTCGCGCCGGTCTCGCTCGTGGTGCGGCCGGGGGAGACGGTGGTCGTGCGCGGCCCGAGCGGATCCGGGAAGTCGTCGCTCGCGGCCGCCCTCGCGCGGTTCCTCGAGTCGCGCGGCGCCTACGAGCTGGAGGGGCGGGACGCCAGGTCTATGCCGCCGTCGGCCGTGCGGCGGATCGTCGGCCTCTGCGAGCAAGCGCCGCACCTCTTCGACGCGAGCATCCGGCAGAACCTGCTCTTCGCCCGCGATGGCGCGACCGACGACGAGCTCGTCGGCGTGCTCGCGCGCGTGGGCCTCGCGGGGTGGGCCGCCGATCGGGGCGGCCTCGACGCGCGCGTGGGTGACCGCGGCGGACTCGTCTCCGGCGGGCAGGCGCAGCGCATCGACCTGGCGCGGGCCCTGCTCGCCGACTTCCCGGTGCTCGTGCTCGACGAGCCGACGGCGGACGTGGACGCCGAGCAGGCCCGCGCGGTGCTGCGGGACGTGCTCGTCGCCGCCCGCGACCACGGCCGCGGGGTGCTCCTGCTCACGCACACGGAGGTGCCCGACGACCTCGTGGACAGGACGGTGCAGCTGCGCGTCGCGGAGTGATCCGGCCCCGCGAGCCCGGGGCGAGCGCGCCTCAGCCCGCGGGCAGCTCGCGCCGCAGCGCGTCCAGCCGCGTGCGCCAGGCCCGCACCCGGCCGGGCTCGGCCGCGGTGGCCGGGCCGTCAATCCACCCGCGCACCAGGCGGATCCCGTGCAGCGCGCTGACGGCCCAGACCTCGCGGCCGTCGAGGTCCGAGGGCCGCGCCCGCTCGTGCAGCACGTCGATACCGAGGGCCGTCGCGAGGGCGACGATGCTGCGCTCCGTGACGCTCGGGATCCGCGGCACGTCGCCCTCGACGACGGCGAGGGCGTCGCCGTGCCACCACAGGATCGCGCTGTAGGCGCCCTCCACGATCGTGCCGTCGTCCGCGAGGATCACCGCCTCGCCCGCGCCGAACCGGGCCGCGCGGCTGCGCAGGGCGCCGAGCGCGTGCAGATCGGGTCCCTTGACGCGCGGCATCGTGCGCGGATCCGGGCCGTCGTGATCGCGGAGCACCACCAAGGCCGTGCGCTCCGGCGCGGGCCGGATGAGGAGCCTCGCGACGTCGCCGTCGGGACCGCGCAGCGCCTCCACGCGCGGGAACCACGCGCCGTCGCGGGGAAGCACCCGCACCGCGGCGTCGAGGAAGGCGGCGGGATCCGGCACGGCCGCCGACTGCAGGCGCAGCGAGGCCAGGAACCGCTGGCGGTGCACGTCGAGCGCGAGCACGCGGCCTTCCTCGACGAGGAACGAGTCGGCTGCGAGCACCCGGTGGCCGGCCGGTCGAGGCTCCTCGGCTCCTCCACCGGCGGGATCCGCGGCCTCCGCCGCCCAGCCCGCCGCGGTCCACCGGAGGATCGTCTCGGAACTCATACCCTTGAGGCTAGGCGGCCGCCGGGTGCGCTCACGACACCGGGAGGCCGACCATGCACGAGGGCGAGGCGCGCGCCGCGCGGCCGGTCATCGGGCGGCGGCTGGCGGGATGGCACGACCCGGAGTCGGTCTTCCTCGCCCTCTTCGCCGCGGAGTCGGCCGGCGACGTGGCCTGGCTCGACGACTCGGCGGGGGAGGGCTGGAGCTACCTGGCGGTGTCGGCGGGCACGGTCGCTGAGTGGCCCCACGGCGTCTTTGCGGGGCTGGCGGAGCTGCTGCCCGCGTCCGCCGCGACACCCTCCGCCCCCTCCGAGGTCGACGTCGAGGTCGACGCGCTCCCGGACGGCCTGGCTTTCCGCCTGGGCCTCGTCGGCTGGATCCCGCACGACGCCTGGAGCGAGACTGTGCCGCTGCATCACGCCCCGCCGAGCGCACCCGAGGTCGACGCCTCCGTGCCGGCCGCTGCCATCCGCGTCGACCGTCTCCTCGCCTTCGACCACGCGGCGGGTGAGGTCTGGGCCGTCGCGCGAGCGGGGGACGCGTGGCCGCTCGCCGTGGAGGAGGAGATGGCCCGCGTCACCTCATCCGGCGCTCGCGCCCCGGCCGCCCATGCCGGCGACGACGTCCCCGCATCCCCCGTCTGGCGCCATGACGACGCCGCGTACCTCGACCTGATCCGCTCCTGCCAGGAGTCCATCCGCCGCGGCGACGCGTACCAGCTGTGCCTCACCAACAGCGCGTCCGTCCCGGGCCGCGTCGACCCGGTCCGCGTGCACCTCGCCCTCCGCACCCTGAGCCCGACGCACCACGGCGCCTTCCTGCGGGTGGGCTCGACGGCGCTGGTCAGCGCGTCGCCCGAGCGCTTCGTCGAGGTCGACGCGCGCGGGACGCTGCGCACCATGCCCATCAAGGGCACGCGCCCCCGCCACGCGGATCCCGCGGCCGACGTCCGCGCACGCGCCGAGCTCCTCGCGAGCGACAAGGAGCGTGCGGAGAACGTCATGATCGTCGACCTCATGCGCAACGACCTCAGCCGCGTCTGCGTGCTCGGATCCGTCCGGGTCACGAGCCTGTTCGCCGTGGAGGCCTACGCGCAGGTGCACCAGCTCGTGAGCCGCGTCGAGGGGGAGCTCGCGCCCGGCGTGTCCGCCCTCGACGCCGTGCGGGCCCTGTTCCCGGCGGGATCCATGACGGGCGCCCCGAAGTCCGCCGCCGTCGGCATCCTCCGGGCGCTCGAGGGCGGACCCCGCGGCGTCTACGCGGGCGCGTTCGGATGGTTCGGCGACGACGGCCGCGTCGACCTCGCCATGGTGATCCGCTCGGTCGTCGTCACGGACGGCCGCGCCACGGTCGGTGCCGGGGGCGGGATCACCGCGCTGTCCGTCCCCGAGGAGGAGCTCGACGAGGTGCGCGTGAAGGCGGCGCCGCTCCTGGCCGCCCTCCGCGCGGGTCACGTCCCGTCCCTTCGCGATCACGTGGAGTCACCGGGCCCGCCCCTCCCCAGGGCGCCCCACCCGGCCTGATCCGGACCCCTCCCACCCGTTCGGGACGGGCCCCGCGCGTTCACTAGTCTTGTCGAGGCCTTCACGGCCGCGACCCCCGCATCGAATCGAGAGCGCCCTTGGCACACGAGACCCCCGACACCCCCGGCGAGACCTACGACTTCCGCGCCATCGAGGCCGAGTGGTCGGAGGTCTGGGAGCGCGAGCAGCCGTTCCGCACGCCGGACGCGAGCGACAGCCGCCCCCGCAAGTACATCCTCGACATGTTCCCGTACCCCTCGGGCGACCTGCACATGGGTCACGCGGAGGCGTTCGCGCTCGGCGACGCGGTCGCGCGCTACTGGCGTCAGCAGGGCTTCAACGTGCTGCACCCCATCGGCTGGGACTCCTTCGGCCTGCCCGCCGAGAACGCCGCCATCAAGCGCGGCGTCGACCCGCGCGAGTGGACCTACGCCAACATCGAGACGCAGAAGCAGTCGATGAAGCGCTACGGCCTCTCCTTCGACTGGGAGCGCGAGCTGCACACGAGCGACCCCGAGTACTACCGGTGGAACCAGTGGCTGTTCCTCAAGATGCACGAGAAGGGCCTCGCCTACCGCAAGGACAGCTGGGTCAACTGGGACCCGGTGGACCAGACGGTGCTCGCTAACGAGCAGGTCCTGCCCGACGGCACGTCCGACCGCTCGGGTGCCGTGGTCGTCAAGAAGAAGCTCACGCAGTGGTACCTGCGCATCACCGACTACGCCGACCGCCTCGTCGACGACCTCAACCAGCTCGAGGGCACGTGGCCCGCCAAGGTCCTCAGCATGCAGCGCAACTGGATCGGCCGCTCGATCGGCGCCGAGGTCGACTTCGTCGTCGAGGGTCGCGACGAGCCCGTCACGGTCTTCACCACGCGCCCGGACACGCTGCACGGCGCGACCTTCATGGTCGTCGCGCCCGACAGCGACCTCGCGGCCGAGCTCGTGGAGGGCGCGTCGGAGGAGGTCCGCGAGTCGTTCCGCGGCTACCTGGAGCGCACGCAGCGCCTCAACGAGATCGAGCGATCCACCACCGACCGCCCGAAGACCGGCATCCCGCTCGGCCTCACGGCGATCAACCCGGTCAACGGCGAGCGGATCCCCGTCTGGGCAGCCGACTACGTGCTCGCCGACTACGGCACGGGCGCGGTCATGGCCGTCCCCGCGCACGACCAGCGCGACCTCGACTTCGCGCGCGCCTTCGACCTGCCGGTGCGCGTGGTGGTCGACACCACGCAGCCCGTCACGGGCGCCATCCGCATCATCCCCGAGGACGGCGAGCTGCCGGACCTCGAGGAGGTGCTGCCCGGTCGCACGGGCGTCGCGCTGCCCGGCGAGGGCCGCCTCATCAACTCCGGATCCCTCAACGGGCTGAGCAAGCAGCCCGCCATCAAGCGCGTCATCGAGCAGCTCGAGGCGGAGGGCCGCGGCCGCGCCGCGAAGAACTACCGTCTGCGCGACTGGCTCATCTCCCGCCAGCGCTTCTGGGGCACGCCCATCCCCATCGTCTACGACGCCGAGGGCAGCGAGATCCGCGTGCCCGAGGACCAGCTGCCCGTGCGCCTGCCCGACACCGAGGGGCTCGACCTCACGCCGAAGGGCAAGTCGCCCCTCGCGGCGGCCACCGCGTGGTCGAACGTGCCGAGTCCCGTCGACGGCAGCCCCGCCACGCGCGACCCTGACACCATGGACACGTTCATGGACAGCTCCTGGTACTGGCTGCGCTTCCTGTCGCCGAACGACGCCACGAAGGCGTTCGACCCGGCCGACGCCGACCGCTGGGCGCCCATCGACCAGTACGTGGGCGGCGTGGAGCACGCCATCCTGCACCTGCTGTACTCGCGCTTCATCACGAAGGTGCTGTTCGACCTCGGCTACGTCACCTTCACCGAGCCGTTCAGCGCGCTGCTCAACCAGGGCATGGTGCTCTCCGGCGGCAGCAAGATGTCGAAGAGCAAGGGCGGCGTCGACCTCGGATCCGAGATGGACCGCCATGGCGTCGACGCCATCCGCCTGACGATGGCGTTCGCCGGCCCGCCGGAGGACGACATCGACTGGGAGGACGTCTCCCCGTCCGGCTCCGCCAAGTTCCTGGCGCGGGCGTGGCGCCTCACGGGCGACATCACGAGTGCGCCCGAGGTCGAGTGGAAGACGGGGGACGAAGCTCTCCGCCGCGTCACCCACCGGTTCCTCGCCGAGGCGCCCGGCATGCTCGAGGCGTTCAAGTTCAACGTCGTCATCGCGCGCACGATGGAGCTGGTCAACGCGATCCGCAAGACCATCGACCAGGGTCCGGGCGGCGGCGACGCGGCGGTGCGCGAGGCGACGGAGGTCGTGGCCGTCGCGCTGAGCCTGTTCGCGCCGTACACCGCGGAGGACATGTGGAAGCGCCTCGGTCGCGAGGGCTCGGTGGCCTTCGCGGGCTGGCGCAAGGCCGACCGCAACCTGCTCGTGCAGACCACGGTCACGGCCGTCGTGCAGGTCGACGGCAAGGTGCGCGACAAGCTCGAGGTCGACGCGAAGATCGGGGCGGACGAGCTCGAGGCCCTCGCGCGCGAGACCGCGGGCGTCAGGCGATCCACCGCGGGGCGCACGATCGACAAGGTCATCGTCCGCGCGCCCAAGATCGTGAGCATCACCACGACCCCCGCTCCCTGAGGGGGCGCCTCGAATGACAAATGCACTCTGGCGGCCGGGTATGCGCCCCTACTGAGCATGACGTTGATTACAACACGCGTTCCGATAAAACCAGGGCATGCAACTCCGCAACTTTATCTACACGACCCAAGTGATCAAATACTGTAGCAGTTTTTCTCCCCAACTGGGATGCGTGAAATTCTCGAGACTATCACGAAAATTATAATGCGCTCCTAGTGCAGGGTTTGGGTGCCGCTTAAAACACCCCCGTTCTAGGGTCTACTCTCCCAGCAGTTGATGGCTAGGTTTGACATACGATCCAAGACTCGACCATCCTGATTTGATGTTCGGTGTCACCGCCACCCAGCCCAGGGAAACTAATGACGACTACGACGCCGGTCATTCAACCGCAAGAGTTCACGAAAGATATGTTCGAAGGTGAGCAGATAAAAAACCTGAACGACTTTCTCACGCTTGTAAAGAAGGGGAAGCCTTGGATAATGCCAACTAAGCGACTCATTCACCTAAATGGGAATGCGCGCCGTGGCGCGGTAGTGAATAAGCAAATTAATGACCGACTGAAGTCCAATGGACTAATTTGCGAGCCAGAAATTGAAAATGCAGACTACTATGGTGACGTCGTTATTTACGACCCTCGCGATAAAATTCCTCAACCCAAAACTGTCACCGCTCTGCCTGTCTCAGCCTTCGTCGGTGAGTACGACGGTCTGATCTCTTGTGGTCTAGAAATGCCGGCCGTCAAAGTGCAGACCCTCATGATCATGAAGGACATCTCTCAGGTGCCAGTCCTGAGCAACGACAAGAAAAATATGCACGGGGTCATCACTTGGCAGAGCATCGCTCAGTACCGTGGTGACCTGAATCTGGCAAAAGCCGCGGACATTCAAGGACCGAGGAGCCATGTCGCATCTTCATCCGACGACTTCCTTGATCACGTTATCAGCATTATTGACAAAGAGTTCCTCTTCTATCGCGCTCCGGATGGACGGGTCGATGGAATTATCACGGCAAGCGATCTGGCGCAGGCATTCCACTCGTCCGCGGGCATCTATATTCAGTTACAAGAGATTGAGACGCGCTTGCGCATCCTTCTCGACAAATCTCCCATTCCGCGCCTACAAGGGCGATTGACGCCGAATCGGCGTAACGCGACCGATTTTCGGGGCGCCATTGATATGAGCTTTGGAGAATATATTCATGCACTTCAGGACGCGGACGTCTGGAAGGCAGCCGGTATATCATTGGATCAAAAGGTCTGTCTTGACCTACTCACAGAAGTAAAAAACGTTCGCAATGGTGTCATGCACTTCAGTGCAGGAGCGGGGGAGGTCCTTGACTCTGAGGCACCGGACAGCGCATGTATCGCGAGTGCCTTAAGGAGTTTAAGGGCTACCCCACTGAAAGGCTGAAGACATTCCTGTCTTGTAGATTTACGGGACGCAAGGAACTTCGAACTTACCTCTGCAGCCGCAGACATCGTTGACACGTGATTGAAGACGTACCGCATCGTCCGCGCGCCCAAGATCGTGAGCATCACCACGGCCCCCGCCCCCTGAGGGCGCGGCCACCCGATGGCGCGGTGAAGTCGAGGGCGGTCCGGCGACGGGCCGCCCTCGCTCCATCCCAGGGCGGATCCGTGACGGCGATCCCCAGAACCGGGCGCGGGGCCCGGGCGTCCCCGCGCGCCGCCTACCGTGCCCGCATGCGCCCCCTCCGCCGTCCCCGTCCCGGACCCGATGCCCCCGAGCGGCCGGGATGGGCGGACGACGGATGGGAGCCCGACGCGGCCTGGCCCTCCGACGACGCGCGGCCATCGCCACCGCCACGCGACGACGAGGAGGCCGACGGCGGCATCGCGGCGCCGCCCGCGCCCGACGGTGCGCATCCGCCGCCCGGTCAGCGGGTGCGCGTCCGGCTCCGCGTCGGCATCGGGGCGGCGGTCGTGCTGGTCGGCGCCGCGCTCGTGGTGACGATCCTGGTCACCGCCGTCCAGTCGGCCAGCCAGGCGTCCCCGACGGCTCCCGCCGTCGCGCATCCGAGCTCGGCGACGCATGCGAGCTCGGACGCCGGCGCGGCCAGCGACTCCGCGGACGGCGACGCATCCGGGGACTCCGGGGCTGGGGACCCAGGCGCCGCAGGCGACGCGACCGGTGAGACGGGCGGGACGGGCGGATCCGCCGACGGCGCGCGGACGCCCATCTACGTGCACGTCGTCGGCGCGGTCGTCTCCCCGGGCCTCTACCCCCTCGCGCCGGGGAGCCGCGTGGTCGACGCACTGACCGCCGCGCACGGCTTCGCCGACGGGGCGGACACCGCGGGCGTGAACCTGGCGCGCGTCCTCTCCGACGGCGAGCAGCTCGTCGTCCCCCGCCAGGGCGAGGCGTCCGCGGCACCTGCCCCGTCGGGCGCGGCCGGCGCGGGCGGCGCCGCCGGGGGGGGGACCGCGACCCCGTCAGCGCCCGTGGACCTCAACACCGCCACCGCGGAGCAGCTGGAGACGCTCCCGCGCGTCGGACCGTCCCTGGCCGCGCGCGTCATCGCGTGGCGGTCCGCGCACGGCCGCTTCGCCCGCGTCGCCGACCTCGGCCGCGTGCCCGGCATCGGCGACCGCACGCTCGCGTCGCTCACGCCGCTGGTGCGGGTGTGATGGGGGAGGTGCGTGCGGGCGCCGGGTCGGGTCGGGCGGCCCGGAGGCCGTGGGGATCGGCCGGGCCGCAGGTCGACCTCCGACTGGCGATCCCCGCCGCCGTCGGCTGGACGACCTCGGCGGTCGCGATCGGCGTCCGCGGTGCGTCCGGGGTCGCGGCCGTCGTCGCCGCGTCGGTGGCGCTGGTGTCCGCCGGGATCGCGATCCGATCGGCCGCGCGCTCAAGGACGCGTCCCACCGTGACGGGATCCGCGCACGCCGGGCCGCGCGTCCATCGTCAGCGGGGACGGCCCCGAGCGCGAGCGTCCGCTGTGCGGATGCGCCGAGGTGCGGCCGCTCTGGCGGTCGCCGCCGGGGTGACGGCCATGCTGCTCGGCGCCGCCGCCGCCCGCGAGCCGTCGCGCCACCCGGAGGTCCTCGAGGCCGCGGCGCACGCGGACGGCATGGTGGTCGCCGACGCGGTCGTCGACGAGCCTCCGGCCCCGATGGGCGCGCACTCCGGGAGCGGATCCGGCCGCCCCCACCGGGTGCGTCTGGTCGCCCACCTCACCGCCATCCACGTCGGCCGCGAGGCCGGCGGTCGGACCGTCGACCGCAGGATCCAACTGCCGGCCCCTGCCGGTCGTGGTCTTCGCCACGGGCGCCGACGACCAGCACGACGGATCCGGGAGCGCCCGCCTCGGGGTGGGGACGGTGGTGCGGGTGAGCGCCGCCGTCCGGCCCGCGGATCCGGCCGACCGGGCCGCGTACCTCCTCCTCGCCCGCGGCGCGCCCGAGCCCACGGGCGCTCCCGCCGGCCCGCTCGGCGTCGCCGACCACCTCCGCGCAGGTCTCGCCGACGCCGCGACCGACCTCCGCGGACCGGGAGCGCAGCTGCTGCCCGGCCTCGCGATCGGCGACGTGTCCGCGGTGGGCCCGGACCTCGCGCAGACCATGAAGGACAGCTCGCTGACGCACCTCACGGCCGTCTCCGGGGCGAACTGCGCGGTCATCGTGGGGCTCGTGCTCGCCCTGGCGGCCGCCGTCGGGATGCGTCGACCAGCGCGGGCCGTCGCGGCGCTGGCGGCCCTCGGCGCGTTCGTGATCCTGGTGACGCCGCAGCCCAGCGTGCTGCGGGCCGCCGTCATGGCCGCCGTGCTCATCGTCTCCACCGCATCCGGTCGGCCGTCCCGCGGTCTGCCCGCGCTGGCGGTGGCCGTGGTCGTCCTGCTCACCGGCGATCCCTGGCTCGCGCGCGACCTCGGCTTCGCCCTGAGCGTGCTGGCGACGGCCGGGCTGCTCGTGCTGGCGCCCCCGCTCGCGGACCGCCTGGCGCGCCACATGCCGCGCCGCCTGGCCGAGGCATTGGCGATCCCGGTCGCGGCGCAGGTGGCGTGCCAGCCGGTGCTCCTCGTGCTGCAACCCGGCCTGCCCGTGCACGGGGTGCTCGCCAACATCCTGGCCGAGCCCGCCGCCGCGCCCGCCACCATCGGCGGACTCGTCGCCTGCGTCGTCCTCCCGATGTGGCCGGCAGCGGGCGTCCTCGTGCTGCGGCTCGCGTGGCTGCCCGCGTCGTGGATCGCCGCGGTCGCCTCCGTCGTGTCCCACCTTCCCGCGGGGCACGTGCCGTGGGCGGCGGGGCCGGCAGGCGTCATCGCGCTCGTGGTCGCGACCGCCCTGGTCGTCGCCGTGGTGGCGCTCGGTCGTCCGCGGCCACCGCGGCGCGCTCCGGCCGTCGTCGCCTGGCCGGGCGATGTCCCACCCGACGGCTAACCTGGATCCGCCCGACCCCGTCTCGCCCGGCGCACGGCCCCGCACCCCGTCCCTCGCACTCCGCATCCCGCATCCGCATCCGCATCCCGCACCTCCCGGAAGGACCCGCATGGCGACCAGGACGTCCCGCACCACGGCGGCGAAGCCCTCCGCGGCCATCCCGCAGCTCGCGTGGGACGCGGTGCGGCCGGCGGCCGTCGTCCTCGTGTCGGGCACGGAGGCCCTCCTCGCCGACCGGGCGATGCGGCGCCTGCGCGACATCCTCACGGCGGAGGATCCCCGCATCGAGGTCTCCGACATCGAGGCCGACTCCTACGCGCCCGGCGAGCTCATCACGCTGGCGAGCCCGTCGCTGTTCGCGGAGCCGCGGCTCATCCGGGTCGTGAACGTGGAGAAGTGCTCGGACCAGTTCCTGCTCGACGCCGTCGCGTACCTCGAGCAGCCGGCCGACAACACGTACGTCGTGCTGCGGCATGCCGGGGGAGTGCGCGGCAAGAAGCTGCTCGACGCGGTGCGCTCGGGCCAGGGCGGCGGCATCGAGGTCGTGTGCGCCGAGCTCAAGAAGGACAGCGAGAAGCACGACTTCGCCGTCGCCGAGTTCCGGGCGGCGAAGCGCTCCATCACGCCGGGCGCCGTGCGGCAGCTCGTGGCGGCGTTCCAGGACGACGTGAGCGAGCTCGCGTCGGCGTGCCAGCAGCTCATCTCGGACACCGCGCACGAGATCACCGAGGTCACGGTCGACCAGTACTACGGCGGCCGCGTCGAGATCAACGCCTTCGCGGTGGCCGACTCCGCCATCGCGGGTCGCAGCGGCGAGGCCCTCGTCCTGCTCCGCCACGCGCTCACCTCGGGCGCTGACCCGGTGCCGCTCATCGCCGCCTTCGCCATGAAGATCCGCACGATGGCGAAGGTGTCGGGCGTCTCCGGCGCGTCGGGACAGCTGGCGTCGAAGCTCGGCATGGCGCCGTGGCAGGTCGACCGGGCCCGGCGCGACCTGCAGTTATGGGACGACGCCGGCCTCGGCCGCGCCGTCGAGGCCCTCGCCGAGGCGGACGCGCAGGTCAAGGGCGGCGGGCGGGATCCGGTGTACTCGCTGGAGCGCATGGTGCGCACCGTCGCCTCCCGCGGTCGCGACTGACGGTCGTCGCCGTCGCCGCCGTCGCGGTCGACCGGCAGGCCCGCGACCCGCACCCGGGTACGACGACGGGCCCCGCGCGATGCGCGGGGCCCGTCGATCACACCAGGGGAGGTCAGCCGATCTTGGCGACCTGCTTGGCGATCGCGCCCTTGCGGTTCGCGGCCTGGTTCTTGTGGATGACGCCCTTGCTGGCGGCCTTGTCGAGCTTCTTGCCGGCGAGGCTGACGGCCTTGACGGCCGCGTCCTTGTCGCCCGCGGAGATGGCGGTCTTGACGGAGCGGATGGCCGTCTTCAGCTCGCTCTTGACGGCCTTGTTGCGCTCCTGGGCCTTCTTGTTGGTGCCGATGCGCTTGATCTGCGACTTGATGTTTGCCACGTGTTATGTCTTCCGTTCGAATTGTCGTCGTATGAGTTGCCGCTCAGCGAGAGAGGGCGCCTGCGGCGATACCGCGTGATCGGGGAGGATCACACGCAAGCCAACAGGCGACGATACCAGGTCCAGGCCCGGAAATCAGGCGGCGGAGCCCCGCGCGTCGTGGTCGTGGCCGGGGAGGTCGTCGCCGGGACGCACGAAGCGGGTCTCCGGTTCGTCGTCGAGCGCGTTCCGGATCCGCGCGAGGAAGTCGGCGGACATGTCCGGCAGCGCGTCCACGGGCCACCAGGCCACCTCGAGCGACTCGTCGTCGTTGACGCGCGCCTCGCCCGACGCGTAGCGGCAGCGGAACGTCAGGTCGAGGTAGCTGGCGCGGTCGCCGTTGGGGTAGGTGATCTCGCCCGTCGTGCCGACTCCCACCAGCCGCTCCACCTCCACGGTCACGCCGGTCTCCTCCTGCGCCTCGCGCCAAGCGGCCACGGCCGGCTCCTCGCCGGGATCGAGGATCCCCGTCACGGGAGCCCACGCGCCGGTGTCGCCGCGCCGGACGAGGAGGACGCGCGGGCCGTCGAGGATCACGGCGGTGACGCCCGAGAGCCACAGGGGAGTGGTGCCGATCCGCTCGCGGAGGGAGACGACGAAGTCGGGGATGCCCATCACGCGAGCGTACCGACACCCCGCGTCGGCGCGCCCCGCCCGTCGCATGGCCGCGCCGCGCCCGCGTCCTAGGCTCGGATCATGCCCATCTCCGACAGCGCCGATCCCGTCCGCGCCTCCGCCTCCTCCGTCACCGCGATCGTCGGCGGCCACGTCGTCCCCGTCGACGGCGCTCCCATCCCCGGCGGCACCGTCCTCCTCCGCGACGGCCTCGTCGCCGCGGTCGGCCAGGCCGGCGACGTCGATGTCCCCGAGGGCGCCACCGTGATCGACGCGAGCGGACGCTGGGTGCTCCCCGGCTTCGTCGAGGCGCACGGCCACGTCGGCATCCACGAGGAGGCCAACGGCCCCGCGGGCAACGACACCAACGAGATGACCGACCCCGACATGAGCTCGGTGCGGGCGATCGACGCCATCGACATCGACGACGAGGGCTTCCGCGACGCGCTCAAGGGCGGCGTCACGACCATCGTCGTCAAGCCCGGCTCGGGCAACCCGATCGGCGGCCAGTCCGTCGCCATCAAGTCGTGGGGCGGTCGCACGATCGACGAGCAGCTCGTGAGCGACTCCGTCAGCGTGAAGAGCGCGCTCGGCGAGAACCCGAAGCGCGTGTACGGCGACAAGGGCAAGACGCCGTCGACGCGCCTGGGTGTCGCCATGGTGATCCGCCGCGCCTTCCGCGACGCCGAGGACTACCGCGCCGCCCGCGACCACGCGGAGAAGGAGGGCACGCCCTTCTCGCGCGACCTCGGCAAGGAGACGCTCGTGCGCGTCCTCGACGGCGAGCTCGCCTGGGATCAGCACACCCACCGCCACGACGACATCGCCACCGCGATCCGCCTGGCCGACGAGTTCGGCTACCGCCTCGTCGTCAACCACGGCACCGAGGGCGACAAGATCGCCGACGTGCTCGCCGAGCGCGGGATCCCCGTCATCTTCGGCCCGATGATCACCTCGCGCTCCAAGGTCGAGCTGCGCGACCGCGCCGTGGCGAACCTCGCGGCCCTGCACCGCGCCGGCGTCCTCGTCGCGATCACGACCGACGCGCCCGTCGTGCCCATCGACTTCCTCGTGCACCAGGCGTCCTTCGCGGTGAAGGACGGCCTGCCCGCCGACGTCGCGCTCCGCGCCATCACGGCGAACCCGGCCATGATCCTCCGCCTCGACCACCGCGTGGGCGCCCTCACGCCCGGCCTCGACGCCGACGTCGTGATCTGGTCGGGCGACCCGCTCGACGTGCGGTCGCGCGCCGAGCACGTCATCATCGGCGGCGACACGGTCTACACGTGGGCCGACGGCCAGGGCACCACGGTCGAGCGACGCACGCGCTTCGGCGCATGAGCGACGCCGCGGGGGAGGCCTCGGCCCGCATCGCGGTCGTCGCGGGCGCGTCGGGCTTCATCGGGCAAGTGCTCGTGCGCGAGCTGTCCGACGAGGGCTACCGGGTGCTCACGATCGGCCGCTCGGGCGCGGACGCGCGCTGGGGCGACGAGGACGGGATCCGCCGCATCGTCGACGGCGCCGACCTCCTCGTGAACCTGGCGGGCAAGAGCGTCAACTGCCGGTACGGCGCCGCGAACCGCCGGGAGATCCTGCTCTCGCGCGTGGAGACGACGGCTGAGCTGGCACGTGCCGTCGCCGACAGCGCGCGGCCCGTGCCGGTGTGGATCAACGCCTCCACCGCCACCGTCTACCGGCACGCGACCGACCGTCCGCAGACCGAGTCGACGGGCGAGCTCGGCGACGACTTCTCCCCGTCGGTCGGCCGCGCGTGGGAGCGCGCGTTCTTCGCCCCCGACCTGCCGGCCACCCGCCGCGTGGCGCTCCGCATCGCGATCGTGCTCGGCCGCGACGGCGCGCTGCAGCCGCTCCTCGGCCTCGCGCGCTTCGGCCTCGGCGGTCCGCAGCTCGACGGGCGCTTCCCCGGACGCCCGTCCCGGATCCGCGCCGGCGCCCACCACGTCCACCAGCCCACCCACGGCCGCCAGGTCTTCAGCTGGCTGCACATCGACGACCTGGTCGGCATCATCCGCTTCGTGCGCGACACCGCGTCGCTCGAGGGCCCGGTCAACGCGTCCAGCCCCGCGCCGGTCACGAACCGCCGACTGATGAAGGTCCTCCGCCGCGCCGTCGGCATGCCCGTCGGGCTGGCTGCGAACCGGTGGATGCTCGAGGTCGGCATGTGGCTGTTCCGCACGGAGCCGGAGCTCGTCCTCAAGAGCCGCTGGGTCGTCCCGGAGACGCTCGAGGCCGCGGGCTACCGCTTCCGCTGGCCGGAGCTCGACGCGGCCGTCGACGACATCGTGCGCCGCTGACGCGCACCGCGTCCGTCGACAGCCCTCGCGACACGCCCGGACGTCATGGAGCGTGAAAGCACGGACCCGCGCCGGGCGATACCGGATGTGAGCACCGACAGCGACATCATCGAGCGGTCGTCGACGACCCCTCGGGCGTTCGCCGAGCTGTACGACCGGCACGCGCCGACCGTGCACCGGTACGCAGCGCGCGCGGTCGGCATGCAGGCCGCGGATGACGTGATGTCTTCGACGTTCCTCGTCGCCTTCGAACGGCGCACGACCTACGACCTCGAGCGCCCGGATGCGCTGCCCTGGCTGCTCGGCATCGCCACGAACCTGCTGCACCGCCATCGACGGAGCGACGCTCATGCCCGCCGGGGCATGGCGGCCTTCCACGACGCATCGGTGCCGCTGGACGACGAGGCCGCCGCGTCGGACCGGCTCGACGCGGCTCGCGGGATCGACGCCGTCCGCGCGGAGCTCGCGCGGATGCCAGATCGCGAGCGCGACGTGCTCCTCCTGCACGCGTGGGGCGGACTCGACCACGCCGGGATCGCCCGTGTGCTCGGCATCCCGGAAGGCACGGTCGGCAGCAGGCTGCACCGGGCGAGGCGCCGTCTGCGTCCGCTCGTCGAGGACGCGCAGGGCGCGAGGAGCGGAGCGGACGATGGATGACCGGGTGCTCGACGCGATCGAGCGAGCGGGAGGCGATCCGCCGGCCGTGACGGACGACGCCCTCGATCGGGGACGCGCGCTGCTCATGGCGCGCGCCGACGAGGAGTACGCGACCGCACACCGGGCATCACCGGCGCGCTGGACCCGACGTCGCGCGCTCTGCATGGGGCTGGCCGCCTCTGCCGTCACGGCCGCCGTCGTGGGCGCCGCCCTCGTGGGCAGGCCGAGCGGGGGCCGCGCGCCCACGCCGGCGGCGCCCGTCGGCGACGCGCCCTTCGACGTCGACATCGCCCGCGGCGCATTCGTCCACGGCGTGATCGACTACGACCCGTACTCCGACACGACGGCGATGGCCGCCGCGAGCGACGCGGTCGTCGTCGGCACGGTCGTCCGCGTGCGCGACGCCCGCGTCCCGCAGCCCGGTGGCACCGCGGGGTCCCGCTGGGACACCGTCCTCGTCGAGCTGCGGGTGGATCGGGTTGCGTCCGGGACGGCGCGCTGGCAGGTCGACGGCCGGATCATCATCGAGGTCCAGCGCCCGGGCGCCACCCTCGAGGAGCAGCGGGCCGCCCTGCCGTCGGGTACGCGCATGGTCGCGTACCTCGACTCCGCGCAGGACTTCCTCGACGTGCCCGGGGGCGCCGTGGCCTTCTCCCGCCCCGTCGGGGTGCAGGCCGTGACGGTCCAGGGCTCCGACGGGGGACCGCTGGTCCGGCCGCTCCTCGGGCAGACGGAGGACGCGGACCTCGACGACGCGCTGCCCGGCGGCGCGGCCATCGGGTTCTGAGATCCCGAGGTCCTCGCGCGGCCTCCCGGGCATCCGGCTCGCCCCGCCGTGGGATGATCGTCGTGCCCGTCCCACCGTCGACACATCGTTAAGGAACGCGTGAGCCCCCTAGCAACGAAGGCCCTCCGGCCCGCCGCGACCGACCCCGCGTCCATCCGCAACTTCTGCATCATCGCCCACATCGACCACGGCAAGTCCACGTTGGCCGACCGCATGCTGCAGATGACGGGCGTCGTCGACTCGCGCTCCATGCGCGCCCAGTACCTCGACCGCATGGACATCGAGCGCGAGCGCGGCATCACCATCAAGAGCCAGGCCGTGCGCATGCCGTGGGAGCTCGACGGGCAGACCTACGCGCTGAACATGATCGACACCCCGGGCCACGTCGACTTCTCCTACGAGGTCTCCCGCTCGCTCGCCGCGTGCGAGGGCGCGATCCTCCTGGTCGACGCCGCGCAGGGCATCGAGGCCCAGACGCTCGCGAACCTCTACCTCGCGCTCGAGAACGACCTGACGATCATCCCGGTGCTCAACAAGATCGACCTGCCGGCCGCCGATCCCGACAAGTACGCGGCCGAGCTCGCCTCGCTCATCGGCGGCGACCCCTCCGACGTGCTGCGTGTCTCCGGCAAGACGGGCGCCGGCGTGGAGGACCTCCTCGACCGCGTCTCCCGCACGATCCCCGCGCCCGTCGGCGACCCCGACGCGGCCGCGCGCGCGATGATCTTCGACTCGGTCTACGACGCCTACCGCGGCGTGGTCACCTACGTCCGCATGATCGACGGCAAGCTCAGCCCGCGCGAGAAGATCTCGATGATGTCGACGCGCGCCACCCACGAGATCCTCGAGATCGGCGTCAGCTCGCCCGAGCCCACGCCGTCTGACGGCCTGGGCGTCGGCGAGGTCGGCTACCTCATCACGGGCGTGAAGGACGTACGCCAGTCGAAGGTCGGCGACACCGTCACCACCGCCGCGCGCCCCGCGACCGAGGCGCTGCCCGGCTACACCGAGCCGCTGCCCATGGTCTTCTCGGGCCTCTACCCGATCGACGGATCCGACTACCCCGACCTCCGCGACGCGCTCGACAAGCTCAAGCTCTCCGACGCCGCGCTCGTCTACGAGCCCGAGACCTCCGTCGCGCTCGGCTTCGGCTTCCGCTGCGGGTTCCTCGGCCTGCTGCACCTCGAGATCATCACCGAGCGCCTGTCGCGCGAGTTCGGCCTCGACCTCATCACGACCGCCCCGTCCGTGATCTACGAGGTCACCAGCGAGGACAAGAAGACCGTCACGGTCACGAACCCGAGCGAGTTCCCGGGCGGCAAGATCGTCAGCGTCTCCGAGCCCGTCGTGAAGGCCGCGATCCTCGCGCCCAAGGACTACGTCGGCACGATCATGGAGCTGTGCCAGTCGCGGCGCGGCATCCTCCTCGGCATGGAGTACCTCGGCGAGGACCGGGTGGAGATCCGCTACACGATGCCGCTCGGCGAGATCGTGTTCGACTTCTTCGACAACCTGAAGAGCAAGACGGCCGGCTACGCGTCGCTCGACTACGAGCCCGCAGGCTCGCAGGACTCCGACCTCGTGAAGGTCGACATCCTGCTGCAGGGCGAGCAGGTGGACGCGTTCAGCGCCATCGTGCACCGCGACAAGGCCTACGCGTACGGCGTTCTGATGACGGGCCGCCTCCGGGAGCTCATCCCGCGCCAGCAGTTCGAGGTGCCGATCCAGGCGGCCATCGGCGCGCGGATCATCGCCCGCGAGTCCATCCGCGCGATGCGGAAGGACGTGCTCGCCAAGTGCTACGGCGGCGACATCACCCGCAAGCGCAAGCTGCTCGAGAAGCAGAAGGAGGGCAAGAAGCGCATGAAGATGGTCGGCCGCGTCGAAGTCCCTCAGGAGGCGTTTATCGCCGCGCTCTCGGGCGACACGGAGAAGAAGGCCAAGTAGCCGTCCGCCGCATGGACGAAGCGCCCCCTGCCTCTCGGCAGGGGGCGCTTCCGCGTTCAGTGACGGACGATCAGCAGCGAGCGGGAGCCGGCCGGCCGGCAGCGGCCCACTGGGAGTAGCTCATCTTCACGCCACCGGGTGCCGCGTAGCCGCGGTACGTGATGTCGGAGGATCCGGCGGCCTGGCAGTAGCGGTCACCGGGGAAGGACTTCACGACCTGCGGCGTCGGGAACGCGCGGGCCGCCCAGTCGTCGTATGAGAGCAGGTCGCCGCTGCCGTTCTGCGGGATCTCCCACACGATCGCCGGACTCCACGCGAGCTTCCGCATGAACATGCCGGAGAACGGGTAGTTGTCCGCGACGTTGTACGCGAGCTCAGCGGAGCCGAGGTGGACGTACTCGGCGTAGGTCAGCTTGTGAGTGGGCGCCGTCAGCGGCGTGCCGCCGTGCAGGAAGAGGAGGAAGGTGTCCACGAACACCTCCGAGGACGAGCCGTAGCTGAACGCGTAGCCGACCTCCGGCAGGGACGTGGTGACGGGTCGAGGGGATCCGACCCGCTGCCATTCTGCGAACGACAACCGCGTCGCCTCGGCCCGGTCGTCGGTGCCGAAGGTGAGATCGGCGAGCACGTCGGGCGACCAGGTGTACGCGTGGTACGTGACTCCTGCTGCGGCAGGTGCCGGGAAGCCGTCGGCCTGCCACTGGGCGTACGTCGCCGTGGTGATGAGGGCCTGGGGCTGATCGCTGGGCTGTTCGACGCGGACGAGATCGCTCCGGAACGGGAGCGAGTAGTAGACGACGGTGCCGTCGTCGCCGACGGCGTTCGCGGGGGCAGCCGCGAGGGCTCCTCCGACGAGCAGCGCGCCGACGAGGGCGAGCGAGGTGAGCGGGCGGTTCATGGGGGCCTCTCGGACGATGCTGGTGGGGGTGGTGCGGAGACCACAGTGCAGTCGGACCCGAGCTTGGCTGGGATCCGACCGCCGTGTGCGATCTCTCGTACTAGCAGCGCGTGCGCGCGGGCTTTCCGGCCGCGACCCACTGCGAGTAGCTCATCGTGAGGCCCTGCGGAGCGGCGTCGCCGCGGTAGACGATGTCGTCGGATCCGGCTGCCTGGCAGTAGCGGTCGCCGCGGAAGGACGCGACGACGCGCGGGGTCGGACGGTCGAGGTAGACCCACTCGTCGTAGTCGACGAAGCCGCGCTCGCCGGTCTGGTAGTCCGGCCCGATGATCGTCGAGAGCCACGAGAGCTTCTCGTAGGAGACGTCACCACCCAGATCGGCCGCGGGGGAACCGATACGGGTCCACTCGGCGTAGGTCAGCTTGTGGAAGTCGGCCGTGTCCGTCTGCCAGCGGACAGTGGACGCGAACAGCTCGTCCGAGCTGGCGTACTTGAAGATGAAGGTGCCCGACGCGAGCACGTCCGTGCGCGGCGTCGGGAAGCCGGCCGCGCGCCATCCGGCGTAGTCGAGCCCGAGGGTGATGGCCTGACCCGGCAGGTCGACGTCCGCGTAGATCTCCGGCGCCCAGGTGTACTTGAGCGTCGTGAACGACGCGCGGACCGGCGACGGGAACCCGTCGGCCTTCCACTCGTCGTACGAGGCGGCCATCGGCTCCGCATCGCCAGCGACCCGGTACAGGTCGTCGGTGAACGGGAGCGAGTAGTAGCTCGCGCCCGAGGGCGCGGCAGCTGCGGTGGCCGCGAGGGCGGGTGCTGCGGTGAGGGTCGTGCCGAGCGCGAGCGCTCCGGCGACGATGACGGCGAATGATCGGTTCATGGCGCGGGTTCCTTCTTACCTGTAGGTCGTGCGGGGGGGGGGGCAGCCGGACAGCTGCCCACCGGGTGATCAGCAGCGGGCAGGGGCGGGGAAGCCCGCCTCGCGCCACTGGCTGAAGGTAAGCTTCACGCCGTCCGGCGCGGCGATGCCGACGTAGCGGATGTCCGCCGAGCCGGGGGCCTTGCAGAACCGGTCGCCGTCGAACGACTTCACGATCTGCGGCGTGGGCGTGCCCCAGTACTCCCAGGTCCAGAAGTCGATCGCCACGACCTCGTAGGAGGGCACGGTCGGTCCCACGATCGCCGGGAGCCAGGAGAGCTTGCGGAAGCCTCCCTCACGCACGTCCGAGGAGGGGTAGCCCAGTGCCGCGTACTCGGCGAAGGTCAGCTTGTGGTTGACCGGGACGTCGTCCCCGAAGCTGAAGACGAAGACGAAGACGAAGAGCTCGTCCGAGTACGAGTACTTGAACACGCCGGCGTTGACGGGCAGCACGTTCTTCGTCGGCTTCGGCGAGCCCGCGGCGCTCCACTGCGAGTACGTCAGGCCGAGCGTCGATGCAGCGCCCGGCTCCGTCTGGATGTCGGCGTAGATGTCCTCCGTCCAGGTGAAGCCGCGGTAGGAGATCGTCGCCGCGACGGGCTGGGGGAAGCCGTCGGCCTTCCAGTCCTCGAAGTACGCCGGCGTGGCGTACTTCTCGCCCCCGGTCGCATCAGTGACGTAGAGGTCGCCGCTGAACGGGACCGAGTAGTAGGCGCTGTGCTTGGGCGCGGCCTGCGCGGGGGAGGCGACGAGCGCTCCACCCAGGACGAGGGCGCCTGCGAGGACGAGGGCGGGGATCGAGCGGTTCACGGTGGCCTTCCGAGGCGATGGGGTCATGAGGTGGGAGGTGGAGAAGGGGAAGGCGGGCAGCCGGTCGGCTGCCCGCCCGGGGATCAGCAGCGTCCGGGAGCGGGGAAGCCCGCCTCGCGCCACTGCGCGTAGCTGAGCTTCACGCCCTTGGGCGCGGCGATGCCGACGTAGCGGATGTCGGCGGAGCCCGCGGCCTTGCAGAACCGGTCACCGTCGAACGACGTCACGATCTGCGGCGTCGGACGTGCGTAGTAGTCCCACGTGGCGAAGTCGACGACGCCGATGGTGCCAGCCTGGTCGACCGGCCCGACGATGTTCGGGCTCCAGGACAGCTTCCGGAACTCGGGCTCGGACTCGTAGTCGACAGCAGGGTATCCGAGGTGCGCGAACTCGGCGAACGTCAGCTTGTGCACCGCGGGGTCGTCCGTGAACGCGGCTCCCGCCCAGACGAAGAGCTCATCGGACCCCGTGTAGCGGTGGATCTCGGAGTCGGCCGCCAGGCGGTCCGTGCGCGGCGCGGGGAAGCCGACGGAGCGCCACGTGGCGTAGTCGATGCGCGTGCTGAAGGACACGCCGTCGACCGTGGCGTCCTGGTAGATGGTGGAGTCCCACGTGTACTTGAGGTACTCGACGGCCGCCGGTCGTGGGGAGGGGAAGCCGTCCTCCTGCCACTCCTCGTAGGTCGCGACACCGAGGGCAGGCTTCCCGTCCACCGCGTCGACCGTGAAGAGGAACGATGTGCCGGGCACGGAGTAGTAGGTGCCGTCGCCGGGGGTCGCCTGCGCCGGCGCGGCGACGATGGCGCTGCCGAGCACGAGGGCTCCGGCGATGGCGAGGGCGGGGATGGAGCGGTTCACGATGGCCTTCCGATGGTCGACGCGGTGGTCGAGAGGTGCGAGGAGTGGATGTGCGGGTACGACGGATCGAGGCGCGGACGACGACCGGACCGCATTGCGGACCGGGTCGAGTGCACCCGAGATGACGTTCCCCTGAGCCGGTCGGACCGGCCTTGGCTGAAACGTATCGGGCGCAGGAGACGCCTAGGAGAACCCCGGGTCACGGACGGATAACGCTTCGTTTCGTGCTACGGCGCGGGGATGAGGGATCCGCCTCCGACGTCATCCGCACGGATGAGGAGGGGCCTTCGGGCACCCCCGAGCAGGGGGCGAGGTCGCTCCGAGCCCGATGTCGGGCGCGACGTCGCGCGACGGTGGGACGGGTGCTCGCGTGCGTCAGGGGACCGCGCAGCCCCACGCCGTAGTCTTGTCGTCATGCGCCGCAGCACCTACACCGCGACCGCCGTCACGTACGGCTCCGTCGGCGGCACCCAGGCCGTCGACCTCATGACCTACCCGCCCGAGGGCTACCGTCCCGCGGAGGCGAGCGCCCGGCTCGGCAGCGGCGACGAGCGCTTCGAGCAGGCCGTCGCCCTCCTCATGACCTGGGGCGTGCAGCGCGGCAGCGGCATCGAGGTCACCCGCATCGAGCAGGAGGTCCCGGACGACCCCGGCTACACGGGCCTCGAGTTCGACGAGGACGGGGTGCCCCAGGTCCCGGTGGACCGCCCGCGGGAGACGCTGTACGGCGACGACGGCACCGCGTGGATCACGTCGGGCACCTCGGCCGTGCTCCGCATGCCGTTCGGGCCGTTCCGCCCCGAGGCGCCCGTCCGCGTCGTCTACACCGTGCAGGAGACCGACCGAGTGGGCTTCGCGTACGGCACGGTGCACGGGCACCCGCTGAGCGGCGAGGAGGCGTTCCTCGTCTCCCGCGAGCCCGACGGCAGCGTGTGGCTCACCCTCCGCGTCTTCTCGCGCCCCGCGTCGTGGCCCATGCGGCTCGCGAGCCCGGTGCTCCGGATCATCCAGGGCGTGTTCATGCGCCGCTACCTGAAGGCCCTGCACCCGGCGGTCGCGTCCGCTTGATCCGTCGCCCGCCGGGCCGCGTCAGCGCGCGGCGAGCCCGTCGAGGTATGCCATGACCTCGTCGTGGCCGACCGCGAGGTCCGGCACCACGAGCGCCGCGTGAGCATCCGGCGCCCGGAGCTCGGCGACGCCGTAGGCGCCCGTCGCGACGGCGACGAACGGGAATCCCGCCGCCTCGGCGGCGACGCCGTCCGCCGGGGTGTCGCCGATGATGACGACCGTCGCCCCGGCCAGCGCCTCTGCCGCGCGGCGGGTGAGGTCGCTGCGGATCCGCGCCTGGTGCCCGAAGAACGATGCGTCCCAGTCGAAGAGGTCGACGTCGAGCCCCGCGCCGTCGAGCTTGTAGCGGGCCCGCAGCGGCGAGTTGCCCGTCAGCAGCGCGTTGATCCAGCCGCGTGCGGCCACGTCGGCGACGAGGCGCGGGACGCCGACCGGCACCTCGCGGCGACCCGCGCCGTAGTGCTCGACGCGCGACATGCCCTCGAGCTGCTCGCGGACCGCCGCGTGCAGCGACGCCGGCATCCCGTAGAGGTCGAGGGTCTCCCAGATGATCTGCCCGTCGGTCTTCCCGTGCGCGTGCACCGTGCGGTCCTCGAGCTCCTCGCCTGCGGCCAGCTCGATCGCGCGGTGGTACATGCTGCCGGCGCGCGGGCCGTTGAGGAGCAGCGTGCCGTCGACGTCCCAGAGGACGTGCAGGGGCCGGGGCGTCGGGGCGTCGGTCATGCCCCCATCCTGCCGGAGGACGGGGACGCGACCCCAACGGCCCGCGCACCGGGGCGCTTCCTCGCCGGGGGATGATGGACGGATGCCGTCCGCCCTGCCCCTCGCTGATCCCGCCCCCGCCGACGGCCTGCTCCCCGCATCCGCGGCCGAGGGCGCGGACGCGCGCGCGTTCGGCGTCTACCTGCACGTCCCCTTCTGCCGGGTCCGCTGCGGGTACTGCGACTTCAACACGTACACGGCGCCGGAGCTCCGCGGCGTGAAGCAGTCCGACTACGCGTCGCAGGCCGTGCAGGAGGTGCGGTTCGCCGGTTCCGCGCTGCGCGAGTCCGGTGTCCCCGCGCGCCCCGCGTCCACGGTCTTCCTCGGGGGCGGCACGCCCACGCTCCTCCCGGTCGAGGACCTCGTCCGGATGCTCGACGCCGTGCGCGACACGTGGGGCATCGCCGAGGGCGCCGAGGTCACGACGGAGGCGAACCCCGACAGCGTCGACGACGCGTACCTCGCCGCCCTCGCGGCGGGCGGCTTCACGCGCGTGTCCTTCGGCATGCAGTCCGCCGTGCCGCGCGTGCTCGCGACGCTCGAGCGCACGCACGATCCCGCCCGCATCGCCCCCGTCGTCCGCGGCGCCCGGGCGGCCGGCCTCGAGGTCAGCCTCGACCTCATCTACGGGACGCCGGGGGAGACCATCGACGACTGGCGCGCCTCGCTCGAGCAGGCGATCGCGCAGGAGCCCGACCACCTCTCGGCCTACGCGCTCATCGTCGAGCCTGGGACGAAGCTGGCGCGGCAGATCCGCCGCGGCGAGGTGCCGGAGCCGGACGAGGACCTCCAGGCCGACATGTACGAGCTCGCCGACCGCATGCTCGGCGAGGCCGGCTACGAGTGGTACGAGGTGAGCAACTGGGCGCGCGACGGCCGCCGCAGCCGCCACAACCTCGCGTACTGGCAGGGCCACGACTGGTGGGGCGTCGGCCCGGGCGCGCACAGCCACGTGGGCGGGGTCCGCTGGTGGAACGTCAAGCACCCGGCGGCACACGCCGACCGCGTGCTCGCCGGGGCCTCACCCGGCGCGGGCCGCGAGTCGCTCGACGACGCGACGCGCGAGGTGGAGCGCGTGCTGCTCGGCGCCCGCATCCGCGACGGGCTCGCGATCCCGACGCTCACCGCGGAGGGCCGGCGCCAGGTCGCGGGTCTCATCGCCGACGGGCTCGTGGAGCCGCGCGCCGCCCTGTCCGGGACGCTCGTCCTGACGCTGCAGGGGCGCCTGCTCGCCGACTCCGTCGTGCGTCGGCTGCTCGAGGACTAGCCCAGGGCCGGTCGTCAGAGGACGACAGCACCCACCTCGTCGCCGGCCTCGCGCTCGGCGTCGCTGCGCTCCACGCAGAACTCGTTGCCCTCGGGATCCGCGAGCACGACCCAGCCGCTGCCGTCGGCGTTCCTCCGATCGGCCACGAGCGCGGCGCCCAGGGCGAGCACCCGCTCGACCTCCTCGTCGCGCGTGCGGTCGTCGGGCGCGAGGTCGAGGTGCACGCGGTTCTTCCCCGTCGTGGGGCTCTCCGTCCGCTGCAGGATGATGCCGAGGCCCGAGACCGGATCGCCGAGCCACGCCATGCCGTCGCCGGGGACGTTCGGCTCCTCGGGATCCTCCTCGAAGCCCGTCACGCCGGCCCAGAAGAGCGAGAGCGCGTGCGGGTCGCGGCAGTCGACGGCGACGTGCCGCATCCTCGCGCTCACGGGCGACCGCCTACTTGATCCACCGGATGTTGAGCGGGTAGCGGTAGGGCCGGCCGGCCTGGACGCGGGTGCCGCCGATGATCGCGAACACGATGTTGACGACGACCACCGCGAAGATCACGAGGCCGAGGAGCAGGCCGATGATGACCCCGAGGATCGGGATGACCCCGAAGACCACCTGCAGCACGTTGAGGATGACGAGCGCGCCCACGACGTTGATCGTCCAGTTCGTCGCCTCCTTGCCCTCCTGGTCGGTGAACCGGCCGCGCTCGCGGAACACGAGCCACACGATGAACGCCGGCACGATGAGGATGGCCAGGAAGTGCGTGAGGGACGCCCAGAGGCGGTCCTCGCTCGGGGTGAGCGGCGTGGGCGCGCCGTAGGGGTGGGGGTCGGGTGCGGACATCGCGGGGAGCCTCTCGGTGCCGGGCGACGACCGGGGATCGGCGGACGCGGACGGATCATGGGTGGGCCTGGCTGCACCGGGCCCGTCCACGCTACCGCCGACGACGCGAGACCGGCAACGCCGATCACCCCCGGAGCCGCGGTACGATTGGCAGTCAGAACCGACGAGTGCCAGGAGGGAGCCGCCATGGTCTCGGAACGCGGGCTCGACGTCCTCCGGGTGATCGTGCAGGACTACGTGTCCTCTCGCGAGCCCGTGGGCTCCAAGTCCATCGTGGAGCGCCACGCCTTCGGCGTCTCGGCCGCCACCATCCGCAACGACATGGCCCTCCTCGAAGAGGAGGAGCTGATCGCCGCGCCGCACACCTCGTCCGGGCGCGTGCCCACCGACAAGGTGGTACCGCCTCTTCGTCGACCAGCTCGCCGACGTGCGCCCGCTGACGCCCGCGCAGCGCCAGGCGATCCACGTGTTCCTCGGCGAGTCGGTCGACCTCGACGACGTGCTCGCGCGCACGGTGCGGCTCCTCGCGCAGCTGACGAACCAGGTCGCGCTCGTGCAGTACCCGTCGCTCGCCACGAGCCACGTCAAGCACGTCGAGCTCGTGGCGCTGTCGACCACGCGCGTGCTCACGGTGCTCATCACCGACACGGGCCGCGTCGAGCAGCGCGTCGTCGAGCTCGCGGGCGACCCGGACGACGCGTTCCTCGCGATCATGCGCACGCGGATCAACCAGGCCGTCGGCGGGCTCGGGCTCGCCGAGGCGGCGACCCGGCTCGAGACCCTGTCCGACGAGGTCGAGCCCGGGCAGCGCGCCGCGGCGTCCGTCCTCGCGGGCACGCTCGTGGAGCAGGTGCTCGCGAACCGGCAGGAGCGGCTGCTGCTGGCGGGATCCGCGAACCTCGCCCGCACCGAGCGCGACTTCCCCGGGAGCATTTCGCCCGTCCTCGAGGCCATCGAGGAGCAGGTGGTGCTGCTGCGCCTGCTCGGCGAGATGGAGGCCGACCAGCACGGCGTCTCCGTGAGCATCGGTCGGGAGAACGCCCCGTTCGGCCTCGGCGAGACCAGCGTGCTCACCAGCGGCTACAGCTCGTCCGGCGGCGTGCTCGCGCGCCTCGGCGTGCTCGGGCCGACCCGCATGGACTACTCCACCAACATGGCGTCGGTGCGCGCGGTCGCGCGCTACCTCTCGCGCCTGCTCGAGGAGCGGTGACCGCCGCACGCCGGCGCACCGCCGAAGATCCCCACGACCATCACCACCGAAGGGCCCGACGTGGCTGACCACTACGAAGTACTCGGCGTGAGCCGCGAGGCGACGCCAGAGGAGATCAAGAAGGCGTACCGCAAGCAGGCGCGCCAGCTCCACCCGGACGTCAACGACGCCCCCGACGCGGCCGAGCGGTTCAAGCTCGTCACGCACGCGTACGACGTGCTGTCGGACCCCCAGCAGCGCCAGCAGTACGACCTCGGCCCGCAGGCCGGTTTCGGCGGACAGGGCGGCCAGGGCTTCGGCGGGTTCGGCGACATCTTCGAGACGTTCTTCGGCGGCCAGCAGGGCGGCGGCGGACGCGGCCCCCGGTCCCGCCAGGAGCGCGGCCAGGACGCGCTGCTGCGCGTGGAGGTCGAGCTCAAGGAGGTCATCTTCGGCGTGCACCGCGACCTCGAGGTCGACACGGCCGTCGTCTGCGACACGTGCCACGGATCCTGCGCGCAGCCCGGCACGAGCGCCGTCACGTGCGACATCTGCCGCGGCTCCGGCAGCATCCAGCGCCAGGTGCGCTCGCTCCTCGGGAACGTCATGACGTCGAGCCCCTGCGGCACCTGCCGCGGCTACGGCACCGTCATCCCGCACCCGTGCCCCACCTGCCAGGGCCAGGGCCGCGTCCGCGCGCGCCGCACCGTGCCGGTGGACATCCCGGCCGGCGTCGACACGGGCCTCCGCCTCCAGATGCCCGGCTCCGGCGAGGTCGGCCCCGCGGGCGGCCCGAACGGCGACCTCTACCTCGAGATCAAGGTCAAGCACCACGAGGTCTTCAGCCGCAACGGCGACGACCTGCTCGCGACGGTCGAGGTGAGCATGGTCGACGCGATCCTCGGCAGCGACGCGCACATCGAGGCCCTCGACGGCGACGTCGACCTGGAGCTCCGCCCCGGGATCCAGAGCGCCGAGATCATCACGGTGCGCGGCCGCGGCGTCACGAAGCTCCGCGGCTCGGGTCGCGGCGACCTCAAGATCGGGATCCAGGTGGTCACGCCCCAGAAGCTCGACCATAAGGAGCGCGACCTCATCCAGCAGTTCGCGAAGCGCAACAAGGCGCCGGCGCCGCACCTCGCGCACTTCCAGCAGGGCCTGTTCCAGAAGCTCCGCGACCGCTTCCTCAACGTCTGACCGTGGCCCACTTCTACCTGGCCGACGACATCGGCGCCTCCGACCTCGCGGTCGGCCGCCTGCTCGTGCTCGCCGGCCAGGAGGCCAGGCACGCCGTGACCGTGAGCCGCGTGCGCTCCGGCGAGGGGATCCTGGTGGGGGACGGCCGCGGCACCATCGCCTCCGGCACCGTCACGTCGGCGGAGCCGCAGCGGCTGGAGCTCCGCGTCGACGCGGTCGAGGCGCACCCCGAGCCGTCGCCGCGCGTGGTCCTCGTGCAGGCGCTCGCGAAGGGCGACCGCGACGAGCTCGCCGTGCAGGCGGCCACCGAGCTGGGCGTCGACGCCGTGATCCCGTGGCAGGCGCAGCGCTCGGTCTCCCGGTGGGAGGGCCAGAAGGTCGCCAAGGGCCGTGATCGCTGGCGCGCGATCGTGCGCGAGGCCGCGAAGCAGTCCATCCGCCCGCGCGTCCCCGAGGTGGAGCCGCTCGCCACCACGAAGGACCTCGTGCGGATGGCCGCGACCTTCCGCGTGCTCGTGCTCGTGCTCGACCCCACGGCCGAGGCGCGGCTGTCGCGGCTCGACCTCGCGGCGGCGGACGGAGACGCCGACGCCGCGACCGACGTGCTGCTCGTCGTCGGGCCGGAGGGCGGCATCAGCCCGGCCGAGGTCGAGGCGCTCCGCGAGGCGGGGGCGATCCCGGTGGCGCTCGGCTCCGGGATCCTCCGCACGTCGACGGCGGGACCGGCCGCGCTGGCGCTCGTCAACGCCGGGCTCGGGCGCTGGTGACGTCGCGGGTCCCGCGTAGGCTGGGCGCATGACCAGCAGCGCAGAGCCCACCGTCTTCGAGCGCATCGTCGCGCGCGAGATCCCGGCCCGGATCGTCGCGGAGACCGACCGCGTCATCGCCTTCGAGGACATCGCGCCCCAGGCGCCCGTGCACGTGCTCGTGGTGCCGAAGACCGCCGCGTACCGCGACGTCGTCGAGCTCGCCGCGGGCGACCCGGCGCTCCTCGCGGAGATCGTGTCGGTCGCGTCGCGCATCGCCGCCGAGCGCGCGGGCGGCCAGTTCCGCCTCCTCTTCAACACGGGGGCCGACGCCGGCCAGACCGTCTTCCACGTGCACGCGCACGTGCTCGCCGGCTTCGACCAGGGGGACCATGTCGGGCTCTGACCCGCGGGGCGGTGCATCCACGCAGGATGACCGCGTCGAGCAGACGGCCACCATGGACGGCGTGCTCATGGTGCGCCTCCTGGGGCCGCAGGACCGGCTGCTCCGGCAAATCGAGCGCGAGCACCCGGACGTCGACGTCCGAGTCCGCGGCAACGAGATCACGCTCGTCGGCACCCGGGCGGACGTGGCCGCGGCCCGTCGGCTCATCGACGAGGTCGTGGCGATGGTGGAGGACGGACAGCACGTGGAACCCCAGGAGATCGAGACGAGCGCACGCCGGCTCGGCGAGGACGACGCGCGGACCCTGTCCGACGTGCTGAGCGAGGCCATCGTGCAGTCGCGTGGTCGCACCGTCCGGCCGAAGACGCAGGGCCAGAAGCAGTACGTGCAGGCGATCGACGACCACACCATCGTGTTCGGCATCGGCCCCGCGGGGACGGGCAAGACCTACCTCGCGATGGCGAAGGCCGTGCAGGCGCTGCAGCGCAAGGAGGTCGAGCGGATCATCCTCACGCGCCCCGCCGTCGAGGCGGGCGAGCGGCTCGGCTACCTGCCCGGCTCGCTCACCGACAAGATCGACCCGTACCTGAGCCCGCTGTTCGACGCGCTCAACGAGATGATGGATCCGGAGCTCGTCCCCAAGCTCCTGGCCTCCAACACCATCGAGGTCGCGCCGCTCGCCTACATGCGCGGCCGCACGCTCAACAACGCGTTCGTCGTGCTCGACGAGGCGCAGAACACGACCCCCGAGCAGATGAAGATGTTCCTCACGCGCCTCGGCTTCGGCTCGAAGATGGTGGTCACGGGCGACATCACGCAGGTCGACCTGCCCACGGGATCGAGCGGGCTCCAGCTCGTCACGCGCGTGCTCGACGGGATGGACGACATCCACTTCTCCCGCCTCACGAGCGACGACGTCGTGCGGCACACCCTGGTCGGCCGCATCGTGGACGCGTACACGCGCTACGACGCGGAGCGCCAGGCCGCCGACCACCTCCGCGCCGAGCGCCGATCGACCCCCGGGAGCACCCGATGAGCATCGAGATCAACAACGAGTCGGCCGTCGAGGTCGATGAGCCGCTCATCCAGCGGCTCGCCACGTACGCGCTCGACACGCTGCACGTGCACCCCGACGCGGAGCTCGCCATCGTGATGGTGGACGAGGGCGCGATGGAGCAGCTGCACGTGCAGTGGATGGACGAGCCGGGTCCCACCGACGTCCTGAGCTTCCCCATGGACGAGCTGCGCCCCGGCACCGAGGACCGGCCGACGCCCGCCGGGCTCCTCGGCGACATCGTCGTGTGCCCACAGGTCGCGGCCGAGCAGGCGGTGACCGCCGGGCACTCCACGATGGAGGAGATCCTGCTGCTCACCGCGCACGGCATCCTGCACCTGCTCGGCTTCGACCACGCCGAGCCCGACGAGGAGCGCGAGATGTTCGGGCTCCAGCGCGACATCCTGATCGGGTTCGCCATGAGCGAGCGCGGGCGCTGACCGCCTTCGATGCTGACCCTCCTCCTCCCCGCGTTCCTCCTCGTCGTCCTCGGCGGCCTGTTCGCCGCCGCGGAGTCCGCCATCTCGTCGCTGTCCCGCGCGGACATCCAGGAGCTCGCGCTCACCTCGCGCGCCCGCCGGTCGATGCTCGCCATCTCCACCGACACCGGCGCGTACGTCAACGCGCTCGGCTTCGTCCGGATCATCGCGGAGACGGGCGCCGCGGTGCTCGTGACGCTCGCGCTGGCCTCCGCGATCGACGAGTGGTGGATCACGCTGCTGGTCGCCGCCGCCATCATGACCGCCGTGTCGTTCGTGCTCGTCGGCGCGAGCCCGCGCTCGGTCGGCCGCGTCCACGCCCGGCCGCTGCTCGCGTGGACGGCGCCGCTCGTGCGCGTCATCCGCGTGGCCATCGGGCCGGTCGCCGACGCGCTCGTGGCCCTCGGCAACCGGGTCACGCCCGGGCGTCCCAAGACGGTGGCGACCTTCACCAGCGAGGAGCAGCTGCTGAGCATGGTCGACGAGGCGACCGAGCTCGAGGTGCTCGAGGAGGACGACCGAGAGCTCATCCACTCCATCTTCGAGTTCAACGACACCGTCGTGCGCGAGGTGATGATCCCGCGCACCGACATGGTGGTGGTGGAGCAGACCGCGCACGTCGGATCCGCGCTCGGCCTCTTCCTCTCCCGCGGCATCTCCCGGGCGCCGGTGACGGGACGCGACTCGGACGAGATCGAGGGCGTCCTCTACCTCCGCGACCTGGCCCGCATGGTCTACGAGCGGCCCGAGGAGGCGGAGCGGACGACCGTCGACCAGCTGGCGCGCCCCGCGGTCTTCGTCCCCGAGTCGCAGAAGGCCGACGCCCTGCTCCGCCAGATGCAGCTCGAGTCGAACCACCTCGCGATGGTGGTGGACGAGTACGGCGGCATCGCCGGTCTCGTCACGCTCGAGGACCTCATCGAGGAGCTCGTGGGCGACATCAGCGACGAGTACGACCGCGACGTGCCCGAGTACGAGGACCTGGGGGACGGCGTGTACCGTGTGAGCGCCCGGCTGCCGATCGACGAGCTCGGCGACCTGTTCGGGCTGGAGCTCGACGACGACGACGTGGACAGCGCGGGCGGCCTCCTCGCCAAGACCCTGGGGCGCCTGCCCGAGCGCGGGTCCGTGGTGCGCGTCGGCGGCCTGGTCCTCACGGCCGACCGGGTCGAGGGGCGACGCACGCGCATCAGTACGATCCTCGTCGAGCGCGACCGCGTGGACGACGCATCCGACGACCACGAGGCGGCCCCCGCGGGCACCGCCACCAGCAGAGGACACGACCATGACTGATCCCCGGGACGACGAGACGCCCGCCGACGAGACGCGCACCGAGACGACGGCCGCTGACGCCACTGCGGACGACGCCACCGACGCCACCGCGACCGCCGAGCCCGCCCCGCTGTCCGACGAGGCCTGGGGCATCGACCGCGCCGCGGAGCCGTCCCGCTCGAAGCGCAAGCCGCGCGGGGGAGCGCCCGCCTACCGCGCGGGCTTCGTCTCCTTCGTCGGCCGCCCGAACGTCGGAAAGTCCACCCTGACCAACGCGCTGGTGGGGGAGAAGGTCGCCATCACCAGCTCCAAGCCCCAGACGACGCGCAAGGCCATCCGCGGCATCGTGCACCGGCCGGACGGGCAGCTGATCCTGGTCGACACCCCCGGGATCCACCGCCCGCGCACGCTCCTCGGCGAGCGGCTGAACGCGCTCGTGCAGACGACGCTCGGCGACGTCGACGTCATCGGGCTGTGCATCCCCGCGGACGAGCGGATCGGCCCGGGCGACCGCTTCATCAACGAGCAGCTCGACGAGTACCCGCGCGCCCGGAAGATCGCGATCGTCACGAAGACCGACTCGGCGTCGCGGCACGCCGTCGCCGAGCAGCTGCTCGCCGTGCAGGAGCTGCGCGAGTGGGACGCGATCGTGCCCGTCTCCGCCGTGGAGGCGATCCAGCTCGACGCGCTCGTGGGCGAGCTCCTGAAGGCGCTGCCCGTCTCCGAGCAGCTCTACCCGTCCGACGCCGTCACCGAGGAGGGGCTCGAGGCGCGCATCTCGGAGCTCATCCGCGAGGCCGCGCTCGAGGGCGTGCAGGACGAGCTGCCGCACTCGCTCGCCGTGACGATCGACGACATGATCCAGCGCGAGGACAAGGAGCTGCTCGAGATCTACGCGAACCTCTTCGTCGAGCGCGACAGCCAGAAGGGCATCGTCATCGGCGCCCAGGGCTCGCGGCTCAAGCACGTCGGCCAGGTGGCGCGCGCGCAGATCGAGCCGCTCGTGGGCACGCGCGTGTTCCTGTCGCTGCGGGTCAAGATCGCGAAGGACTGGCAGCGCGACCCGAAGCTGCTCGGCCGCCTCGGCTTCTGATCCGCGCGGGCGGCGCACGCGTACATCCCGCGGATGAGATCGGGGCGCCTCCACGGGGATCGTCGGCCGCCCGTCGCTCCTCGGCCGGGCGCGGCACGTACGGTGGTCGCATGCTCCGACGGATCCCGAGGTACCAGCTCGTCCTCGACATCGTCCTCGCCGTCGCGTTCGTCGCCCTGCTGGCCCCCGGGTCGATCGGCGTCGCCGCCGCGAGCGCGTTCGGCGTCTTCGCGTCCACCACGTCCGAGGTGTCGGTCATCCTCGTGCTCGTCATGGGCGCCGCCCTCGCCGTCCGCCGCGTCTCGCCGGGGCTCTCCCTGGCCGTCGCCTGGGCGGGGGCGATCATCCAGATGGGCGCCGGCGCGGGCGTCGAGCCCGGCGACCTCGCCGTCGCGGGCGTCGTCTACTGCACGGCCGCGTACGGCGGTCGCGTCGTCCGCACGCTGGGCCTCGTCTCCGCGATCCTCGGCGGCGTGGTCGCCGCCACCTACCTCTCCTACGCATCGGGCCGCGTCCCCATCGGCAGCGCGGCGTTCAGCACGGGGGAGTGGACCGCGTTCGCGACCCTGTTCCTCTTCCTGCTCCTGTGCGCGTGGAGCGTGCTGCTCGCGTCGTGGACGGCTGGCCGACTCGTGGTCGCCTCCCGCGCGTCGCACGCGAGCCGGGACGCGCAGGAGGCGGCCGAGCGCGACCAGGCCCGCGCGCTGCAGGACGTCGTCGTCGAGCAGGAGCGCAACCGCATCGCCCGGGACATGCACGACGTCGTCGCCCACTCGCTCGCCGTCGTGATCGCGCAGGCGGACGGCGCCCGCTACGCCCGGCTGGTGGATCCCGAGGCGGCGGACGAGGCGCTGCGCACCATCTCCACCACCGCCAGGCAGGCGCTCGGCGACGTGCGGATCCTCCTGGCGCAGCTCCGGCACAGCGAGGACGACGCGCCGCAGCCCGAGCTCAAGGAGCTGAGCGACCTCATCGACCAGATGCGCTCCACGGGCCTCACGATCCAGTTCGTCGAGACGGGCCAGCCCGGCGAGTTCGGCACCGGGCAGCAGCTCGCCGTCTACCGCATCGTGCAGGAGGCGCTCACGAACGTGCTCCGGCACGGCGACGTCGCGCACCCCGTCGAGGTGGAGCTGGTCTGGGAGCCCGACGGCGTCTCGGTGTCCGTGCAGAGCCGGACGCTCCCGGATCCAGTGCGCCCCCCGCGCACCACGACGGGCATCATCGCCCTGCCCGTGCTCCCGCCCGTCCCCGCGGCCCCCGCGCAGCCGGTCGGCCACGGCCTGGCCGGCATGCGCGAGCGGGCGACGCTCTCCGGCGGCCGCTTCTCGGCGGGGGTGCGCGAGGGCGTGTGGACCGTGTCCGCGTGGATCCCCTTCGCTCCCGCCACGCGCCCCGTGCCGCGCGTGCCCGTCGTCGGCGCGTCCGTCGGCACGGGAGCGGACGCGCCCAGCCGGCCGCTCACCCTCGACGAGCTGTTCCCGCCGGAGGCCGCCGCCGCGGGCACCGCGACGCCCGCGGCGCCCGTCAGCCCGCACCGCACCGCGGCCGCCCGCGGGGTCGCCGCCTCCGCGGCGCGACGCGCCCGCGACGACCGGCCAGCCGGATCCTGACCCGCGCCCCGCGATACGCTCCCCACGCCGACCCCGATCGAAGGACCCCCGTGCCCACCCCACCCATCCGCGTCGCCCTGGTCGACGACCAGGCCCTGTTCCGCACGGGCGTCCGCATGCTCATCTCCTCGCAGCCCGACCTGGAGTTCGCCGGCGAGGCCGCGAACGGCCAGGAGGCCGTCGAGCTCGCCCGGACCGAGCGCCCCGACGTGATCCTCATGGACATCCGCATGCCCGTGATGGACGGGATCCATGCCACGGCCGAGGTCCTGCGCACGGCGGACGCGTCGGGCGAGCGCCCGCCCCGCGTCCTCGTGCTCACGACCTTCGACCTCGACGAGAGCGCCGCGCGCGCCATCCGGGCGGGGGCGAGCGGCTTCGTGCTGAAGGACGCCGACCCGGAGTTCCTGCTCGCCGCCATCCGCACTGTCCACGCCGGCAACTCGGTCATCGCGGCGTCGGCGACGCGGCAGCTCCTCGAGCACTTCGACCCGGGATCCCGGCCCCGGGTCGCCCCGCCCGCGTTCGCGTCGCTCACCTCGCGCGAGCGCGAGATCTTCGTCCTCGCGGCCCGCGGCCTGAGCAACGCGGAGATCGCGCAGGCGGAGTTCCTCAGCGAGGCGACGGTGAAGACGCACGTGAGCCGCATCCTCGCGAAGCTCAGCCTCCGCGACCGCGTGCAGCTCGTGGTCTTCGCCTTCGAGCACCGCCTGAACGGATCCCCGTCCCAGGGCTAGCCGCTCCCCGCGCCACCCTGCTCGCTCAGGATCGCGTGGGCTAGATTCGATCGCCTTCGTCACCGCCCCAGAGGACCACCGTGCTCCACGATCTCGCCGACCTCCCGATCATCTCGGCGTCCTTCGTGACCGCGTCGACGGTGGTGCCGATCGTCGGCCTGGCGCTCCTCCTCCTGATCGCCCGTCGGGCCAGGATCCGGACGGGCGCCCGCGCGGCGGCCCCGCGCCGCGCCGCGCGGGCGATCCTCATCGGCGCGGTCGCCGGAGGGCTCGCCGGCCTCGCGCTCACGTGGGTCCTCGGGGACCTCCTCGACCTCTTCGGGGTGATCCTGTCCGTGCCCACGCGCGTCTGGACGGCGCTCGGCGGACTGGGGCTCGGCGTGGCGGGCGTCGTGGTCGCGAGGAGCCGGAGCGCGGTCACGGGCGTCGGCGGGCGCGGGGCACCGCCGCGCGGCCTGCGCATCCTGCACACCGTGCTCGCCGTCCTGATCGCGCCGCTGGTCGTGTTCGCGACCGCCATCGGGATCAACGCCGACCTCCAGGAGTACCCGAACATCGCGGCCGCGTTCGGGATCTCGCGGATCAGCCCGCTCGACGTCTCGGCCCTCCCCGCCCCGGACGCCGCAGGCGCGCCGGTCGACGCAGCATCGACGGCGCCCGTCGCGGAGACCTGGCGGGCGTCGGAGAACCTGCCCGCACGGGGTCGCGTCGGCAGCGTCACGATCCCGGGCACGCAGTCGGGATTCGCGGCACGCGACGGGCTCGTCTACCTGCCCCCGGCCGCGCTCGTGTCCGATGCGCCCGCCCTGCCCGTCGTCGTCGCCATGTCAGGCCAGCCCGGCTCCCCGCTCGACCTCATCGCATCGGGCCGCGTGGACAGGGTCCTCGACGAGTACGCCGCCGCGAACGGCGGGCTGGCGCCCATCGTCGTCATCCCGGACCACCTCGGGGCCCAGGACGCCAACCCCATGTGCGTGGACTCCCCGCTCGGGAACACGTCGACGTACCTCACGGTCGACGTGCCCGCCTGGATCACGGCCCACCTGCGCGTCCTGCCGGGAGCCGATCGCTGGACCATCCTCGGCTTCTCGCAGGGCGGCACCTGCGCCGCCCAGATCGGTTCGGCACGCCCGGACCTCTTCGGGACCATCGTCGACATCTCGGGCGAGGTCGCTCCGACGCGCGGCGGCGACACGGTGGCCGCCGCCTTCGGGGGATCGCAGGCGAGGTACGCCGCCGCCTTCCCCGCGGCGATCATGGAGTCGCGCGCGCCGTATCCCGACAGCACGGCGTTCTTCTGCGTGGGGGAGGTCGACCAGCAGTATCGTCCGGAGGTGGAGCAGATCGAGGCGGCGGCGAAGGCGGCGGGCATGGACACGCGCATGAGCACGGCGCCCGGGCGCGCGCACGATTGGGGGGCCGTCAACACGTGCGTGCACGGCATCCTCCCGCCGCTCGGCCAGCGGCTGGGCCTCACCCGATGACGCCGCGCCCCCGCATCCTCACGCTCCAGGGCGCCGCACGCGCCCTCCTCACCCGCCTCGTCGCGCAGCGGGTGACGCTGGGGATCGCGCTCGTGATCCTCCTGCTCGCCGTGCTCCCCGTCGTCTCGGCACCGTGGCGCCGCGTCGTCCACCACGAGCTGGCGACGGGCTACGAGGCGGTCGTCGAGCGGGGCCACTGGTGGACCACCGCCACGGCGGCGTTCCTCACCGACGGACCCGTGGAGCTCGTCGTCTCGCTCCTGGCCGTGCTGGTGCTCGTCGGCGTCGCGGAGCACCTCATGGGCTGGTGGCGGACGCTCCTCGGGTTCGTGCTCACGGGCACCGTCGGGTCGCTCCTCGGCATCGCCGTCCAGGCCCTCGGGCTCGTGGACGGCGAGCTGTGGTCGCACGGCGTGCGGGGCGTGGCCACGGCGGATCCGCTCACCGCCGTCGCGGGCGTGCTCGCGCTGTCGAGCGCGTGGGCCGGCGTGATGTGGCGGCGTCGCATCCGCGTGGTGCTCGTCGTGGTGGTGCTCGTGTTCCTGCTCTACTCGGGCCAGCCGAGCGACCTCTACCGGCTCCTCGCGATCCTGGTCGGCGGCGTCGTCGGCGCGCTGCTGCACCGGCCGGCGGGCGGAGCGCTCTGGCAGCGCAGCTCCCATCACGAGGTGCGCGTGATGCTCGCGGCGGTCGTCGCGATCCTCGGCACCGGCCCCGTCATCGCGTTGCTGTCCCGCAGCCGCTACGGCCCGCTCGCCCCCATCGCGCTCCTGTTCGTCGACGACCGGGTTCCTGGCGACGCGATCTCCACCCGCTGCCTCTCGAGCGACTTCACGCACGACTGCCTGCAGGAGATCATGCTGGCGCGCATCGGCGGCGGGGTCGGTCCGATCCTGCTCTCGGTGGCGCCGCTGCTCGCGCTGCTGGTCGCCGCCTACGGCCTGGCGCGCGGGCGGCGCTTCGCCGTGTGGCTGGCCGTGAGCGTCAACACGCTGCTCGCCGTGCTGTCCGCCTACGCGTTCGGGATGCTCGTGCACCGCGACATGGTCTCGCCCCGGCTGTCCGCCTCGCCGTCCGCGCACCCGGAGGCAGTGGCCGCCCTCGTGGCGTCGGTGGCGCTGCCGCTCGGCAGCGCGATCGTCCTGGTGCTCCTCCGCCGGCACTTCACCATCCTGTCGACGGCCCCGGCGATCCGGCGCTTCCTCGTGACCACGGGCGTCGCCCTGGCCGGGCTCATGGCGCTCTTCGTGGCGACGGGGCTGGCGCTCTCCGACGCCTTCACCCGGCCCGTCGACCTCAACGACCTGCTGGCCGAGGCGCCCGACCGCTTCATCCCGGCGTCCTTCCTCCGGGGCGAGTCGCTCGACTTCCTGCCGACCGACCCGATCACCGACGTCGTCTACCGCGGCGTCGGGCCGGCGTTCTGGATCATCCTGGTCATCGCGAGCCTCCGCGCCATCGCCGACGTCCGCATCGCCGCGGTGCCCCGGGCGCAGGCGCGCGTCACGCCGGCCCTTCGCCGCGGGGCGATCGGCTCGCTGTCCCACATGGCGACGTGGCCCGGCAACTCGCACTGGATCGCCGCCGACGGGCAGACGGTGGTGGCCTACCGGGTGGTCGCGAGCGTGGCCATCACGACGGCCGCGCCGCTCGGCCCGCCCGCCGACGACGGCGCGCTCCGCGACGTCCTCGGCCAGTTCGCGCGCTTCGCCGACGACAACGGGTGGACACCGGTGTTCTACAGCGTCCCCGCGTCGATGACGCCGCTGTTCCGTGACATGGGCTGGGAGACGCTCGTCGTCGCGGAGGAGACCGTCGTGCGGCCGGGCACCTGGCAGACCACGGGCAAGAAGTGGCAGGACGTGCGCACGTCCATCAACCGGGCCGATCGCGCCGGCATCCGCGCCGAGTGGACCACATGGGCCGAGCTGCCGCTCGCCTGGGCGAGCCAGATCGAGCAGATGTCCGAGGAGTGGGTGGCGGAGAAGGAGCTGCCCGAGATGGGCTTCACCCTCGGCGGCGTGGAGGAGCTGCGGGATCCGGCTGTGCGGCTCATGCTCGCCGTCGACGCCGACGACCACGTGCAGGCCGCGACGAGCTGGCTGCCCACCTGGCGCGACGGCGAGGTGGTCGGCTGGACGCTCGACTTCATGCGCCGCCGACCCGACGGGATCAACGGCGTGATGGAGTTCCTCATCGCGCGCTCGGCCATGCGGATGAAGGACGACGGCATCGAGTTCATGAGCCTCTCCGCCGCGCCGCTCGCGCAGACCCGGGCGGCGTCGCCCTCGGGTGAGCAGACGGACGCCGGCGGCGACGCGGACGACCAGGAGAGCGCGGTCGAGCGGATCCTCGAGCTCCTCGCCGACTCGCTGGAGCCGGTCTACGGGTTCCGCTCGCTGCTGGAGTTCAAGCGCAAGTTCCAGCCGGAGCTGGTGCCGCTGATCATGGCCTACCCGGACCCGACCGCCCTGCCGACCATCGGCCTCGCGCTCACGCGGGCGTACCTGCCGTCGACGTCGGTGCGCGACCTCACGCGCGTGCTCCGCTCCGCGCGCTGAGCGCCGATCGGGCGCCGAGCCGGGTGCGGACCCTCGCGGCGTCGGTGTACCGTGGATCCCATGCAGTCCGGCCGCCTCCTCCTTAGTCGCCGCGGCGAGGCCTGATCCGGCCCTCCTCGTCGCGGAGTCCCGTCACGGCTGACCCGAACCAGACGAGGAGACGACCATGAAGAGCACGCAGACCCCCAGCGGGATGCCGATCCACAAGTACCGCCCGTTCCACGAGCAGATCACCGTGGACCTGCGCGACCGCACCTGGCCCGCCCGCCGCATCACCGAGGCCCCGCGCTGGTGCGCGGTCGACCTGCGGGACGGCAACCAGGCGCTCATCGATCCCATGAGCCCCGAGCGCAAGCGGATCATGTTCAACCTGCTCGTGCGCATGGGCTACAAGGAGATCGAGGTCGGCTTCCCGTCGGCCAGCCAGACCGACTTCGACTTCGTGCGCAGCCTCATCGAGGAGGGCGCCATCCCGGACGATGTCACCATCCAGGTCCTCACGCAGGCGCGCGAGCACCTCATCGCCCGCACCTACGAGTCGATCCGCGGCGCGAAGCAGGCCATCGTCCACCTCTACAACTCGACGAGCGTGCTGCAGCGCGAGGTCGTGTTCCGCACCGACCGGCAGGGGATCATCGACATCGCGCTCGAGGGTGCGCGCCTCTGCAAGAGGTACGAGGAGACGATCCCCGAGACGGACGTCTACTACGAGTACTCGCCCGAGAGCTACACCGGCACCGAGCTCGAGTTCGCGGCGGAGATCTGCAATCGCGTCGTGGAGGTCTTCGACCCGACCCCCGAGCGTAAGGTCATCCTCAACCTGCCCGCGACCGTCGAGATGGCGACGCCGAACGTCTACGCCGACTCCATCGAGTGGATGTGCCGCCACCTCGACCGCCGCGACGAGATCCTGGTGTCGCTGCACCCGCACAACGACCGCGGCACGGCCGTCGCCGCCGCGGAGCTCGGCTACCTGGCGGGCGCCGACCGCATCGAGGGCTGCCTCTTCGGCAACGGGGAGCGCACCGGCAACGTCGACCTCGTCGCGCTCGGCATCAACCTCTTCACGCAGGGCATCGACCCCCAGATCGACTTCAGCGACCTCGACGGGATCAAGCGCACGGCCGAGCACTGCAACCAGCTGGCCGTGCCGGAGCGGAGCCCCTGGGCGGGCGACCTCGTCTACACGGCGTTCAGCGGATCCCATCAGGACGCCATCAAGAAGGGCTTCGAGGCGATGGCCGTCGACGCCGCGGCGCAGGGCGTGACGGTCGACGACATCCCGTGGGCCGTCCCGTACCTGCCGGTGGACCCGCAGGACCTCGGCCGCTCCTACGAGGCCGTCATCCGCGTCAACTCGCAGTCCGGCAAGGGCGGCGTCGCCTACCTGCTGAAGGCCGACCACTCGCTCGACCTGCCGCGCCGCCTGCAGATCGAGTTCTCCGGCGTCGTGCAGGCCAAGACGGACGCCGAGGGCGGCGAGGTCACCAGCGCCCAGATCTGGTCGGTCTTCCAGGACGAGTACCTGCCCGCGCCGCTCGACCGCGTCGAGGAGAAGTGGGGCCGGTTCGAGCTCACGTCCACGCGGACGTCGAGCGACATGGGCGGATCGGTGTCCCTCGACGTCGTGCTCCGCGACGGCGACGAGGTGCGCGAGGCGTCCGCGTCCGGCAACGGCCCGATCGCGGCGTTCCTGCAGGTGCTCGCCGACCAGGGCGTCGAGGTGCGGCTCCTCGACTACGTGGAGCACGCGCTCAGCGCGAGCGGCGACGCGCTGGCCGCGTCCTACGTGGAGCTCGAGGTCGAGGGCGTGCGCCTCTGGGGCGTCGGCATCGACGAGGACAGCTCGACGGCGTCGCTCGAGGCGATCGTCTCGGGCGTCAACCGGGCGATCCGCCGCACGGTGCGCGAGCCGGAGCTGGCCGCGGTCTGAGCTGCTCCGCGCGACGCGCGATCCCACGACGACGACGACGGCCGGGCGGCGACGCCCGGCCGTCGTCGCGCGGGGGGACGTGCGATCGCGTGCGCGCGCGTCCCGTGGATCAGCGGCGCGGCCGCGGCCGGCGCAGGGCCGTGAACCGCAGGCGGCTGAGCGCGCGCTGCTCCGGGAGGCTCCAGCCGAAGCGCACGGCCAGGAGCCGCGTGGTCGCGGTGACGGCGACGCAGACGATGGCCGCGACCCACATGGTCACGCCGAACGCCGCGAGCAGCACCACGATGACCGCGCCCACGCCCGCGGCGACCGCGTAGAGCGAGCCCACGTGCATCATCGCGATCGGCAGGTTGAGCAGGAGGTCGCGGACGAACGAGCCGCCGACGGCCGACACCACGCCGATGAAGACGGCGGGCACCTCCGGCACGCCGGCCGCCAGCGCCTTCGACGTGCCGATGGCGCAGAACAGGCCGATGGTGAGGGCGTCGAGGGCGGTGATGACCACGTCGAGGCGCGTGAAGATCCGCTCGAGCAGCATGCCGCCGAGGGCTGCCGCGACCGCGATGAGCATGAGCCAGTTGCTGGAGAGGGCCGCCGGTGTGACGTTGAGGAACACGTCGCGGAGGAGCCCGCCGCCGAGCCCGGTGGCCGTGCCGATGATGGCGACGCCGAGCAGGTCGAGGCGGCGGTCCCGGAATCCCGCCGCGAACATGGCGCCCTGGAGGCTGCCGATGCTGACCGCCAGGAGGTCCGCCCAGAGCGGGATGGTGAGGGGGACGGGATCCATGGCCTCCCCTTGATAGCACAGCGCGGGTGCCGCGCCCGGCCGCGAGACGCCGGGCGGCTCCGGTGCGCTCCGCGCGGCGACGGCGGGGGAGCGGAGCCGCGGGGCGGATAATCGAGGGGTGCCCCTCTACCGTGACGAGATCGTCGTCCTGCGCACCCACAAGCTGGGCGAGGCGGACCGGATCGTGACGATGCTCTCGCGGCAGCACGGGAAGATCCGCGCGGTAGCGAAGGGCGTGCGCCGCACGCAGTCGAAGTTCGGCGCGCGGCTCGAGCCGTTCATGGTGGCGGACGCCCAGTTCTTCGAGGGCCGGACGCTCGACATCATCACGCAGGCCGAGTCCATCGCCTCCTACGGTGCCCTCATCGCGGCCGACTACGGCAGCTACACGGCCGCCAGCGCCATGGTCGAGACCGCCGACCGCGTCACCGAGGACGAGGGATCGCTGCAGCAGTACCTGCTCCTCGTCGGCGCGCTCCGGTCGCTGAGCCGCCGCGAGCACGGCGCGAGCCTCACGCTCGACTCGTACCTGCTCCGGAGCCTCTCGATGGCCGGCTGGGCGCCGAGCTTCCAGGACTGCGCGGTCACCGGCGCGCCCGGCCCGCACTCCGCCTTCGTCGTCCAGCTCGGCGGCGTGGTGGCCGACGCGGCCGCCCCGCCCGGATCCCCGCGGCTGGATGTCGACACCCTCGCGCTCCTCTCCGCCCTCCTCACGGGCGACTGGCCGCACGCGGAGGCCGCGACGCTCCGGTCGCAGGCGCGCGCGAGCGGCGTGGTCGCGGCGTACGCGCAGTGGCACCTCGACCGGGGGATCCGCTCGCTCGGCCTCGTCGACCGCAGCGACGCCCGCCAGCTCCTGCCGCCCACGGAGCGGCCGGTGCCGCTCGACGCGCCCGACGTCGACGGCGCCGACCCGGATCCCGCCGCGGCCCTCGCCGCCGCGACCGCCTCCGTGGTGCGGTCGACCCCGCGCGACGCGGACCCCGATCCCGACGCCCTGCCCCCGACCCCCGCCGACCGCCCCCGAGCACAGGAGACGACCCGATGAGCCGACGCCCCGAGGTCCCCGGACGCACCGACCTGCCGCTCGACTGGACCGGCGAGCAGCCGCCCGCGATCCCCGCCGACCTCGTGCCGAAGCACATCGCGGTCGTGATGGACGGCAACGGCCGCTGGGCCAACCAGCGCGGCCTCCCGCGCACCGCCGGCCACCAGGCGGGCGAGGAGGCCTGGTTCGACACCGTCGCCGGCGCCGTGCAGCTCGGCGCCACGCACCTGTCCGTCTACGCGTTCTCGACCGAGAACTGGAAGCGCTCACCCGCCGAGGTGCGCTTCCTCATGGGCTTCAACCGCGACGTGATCCACCGCCGCCGCGACCAGCTGAACGCCTGGAACGTGCGGATCCGCTGGGCCGGCCGCCGCCCCCGGCTCTGGCGCAGCGTCATCGACGACCTGCAGGTCGCGGAGGAGATGACGAAGGGCAACACCGGCATGACGCTCACAATGTGCATCAACTACGGCGGCCGCACCGAGATCGGCGACGCCGTGAAGCGCATCGCCGAGGACGTGGACGCCGGCCGGCTGAAGGCGTCGCGCGTCGACGAGCGCACGATCCAGCGCTACCTGTACCTGCCGGACGTGCCCGACGTCGACCTCTTCATCCGCAGCTCCGGCGAGCAGCGCACGAGCAACTTCCTGCTGTGGCAGTCGGCGTACGCGGAGATGGTGTTCCTCGACCGGCTGTGGCCGGACTTCCACCGGAAGGACCTGTGGGACGCGGTCGAGAGCTACGTGCACCGCGACCGGCGGTTCGGCGGGGCGGTCGACGCGCACGCGGGCGACGCCGACGAGGGGTCGGCCGAGGATCCGGACGCGACGCCGGGGGACGACCCGGACGCGGCCCGTCAGTAGCATCGGCACGTGAGCACACCCGAGACCGCGCCCCGTCCGTCCGCCCCCGCCGCCTTGCCCGAGGGCGGCGACGCGCCCATCCGCGTGGGCATCGTCGGCTACGGCCTCGCGGGCCGGGTCTTCCACGCGCCGTTCCTCCAGGCGAGCCCCGACTACCGGATCGCCCTCGTCTCGACCTCCGACGCGGCCCGCGCGGCCCAGGTGCGCGAGCGCCATCCGGGTGCCGACGTCGTCGCGTCCGCCGACGAGCTGTTCGCGCGATCCGCCGAGCTCGACATGGTGGTCATCGCCTCGCCCGCCTCCGCGCACCTCCGCCAGGGGCTGCAAGCGCTCGACGCGCACCTCGCCGTCGTGATGGACAAGCCGTTCGTCGCGACCGTGGACGAGGCGCTCATGCTCATCGAGCGCGCGGAGGCGCTCCGGATCCCGTTCTCCGTCTTCCAGAACCGGCGCCTCGACGGCGACTTCCTCACCGTCAAGGCGCTCATCGCCTCCGGCCGTCTCGGTGAGGTCCACCGCTTCGAGTCGACGTTCGAGCGCTGGGGCGGACCCGTGCGCGACCGCTGGCAGGACCGCGAGACGCCGGCCGACGCCGCGGGCATCTCCTACGACCTCGGCAGCCACCTCATCGACCAGGCGCTCGAGCTGTTCGGCCCGGTCGCCGACTTCGCGTCCGAGCTCGCCACGGTGCGCGACGGATCCGCGAGCGACGACGACGCCTTCTACTCGCTGCTGCACGAGTCGGGCGTGCAGTCGCACATCACCGTCAGCCGCGTCGCCGCGCTGGCGGGCCCGCGCTTCCGCGTGCTCGGCACCGCCGGTGCGTACGCCGTGCACGGGCTCGACCCGCAGGAGCCGCTGCTCAAGGAGGGGGCCGCGCCGACCGACCCCGGCTTCGGCGATGCCCCCGAGGCGGAGTGGGGCACCCTCGTGGAGGCGGCCGGTGATCCGTCGGGGGAGCGGATCCCCACCGAGCGCGGCCGCTACGCCGACTACTACGCCGCGATGGCCGACGCCGTCCGCGGCCGCGGACCCGTGCCGGTCGAGCCGCGCGACTCCCTCGAGACCGTCCGCATCGTGGAGCTCGCGCACCGGCGGTCCGCCGGCGACGAGGACTGAGCCTGGAGCGCCCGTAGACTGGGGGCCGCCTTTCCCGGCGACGCCGGCATCCCGCCGGCCGGTCGCCGTCCGCCGACCGGGCACCCAGTCCGGCCCCACCTAGGAGCAAACGTGGCAACCCCCTCGCGTCTCGACCCGGTCATCAACCTCGCCAAGCGGCGCGGCTTCGTCTTCCAGGCGGGTGAGATCTACGGCGGCTCGCGCTCCGCGTGGGACTACGGGCCGCTCGGCGTGGCACTGAAGGAGAACATCAAGCGCCAGTGGTGGCAGACCATGGTCAACGGCCGCGACGACGTCGTCGGCCTCGACTCCTCGGTGATCCTGCCCCGTCGCGTGTGGGAGGCCTCCGGCCACGTCGAGGTCTTCAGCGACCCGCTCGTCGAGTCGCTGCACACGCACAAGCGCTACCGCGCCGACCACCTCCTCGAGGCGTACGAGGCCAAGCACGGCCACCCGCCGGTCAACGGCCTCGCCGACGTGAACGACCCCGACACCGGCCAGCCCGGATCGTGGACCGAGCCGCAGAACTTCTCCGGCCTGCTGAAGACCTTCCTCGGCCCCGTCGACAACCAGGAGGGCCTGCACTATCTCCGCCCCGAGACCGCGCAGGGCATCTTCGTCAACTTCGCCAACGTCCTCAGCGCCGCGCGCCAGAAGCCGCCGTTCGGCATCGGCCAGATCGGCAAGAGCTTCCGCAACGAGATCACGCCGCAGAACTGGATCTTCCGCACGCGCGAGTTCGAGCAGATGGAGATGGAGTTCTTCGTCGAGCCGGGCACGGACGCCGAGTGGCACCAGTACTGGATCGACGCCCGCTACGCCTGGTACACCGACCTCGGCATCGACCCCGAGAACCTCCGCCTCTTCGAGCACCCGGCCGCCAAGCTCTCGCACTACTCCACCCGCACCGTCGACATCGAGTACCGCTTCGGCTTCGCCGGCGGCGCGTGGGGCGAGCTCGAGGGCATCGCGAACCGCACCGACTACGACCTGCGCACGCACTCCGAGGCGTCCGGCCAGGACCTCTCGTACTTCGACCAGACGAAGAACGAGCGGTGGATCCCGTACGTCATCGAGCCCGCGGCCGGCCTCACCCGGTCGATGATGGCGTTCCTCGTCGACGCGTACCACGAGGACGAGGCGCCCAACGCGAAGGGCGGCGTCGACAAGCGCACCGTCCTCCGACTCGACCGCCGTCTCGCGCCCGTCAAGGTCGCCGTGCTGCCCCTGTCGCGCAACGAGAAGCTGTCGCCGGTCGCGCGCGAGCTCGCCGCGGAGCTGCGGAAGATCTGGAACATCGAGTTCGACGACGCGGGCGCCATCGGCCGCCGCTACCGCCGCCAGGACGAGATCGGCACGCCGTTCTGCGTCACGATCGACTTCGACACCCTCGACGACCGGGCCGTCACCGTGCGCGAGCGCGACACCATGGCGCAGGAGCGCATCCCGCTCGACGAGCTCGTCGGCTACCTCGCGGGGCAGCTCGTCGGGGCCTGATCCGCGCCTCCCGAGCGGCGGCCGGCTCCCGGTCGCCGCCCGGGAGCGCGGTCCCACCTCATCTCCTCCGCGCGGTCCACCTCCACCAGAGCGCGTGGTGCTCCCCCTCTTCGACATCGAACCGCCTGCCGCAGACGACGCAGCCGCACTCGTAGGTCACCGGCCACGCGGCACGATCTCGACGGAGCACCCGCGCGTGCCCGCGCTCCTCCTCCCGGGTCGGGTCGAAGGAGGGGAGACGCGGATGGTCGTCGCACCAGCACCACCAGCTGCGGTGGTCCCGCACCTTGCGGAGGGCGTGGTCGAGGGCGTCGCGGTCGGGCCGCATCATCCCGCCGAGCTCGACGCCCGCCGTCGCCCGCAGGATCGCCGGCAGCGCTGTCCGGAGAGCGTCCAGGAGGGCGGTGTCACGGGTGCCGATGATCTCCCTGGAGGCCTGCCAGATGCGGTGGGGATCCGCGGAGAGCAGATCGTCGAGGGTGTCGGCCACCCGGCCGCGCTAGGTGTACTCGGCCATGACGTTGGTGACACTTCGGGGCGTGTGAAGAGGCCTCCTGGCTTGATGGAGCTGTTCAGTTCAACCATCGCCAGGAGGCCTCGATGTCCCACGGTAATGCTCGTCTGACGGTTCACGGGAGGGTTCTCCTCGTGCGGCGGGTGGTGGAGGATCGTCGGCCGGTCGCGCACGTCGCGCGGGAGCTGGGGGTGTCGCGGCAGTGCGCGCATCGATGGGTGAACCGGTTCCGTGCCGAGGGGCTGCGAGGGCTGACGGATCGGTCATCGCGGCCCCGGTCAGTACCGAGGCGAACGAGCCCGGAGCGGGAACGGGCCGTGCTGGAAGCGCGGGCCCAGTTGCGGGCGGGTCCTGCGCGGCTGGCGCCGGTGACAGGTGTTCCATCCCGTACGATCTCCCGCATCCTGCGCCGGCACGGGGCGCCGCCGTTGGCATGGTTGGACCCCGTCACCGGGGCCGTGATCCGGGCATCCCGGTCAACGGCGCACCGGTATGAGCACGAGCATCCGGGTGATCTGATCCACGTGGACGTGAAGAAGCTCGGGAGGATCCCGGACGGAGGCGGCTGGCGGGTCCACGGGCGCAGCGAGCAGGTCCGCGGCCGCGGGATCGGGTTCGATTACGTCCATGCCGCGGTCGATGACCACACCCGTCTCGCCTACGCGGAGATCCATCCCGATGAGAAAGGCGCGACCGCGGCCGGGTTCCTGACCCGCGCAGCGGCGTACTTCGCCGGGCATGGGATCACCCGGATCGAGCGGGTCATCACGGACAACGCGTTCGCCTACCGGCACTCGACCGCGTTCAAGAACGCCGTCCAGGACCTGGGCGCGCGGCAGAAGTTCATCCGCCCGCACTGCCCCTGGCAGAACGGCAAGGTCGAGCGCTTCAACCGGACCCTCGCGACCGAGTGGGCCTACCGGCAACCCTTCACCAGCAACCAACACCGCGCCGACGCGCTTGACCCCTTCATCGAGCACTACAACACTGAACGAATCCACTCAAGCCACGGGCTCACGCCCGCGGCCCGAGTGTCACCAACGTCATGACCCAGTACACCTAGCGCGGCTGGCGGAGGCCCGACCCGCCCGGTCGGCCGGACCCGGATGCCCTCCTCGCCGAGGACGGGACCCGGGCAAATTTACGCGCGACGGCAACGTGCGGGTGGTGTGCACATCCCGCGCAGCGGCATCTTCCCGGTCGGCACGTCGACGGTCACCTGCGCCGCGAAAGACCGTGACGGGAACGCGCGGACGTCCACATTCGACGTGATCATGACGCGTCCCGGGTCCTGATGCGCGGACGCACGGCACGACGCGGCCCCCGCCTCCTCGCGAGACGGGGCCGCCTCATGGCTGGTACAGCGAGTCTCCGACGACCGCGCCGACGGGAGTCCATCATGACCAGGCCCACCGCGGTCATCGCCGTCATCGGGGTGACAGGTGCCGTCGGGCGAGCGGTGTCCAGGAGCCTGGCGGACGCCCGTCTCCCGCCGCGGCTCCTCGTCCGGACGCCCGCGCGAGCGCCGGACCTGGCCGGCACCACGGTCCACGAGGCGGCGTACGGGGATCACGCAGCCTCCGTCGCCGCGCTGACCGGCGTCTCGACGGTGCTGATGGTCTCGGCGGCCGAGGACGAGCACCGGCTCGCGCAGCACGTCGCGTTCGTGGACGCGGCGGCCGAGGCGGGCGTCGAGCACGTCGTCTACACGTCCTTCGCAGGAGCGGAGGCGGACGCGACCTTCACGCTGGCCCGCGACCATCACGCGGCCGAGGAGAGGATCCGCACCTCCGGGATGACGTGGACGTTCCTGCGCGACGCCTTCTACATCGACTTCGTGAGCCAGCTCGTCGGCGACGACGGCGCGATCCGCGGGCCGGCCGGCGATGGCCGCGTCGCCGCGGTGACGCGCGCCGGCATCGCCGAGCTGGTGGTGGCCATCCTGCGGGATCCCGCTCCCCACGCGGGTGTCACGTACGACCTATCCGGACCCGAGGCGCTGACGATGGCAGAGATCGCCGCCACCGTCCGCGCGGCCACCGTCGGCGCGGCCACCGGGCGCACGGTGCGGTGTGAGGACGAGACCCGTGAGGAGGCGCGGGCGTCGCGGGCGGTCGGGAAGGCACCCGAATGGCAGCTCGACGCGTGGACCAGCACGTACACCGCGAGGGCCGCTGGCGAGATGGGTCACGTGAACGACGACGTCGCGCGAGTCCTCGGTCGTCGTCCGACGAGCCTGGCGGAGTCCCTGGCGGCGACGACGCGCTGAGGGGCCCGTCGGTGCGGATGGCCGCCACCGGAGGGAGGGTCCGGGACGGGATGCCCGCTCCGCTGATCACTGGATGACGTGGGGGATCGGGCCCAGCGTCGCACCCCGGGGAGGCGCTCGCCCGGATGGGCCCGGGCGGCGGGGCACCGGCGGTCAGGCACGACGGCTGTGGATGTCGTCGAACCCGGCAGGGAATGCGGGGGACTCCCGCCCCAGATCACCGGGATCAAGGCCGGACCAGCCGGTTGCGACAGGTGTGTGGGCGGCGCCGTTCGATGGCGCAGTCCTGATGCCGCTCTGTGTCGTCATCGGTGACGACGATGCAGGCGGCGGCTCCGATGACATCCTCGGTGATGGTCTCGAGCTGCGGGATCTCGAGGATCCGGGCGATCTGCGGGAAGAGCCGTTCCAGGAGACGGCAGGTGCCGCGGGTGAGGCGCGGGATCGCGGCGACGGCGTGCGCGTCGGTGAGGTCATCGGGATTCAGGGTGTGCTCCAGGCGCTTCCCGGGGCGGTCGAGCACGAACAGGAGCTCGCCTCGGCCGAGGGCCCGGTGACGGTGGGCGGAGCCGGTCGGGCGTCATCCGTCCTGTTCGTAGGTGCGCAGTATCGGCCACCGCCGTGGCAGCGGCGTCGTCGTGGGCAGCTCGGCGCGGGTGGCGGCGGTCGGGATGCGGTCGTCGACGGTGGTGATGGACGACCTGATCGCGTCGTCGAGACCGCCCAGGACGAGCACAGGAGTCGGGGCGGTTCCCGGGGCCGACGTGGCCAGGGAGGAGGGGAGCGACTCCGTGGTGATGGTGCCGCGCACGATCGCCCGCCGCAGCACGAGGGCGGTATTCATCGCGGACGGGTCGCCGGCGAATACGGCGTGTCCGCAGTTCGCGCGGGGGTCTGCACGCCGCGCTCGCAGAGGAGTGCCACGGTGCTGAGGACATCGAGCATGGAGCGGCCCAGGCGGTCGATGCGCGAGACGACGACGTGTCGCCGGTCTCGGCGCACTCGAGGAGTTCCTTCATGCCCGGCCACTCGATCGCGGACCGGCTGTCGGAGGTGCCTCGGCGAACGCGTGCCGCTCTGCACGCCGCCCGTCACCAGCGCGTCGAGCTGGCGCTGCGCATCCGGTCTCGTCGTGCTCACCCGCGGGCATCCCCGGAGGCCGGTCGGCGCGGCCTCTGTCATGAGCACCCGCGGCTGTCGCGGGGGAGACGCGTGACGGCGAGACGAGGGATGAAGACCTCGAGCGCCCCGAGGGCATGCTCGATGGGTCGTCCGCGAACCATCGCGATCCGGTGTCCCTGAGAGCCCTCGGCGTCCGCGACGAGATGATGCGCGCCGTCACGCCAGGGTGAGGAAGAGCTTCTCGATCTCCTCGATGGTGAGCTTCCGCGGAGAGGGCTCGGCGTCGTCGACGTCGTCGGCGACGAGGCACTGCTGCATCGCCGTGGAGACGATCGCGAACCCAGCGCGGTCCAGAGCACTGGACACGGCGGCGAGCTGGGTGACGACGTCGCGGCAGTCGCCGGCGTTCTCGACGGCGGTGATGACGGCGGTGAGCTGTCCCTGGGCGCGCTTGAGCCGGTTGGCGACCTTCCTCACCGCGTCGGCGTCGTGGAGCTGCCCGGTGCCGTCGTTCATGCGCGGTCCGTCGGCAGGTCGGCGTCGATCCAGGCGGAGGTGCCGCCGGTGACGTCGATGGCGTCGATGCCGCGGGCCGCGAGTGCGTCGGTGGCCCGGGCGCTGCGGCCGCCGGACTGGCAGATGACGTGCACGGGTTGGTCCGTCGGGATCTCATCGAGGCGTTCGCCGAGTTCGGACAGGGGGACGTTCACGGCCGAGCGGGCGTGGCCGCCGGCGTACTCGTCGGGTTCGCGTACGTCGATGATGGTCGCTCCCGTGGCAGCGGCGAGGTCGTGGACGGTGATGCTCTTCATGGGTCGTGCCTTCCGTCAGGCCGCGGTCGCGGCAGTGGTGCGGGTCGTGGATGCGGTTCCGGCTCGCCAGGTGAGCCAGCCGCCGTCGAGGTTGCGGACGTCGTGCCCGAGCTGGGTCAGGAGACGTGCGGCGGTGTGCCCGCGCTGTCCGACCTGGCAGTGCACGACGAGCGGTCCGGCGGGGAGCTCATCGTGGCGCGCGCGCAGCTCGTCCAACGGCAGCGACACGGCACCGGGGATCGCTGCGCTCGCGTGCTCGCCGGCCGTGCGGACATCGACCAGGGTCGCCCCGGCGTCGAGTGCGGCCTCGAGCTCGTGCCATTGGAGGGAACGGGTCGTGCCGGTGGCGGCGTTCTCGGCGACGTAGCCGAGGAGGTTCACGGGGTCCTTCGCGGATCCGTACTGCGGCGCGTACGCCAGCTCCAGCCGAGACAGCGCGGAGGCGGTCAGACCCCCGGTCATGGCGACCGCGATCACGTCCAGCCGCTTGTCGACGCCGTCGCGGCCGACGATCTGCGCGCCGAGGATCCGGTCGTCGTCCGGATCCACGAGGAGCTTGATCGCCATCTGCTGCGCACCCGGGTAGTAGCCAGCATGCGAGGCGGGGTGCGTGTGGATGATCCGGTGGCGCCGCCCCTCCGCGACGAGGCGCTTCTCGTTCCACCCGACGAGCCCGACGGTGATGCCGAGGATGCCGAGGATCGCGGTCCCGAGCGCGGGTGCGGCGTCGGTCACCGCAGCGCCGACGATGTCGTCGGCCGCGGCGCGTCCGTGCCGGTTGGCGAGTCCCGCCATCGTCACCAGCGTCGGGGCGCCGTCGAGGTGATCGATCTTCTCCACCCCGTCACCGACCGCCCAGATCGACGGGTCGCTCGTGCGCTGGCGACCGTCGACGGCGATGCCGCCACTCGGGCCGATGCTCAACCCGGCTCCGCGCGCGAGACCCGTCTCGGGGTGGACGCCGGCGGCCTGGATCACGAGGTCCGCTCTCACGCGAGTGCCGTCGGAGAGGTGCACGTGCCCGGCCGAGCCGCCCGTCACGGTCGTCCCGGTCCGGACGTCCACCTCCGCGGCGTGCAGCGTCTCATGGACAGGGGCTGCCATCTCCGGATCCAGCGGCGACAGCACTTGGTCGCCGCGCTGCACGAGCGTCACCCGCACGCCCCGGGCGAGGAGGTTCTCGACCGCCTCGAGCCCGATGAAGCCCGCACCGACCACGACGGCGTGCGCGTCCGTCCTGCCGTCGAGGAGAGCCATGATGCCGTCCACGTCCTCGACGCTCCGGAGCGTGGACGACGGCACACCGCCGTCAGGTGTGCTCGATGCCGTGCCCGCGCCCGCCGCGATCACCAGGTCGTCGTACTCGAGCACCTGATCGGCGGCTGCCTCGAGGTCGCGCACGGTCACGGTCTTCGCCGTCGCATCGATGGCGAGGACCTCGTGTCGCACCCGCACGTCGAGGCGGAAGCGAGCAGCGAGCGACTCCGGCGTCTGGAGGAGGAGCGACGCCCTCTCGGGGATCACGCCGCCCACGTGGTACGGGAGTCCGCAGTTCGCGAACGACACGTATGCGCCGCGTTCGAACACGACGATCTCGCGTCCCTCGTCCAGCCGCCGCAGCCGTGTCGCGGCCGACATCCCGCCGGCCACCCCTCCGATGATCACTGATCTCATGCGGACCACTATACCCCCGGGGGTATAGTTCGTCGAGTGCCGCACGTGCGGCATCCGACGACAAGGAGCAAGGGGATGTGCCGACAGGTGACGTGCAGGGTGTGCGGGAAGAAGGACTGGGCAGGCTGTGGACAGCACGTGGACCACGTCATGCGAGGAGTCGCGCGAACCGACCGATGCCAGGGCCACCCGAAGGCCGAATCGAGTGGCGGGCTGCTCGCGAGGCTCTTCCGCCGGGGCTAGCGGGTCTTCCCCGACCCCGGCACGACGCCAGCGCGTGCGAAGCCGGCTACCCCGAACCGACGTGTACCGGCAGCAGACCACCGCCGTTCAGCGGCACGAGTCACAGGCGCGCGTCCGTCGTCCAGGTGGTCCGGGGGATCTCCGATCGGACATCTCGACCGCCCTGGGTGAGCACTGGCGGTCGTTGCCTGCTCGCGTGATGCTCGCTGGCCCGAGCGCCCTCCCCTCGTGGTGCCGTGTCTCCGTCCGGGCCAGGGGAGACCTCGCGCATGTCTCGTGGAGACCCCGGCCGAGCGGCGTCATCGAGCGGATGCAGTCGGGCCGGGGGCCTCCGACGTTTCGCGTCTCTCCACGACATCGCGATCCTCGACGCCGAGAGCGCCCCCTCACCGCCGGTCACGCTCCGCAACAGCGTCACGCGCAGATGACGCAGCGATGTTCGTGACGCCTCATCGAGGCCCGTGCGGGTCTCGTGCGTCCGAGGGCCCGCCGACCGGGTGTCCGGTGTCGGGCAGGTATCGGCGTGGTGCCTGACTGCGCCTCCACAACACCTACCATCCGTTCGGTAGGTACACTGATAGCATGTCTTCCCCTGGCGAGATCCTGGAGCACGCCACCACTGTCCTCCGTCGCGGTGACTCCCTCACCATCGACTCGGTCGCCCGAGAGGCGGGCCTGACCAAGCCCGGTGTGATCCACCACTTCGCCACGAAAGAGGTCCTGGTGGTCTCCGTGGTGGATCACATCCTCGACCGTTGGGAAGCCGATCTCCGTGCGCGCGTCGGGGAGTCCGACGGCGCGACGGCGCGACTCCGCGCCTACGTGGATCACGCACTCGACGGAGATTTCGACCTCAGTGATCTGGCATTCCTCGTCGACGCGCGGATTTGTGAGCGACTCTCCCGCCTCTGGACGGCGCGGCTCGGACCATGGTTCGGCGAGGATCTCGCGGGGTCACCGACCCGGCGCGGTGCGCTGCGAGCCGCTCGCCTCCTCGCTGACGGGGCCTGGTTCAACGCCTCCCTCGGCATCCCGACAGCCGACGACGATGAGCGCGAGGTCGTTCGACGTCTCGCCCATGACCTCATCGGCAGGGGGGCACCCGCATGAGTCGAGACGTGAAGGGCTGGTCGCTCCTCGCCGTCGCCGTCCTCGCCGAGGTGGCGGGGTCGCTGTCGTTGAAGGGCGCGCTCGACCAACCGGCGCTGTACGTCCTGGTGGCTGTCGGCTACGTGAGCGCGTTCGTGCTGCTCGGCGCCGTCCTGCGAACGGGTATGGCACTGGGAGTCGCATACGGCGTCTGGGGAGCGGGCGGCGTCGCGTCGACGGCAGTCGGGTCATCCGTCGTGTTCCGCGAGCCGCTGACCCCGCTCATGGTCGCCGGCATCGCGGTGATCATGAGCGGGGTGCTCTGCATCGAGCTGGGTGCGCACGCCGCGAGAAGGGCGGAGGACCGCTGATGGCCTATCTGCTCTTGGCCGGCGCGATCCTGTTCGAGGTCGCCGGCACGGTGTCCCTCCGCCTCGCGGTCGATCGGCGGCGCTGGTATGCGGGGGTGGCCGTCGGATACCTCGCGGCGTTCGGCCTGCTCACCCTGACCCTCGACGCAGGAGTTCCCTTGGGCGTCGCCTACGGCATCTGGACGGCTGCCGGCGTCGCCCTCACCGCCGTGATCGGCGTGATCGCGTTCAAGGAGCGCTTCACCTGGTTGATGGGCATCGGCGTCGCCCTCGTGGTCGGGGGCGTGCTGCTCATCGAGCTCGGGACCGCCCACTGACCCGTTCCGCACCCGCAGCGACGCGACGAGCGATGCTCTGCGCTCACGGGCGTCCATCAACTCGCTCGTCGTCCGACAGGTCACCGATGCGCTACCCGGACGCGTGATCGGGTTCGACGTGCGCCGGTGGACCGCCTATGCGTGGGTCCCGCTGTCGATGCGGATCTCGGTCCCGGTGATGAACGCCCCGTCCTCGGACAGGAGCATGGCGATGACCCCCGCGGTCCTCCGGCCTCCCCATGTCGCCGTCGCCGAGCCGGGCACCGAGGTGGCCGAGGATGCTCCAGTCCGCGTCGGCGGGAAGGTTCTGCGGTGTCGTGCTCGTGATGCCGCTGTGGATGCCGCCGGGCACGATGTTGATCGCGCGGAGACCGTCTTTCGCGTACTCGAGGGCGACGGAGTGCGTGAACGCGGCGATGGCCCCCTTCGTCGCCGCATACGCGGCCATGTACGGGTGCGCGTAGAACGCGGACGTCGACGCGAAGTTGACGATGACGCCGGATCCGGTCGCGACGAGCGCCGGCAGCGCCTCCCGCACGACGAGGAACGTCCCGGTGAGGTTGACCTGCACGAGCCGGTTCCACCGCTCGAGCGTCATCTCGTGCGTGTGATCGCCGTAGAGGATCCCGGCGGCGTTGACGAGCCCGTCGATGCGGCCATTCCGCTCCAGGACATCGGCGACCGCCGACTGCACGGAGTGCTCATCCGCGATGTCGACGCGGCCCGTGGACAGTCGCTCGCGGTGATGCGCGGGTACGGCATCCGCCAGCTTCGCCAGGTCCTCGTCCCGGAGGTCGAGGGCCGTGACCACCGCACCTTCGCTGAGGAGTCGGAGGGCCGTGCCACGGCCGATGCCGGATGCGGCGCCGGTGACGATGACGACCTGATCGTCCAGACGGTCCTTCATGGGTTCTCCTTCGTGTCAGTGCTCATGGATGCTTCGGCTCGAACGCGCACGGTGACCGGGGCGAGCTCCGGCGCTGTGACGGTGACGTGGAGGTCACCCTCGCCGTCGGGGCGCACGACGGCGAGCACGCGTCCGTCGTAGGTGCCGTGCGTGTCGCCGTCGAAGCGCTCCGTGGTAAGTGGGCGGCCGCTGCCGAGCGCGACGAGCGAACCCGGGCCGTCCACCTGGACGGTCACGGGGCGGTCGCGGTGGTTCGCGAGAGCGCCCTCACGGTCACGCAGCTCGATCTCGACGAAGGAGAGGGCCCCGTCCCCGGTGCCGACGGTCTCGCGCTCCGCGCGGACCGCGAGCACGACGTCGTCGGACGCGGAGCGCAGATCGGCGCGACCGGTCTCCACGCCGCCGGTAAACGCCACGGCCGTCAACGTGCCGCGGCGGTACGGCAGCTCGAAGTCCGCGACGAAGCGCCGGCGTCCTCCGACCTGCACGCGGGCGTGGACCTCGCCGTCCAGCAGCAGCTCGATCTCGTCGGCGTCGCTGTACACCTCGAGGATCATGGGCGTGCCCTCCTCGGCGTCCCAGCTCCAGCTCTCGATCGCGTCCGTCCAGCTCCACTGGCCGAGGGTGAACGCGCGGCCGTGGTTCTCGGGGCGGCGGACCGCGATGAACGGGGTGGAGCGGAGGCCGAACACCGTCTCCCGGTAGTAGGACATGGGTCGTCGATGCCCGGTCATGTCGAGATCGGCGGACCACGAGGTGAGCCACGGGTACTCGCCGTCGAACCCGGTCGACTCGCCCTCGTACTTCACCCGGCCGACGCCCACCTCACCGAGGTAGTCCCAGCCGGACCAGGTGAAGTCGCCGATGACGTGCGGGTTGTCGGTCACGAGCCGCCAGTTCGCGTCGATCCGGGAGGGGAAGGTCTCGGTCCCGACGACGATGCGGCCGGGGTGATCGCGCCGTTCCATCTCGTAGCGGGCGTCGCCGTAGTTGAGGCCGACGACGTCGAGCAACGCGAAGGACTCCGCGATGGCCGCCGTGACCAGGGGGGACACCGCCACCTGGTCCATGAAGGCGTCGCCGTCGCCCATCAGGGCGTTCACCCCGCCGTCGCCCTCGGCTCCGTCGGAGGGGGCCGTCGCGACGGATGCGGCGGCCGCCATGGCCTCCTCCATCATCGCCGTGACCTCGGTGAGGGCGGAGACGAACCCGTTGATGCCGTTCGTGATGAAGCGCGTGTCGTCGAGCTCCCGGATCCTCTCGGCGAGCAGGCGCCCCCAGCCGCTGCCGATCGGGTTGCCCGTCTCGGGGATCTCATTGCCGATCGAGTACATGATCACGCTCGGGTGGTTGATGTCATCGGCGACCATCGCCTCGACGTCGCGCTCCCACCACTCCGGGAAGGCGAGGGAGTAGTCGAAGGGCGACTTCGACTCGCTCCACATGTCGAACGTCTCGTCCATGACGAGCATCCCGTGGCGGTCGCAGGCGTCGAGCATCGCGGCGCTCATCGGGTTGTGGCTGCTGCGGATCGCGTTGAATCCCGCCGCCTTGAGGAGCACCACGCGGCGCTCCTCGGCGTCGGCGAAGGTCGCCGCGCCCAGGATCCCGTTGTCGTGGTGGATGCACGCGCCGCGCAGCTTCACCGTCTCGCCGTTGATGCGCAGCCCATGATCCGGGTCGAGCTGCAGCGTGCGGATGCCGAAGGTCGTCTCCCGAGCGTCCAGCTCCTCGCCGTCACGGCGCACCGAGGTGCGGATCGTGTGCAGGGCAGGGCGGTCGACGCTCCATCGCTCCGGCTCGGCCACGTAGAGCCGTTGGCGCACGACGCCCGATATCCGCGGGAGGAGCGTGATGGGGCTCGTCCCGGTGCCGACGACGCGCCCGTCGGGCGTGACGGCCTCGCTCGCGACCTCGACCGTCACGGTGCGGAGGCCCGTGTTCCGCAGCTGCGTCTCGACCTGGACGACGGCGCGCCGATCGTCCACGTCGGGAGTCGTGATGCGGAGCCCGCCCTGCTCGACGACGTGGACCCGGCCGGAGACCCGGAGGTGCACCTCGCGGTAGATCCCCGCACCGGTGTACCAGCGGGAGTCGTCGTGCACGCGGGCATCGACGCGGATCGTGTTCTCCTCGCCGTACGCGAGGTGCGCGTCGAGGTCGACGACGAAGCTCGCGTAGCCGTTGGGGCGCTGTGCGGCAAATGCGCCGTTCACGTAGACCATCGCGTCGCGGTACACGCCCTCGAACTCGATCGAGACGTGCTTCTCGCTCCACTCGGAGGGGACGTCGAAGGCCTTCCGGTACTCGAAGGCGCCGTCCGGGAAGAACGCTCCCGCGGCACCGCTCGGAGCATCCGCGCGGCGTTCGAGGCCGATGAGGGCGTCGTGGGGGAGGCGCACGGCTGAGCCGGCGGCCGCCTGCCCCTGCACGTCGGCAAAGATGCTGGTCTTGCGGCGGTGAGACCAGCCGGTGTTGAAGGGCATGCGGGTCATCGGCGTCTCTCTGGGGTGAGGGTCGCGGCGCGACAGGGGCGGTGGAGGCAGGGGCTCGGGCCGGGAACGCCGATGCGACCCCCTTGCCAGGATCATTATGCGCAAAGCGTTGACGCGTGTCAACGCCACATGCGCGACGGCGCTGGACACTCGACCGCAGGCGGCGGGAACCTGCTCGGGGCCGGGAACAGCCGGCCGACGCAGCGCCTCCGCGGGCGACGGCGGCGGTGCGCGGGACGACCCGCGGCGGTCAGACCCGAGGGGGCAGGGTCGTCTCGCCGGCGATGACGCGGAGGCGCTGCTGGACCTCGCGCGCGGGGTCGAGCACGTCCCTGCCGGGCCCGCGGCCGAGGATGTCCTCGACTATCTCCACGCCGCTGAACTCGATGTCGTAGTCCACCGTCGTGATCGACGGTGTCGACGAGCGCGCGATGGGGGAGTTGTCGATGCCGATGATGCCGAGGCGGCGCGGTACGTCGATCCCCTGGCTGATCGCCGCTCCGAGGAGGGCGGCGGCCACCTCGTCGTTGTACGCCGCGAAGCCGACCGGGCCGGCGGGGAGGTCGCGGATCGCATCGAAGGCCCCGCCCCGCTCCATGGTGACGTGACGCGTCGGGATCACGTCGATCCCGGCCTCCCGGGCCCACGCCCGCACGCCCGCCTCCCGCGGTGCGGCGAACGACTCCTCCCGGGCCGACACCGGGAGCACGGCGGCGAGCGTGGTGTACCCGCTCGCGGCCAGGTGCTCTGCCTGGAGCCGGCCGAAGGACTCGTCGATGGCGGCCTGCAGGGCGGCGGACTGGGCGACGAGCCGCACCCCGCGGGCCAGCACGCGCTCCTGCTGCTCGTCGCTGAGGTACGCGAGGCTGACCACCCCGAACGGCTTGAGCCTCAGGATCGCGTCCTCCAGCGAGTCCAACGAGTCGTCAGAGCCGACGAATCGGAGCAGGTTCGTGAGACCGGCTTCGGCGAGCCCACGGGTGACCGCGTCGATGAGCTCGCGCAGGCGGGCGTTGAACGTGATGTCGGGGATCAGGGTGATGACGATGTCGCTGGTCCCGCGGGCGAGCGTGCGGCCCGCCATGGAGGGGCGGTAGCCGAGCTCCGCCGCGGCCGCGCGGACCCGGGTGACGGTCTCCTCGAGGAACAGGTGCTCCCGTCCGTTGAGGATCTGACTCACGGTCGACCGGGACAGACCCGCGTGTTGCGCGACGTCGGCGCTCGTTGCCATGGCGGGAACCCTCCTGTCCGGATCAGCTTGCCATACCGGCGGTCAGTGCCTCCGACGGTGCGGACCGGCCCCTGCCCGCGCCGGCCCGCACGTCAGGATCCGACATGCGCTACGCGCACCCGCTCGACGAGGTCGTCCACGAGGGAACCGGGGATGGCGCCCTGGCTGTAGAAGGCCATCCGCTCCAACGACAGGCCGAACGCGTCGGCGAGCATGTCCTCCTCCACGCCGCCGAGCGCGGCCCGCAGCTCGGGACCGCCGACGGGGTGGTCCAGCCACTCGCGGACGGTGCTCTCCGCGGTCACGGGCACCACGGATGCGAGGTCGATCGCGCGCGCGGGCCCTGTGGCGGCGTCGGGGTCGACGGGGTTCGACCGGATGGTGCTCACGAGCGCGCGGTCACGTCCGGGACGGGCCTCCCCGCCCGTGAGCACGACCTTCGCCTGCAGGGCGGAGACGGCCGACGACGGTCCCACGTAGAAGCGGATCAACCCCGGTTCCACCACCCAGCCGTCCGTCGCGTCCCAGAGGGCGAACACGCTCGCCGGGACGTCGATCGACACGCGCACGGCCGCACCCGCCTCGAGTGCGACGCGCTCGTAGCCGACGAGCACGCGTCCGCGTCGCGTCGTGCGGCCGACCATGTCGCGGCCGTAGACCTGCACCACCTCGTCGCCGGAGCGCTCACCGACGTTCACGACGGTGAAGGAGAGTCGGACGGAACCGTCGGTCGGCACCTCGTCGGACTCGACCGCCAGGTCGCGGTACTCGAAGGCCGTGTAGCTGAGGCCGTGCCCGAAGGGGAACACCGCGCGCGTGGATCCGTCGGCGTAGCTGTCCGGCATCAGCGTGCGCCAGTAGGGTAGCGGTGCCGCTCCGACGGACTCCAGCATCGCGATGGGCAGCCGCCCGGCGGGGTTCACGTCGCCGAAGAGCACGGAGGCGACGGCCGGGCCCGCCTCCTCGCCGCCGAAGAACGACGAGACGATGGCGGGCACCGTCTCGGCCATCCAGCCGAGCACATAGGGCCGCCCGTGGCTGAGGACGACGACCGTGGGGGTACCGGTGGCGACGACAGCCTCCACGAGCTCGCGCTGGATGCCGGGGAGCTCGCAGGTGGCGCTGTCGATGCCCTCGCCGACCGTGCCGTACGCGCCGATGCCGGCCTGGTCGCCGACGACGAGGACGGCGACGTCGGCCGTGCGGGCGGTCTCGACGGCCTCGGCGATGCCCGAGCGGTCCTCGGAGCTCACGGGGCAGCCGCGGGCGTACACGACGGAGGAGCCCTCGTGCGCCCGCGCGCGGATGCCCTCGAGGAACGTGACGACGGGCACGGACTCCACGAGGAGCTCCGCGCCGTCCGCCCCGGTGTCGAGGTCCGCGCTGATGCGCGCCTGCGGGTTGGCGGCCTCGGCGAAGCGCTGCGTCATGCTGTCGAGCACCTGGTAGCTGTAGTTCCCCAGCTGCCCCATCGGCCGGTGGGCGTTCGGGCCGATGACGGCGATCCACTGGGGCGTCGACGGCAGCGGGAGCACCGGGGTGCCGTCGACGGCCTCGTTGCGCAGGAGGATGGCGGACCGCTCCGCGACGAGGCGGGCGAGCGCCCGGTCCTCGTCCGAGTCGAGGGACTCGGGTACGGCGTCGAGGTCGATGTACGGCTGATCGAGGAGCCCGATCTCCAGCTTCGCGCGGAGGATCCCGCCGACCGCGTCGTCCAGCTCCGCCACCGTGAGCACGCCGTCGCGCACCGCGGCCACGATGACGCCCCCGGAGACCTTGTTGTCGAGGTCGGCGTTGACGCCGGCGCGCAGCGCCTGAGCGAACGCATGGGCGGCATCCGGGGCGGTGGCGTGCTTGGTGGACAGCTGCGACACCGCCTCCAGGTCGGAGGTGATGAGGCCGTCGAAGCCGAGCTCGTCGCGGAGGAGCCCCCGGAGCAGCGCCCGGGAACCGGTGACGGGCACGCCGTCGATGGAGTTGTACGCCGGCATGACGCCGCGGGCGCCGCCGAGGTGGATGGCCATCTCGAAGGGCAGCGCGTAGACCTCGCGGAGCTCGTGGGCGCCCATGTGCGCGACGTCGGTGTTGCGGCCGCCGTCGCTCGCCCCGTAGCCGATGAAGTGCTTGAGGGTGGCGATCAGCGGGCGCTCCGGATCCGCCGTCTGCAGCCCGTCCACGAACGCGCTGGCCATGGTGCCGACGAGGTAGGGCTCCTCGCCGTACGTCTCCTCGACCCGGCCCCAGCGCGGATCCCGGGCCACGTCCGCGAGCGGGGACAGCGCCTGGCGGATGCCCATGCGGGACATCTGCAGGCCGATGCGCGACGCGACCGTCCGGATGAGCGGCGCGTCCCAGGTGGCGGCCTGCGCGATGGCGTCCGGGAAGGTCGTGGCTCCGCGGACCTTGAGCCCGATGAGCGCCTCCTCGGCGAGCAGGACGGGGATGCCGAGGCGGGTGCCCTCCACGTGCGCCCGCTGCAGCGCGTCGCCCTTCCGCGCCGCGTCCCGGGGCAGCGCTCCGAGCGATAACAGGGCCGCGGTGGCCGTGCCCCAGCCGGCCTCCGGCGGGGTGTGGACGTCGACCGCGGTGCCGAACGGGCACGTGATCTGGGCGGCCTTCTCCTCGAGCGTCATGCGGGCGAGGAGGTCCCGCACCCGGTCTACGGTGTCCAGACGGGTGTCGCGGTGGTCGGGGTCGGTGCTCATGGGGATGTCCTCGGAGTCGGAGTCGGAGTCGGAGTCGGAGTCGGAGTCGGAGTCGGGGTGGATGCGGACGGGCAGGGGAGGCTGGGAAGGGGGTGGCGCCCCGCGGGATGCCACCCCCTGTCGCATCAGCGGACTCCGCGGATCCGCGAGGTGGTGATGATGGTCCCGAGCCCGAGCATGCCGCCGAAGATGAAGAGCAGCGAGTAGTTGTCTCCTCCGCCGATGGCGAGGACGACGGGGGCGACGATGGGGGCGATGATCCCCGGGATGCCGGATGACATGTAGTAGATGGCCATGTACTTGCCCGCCTTGTCCTTCTCCGGGAGGAGGTCCGTCGCCATGGCGAGGTCCACGGAGGTGAACGCACCCGTCCCTGCGCTGAGGAGGGCGCCGCCGATGATGAAGCTGTTGAGGTCCGGGGCTAGCGAGACCCACACCAGGCCGCCGGCGATGAGCAGCGCCGCGCCGTAGATGAAGGGCTTGCGTCGGCGGAGCTTGTCGGACAGGAAGCCGCCCAGGACCGCGAAGACCATGAGGGCCAGGAGGCTGACGCCTCCGGCGACGGCCAGGTTCCGGCCGGCTTTCTCCGGCGTGTACCCGAGTCGATCGAGCAGGAAGTAGAGCTGGTAGGTGCTGAAGAACGTGAAGCCGAACTGCAGCAGGAACTTCCCGAGGAACACGAAGGCGAAGTCACGGTGCTTCCGGGGATCGAAGTAGAAGCCCTTGAAGACGTCGGCGATGGACGGCACGAGGGTGTCCGCGGGAGCAGCCCGCTCCTTGAGGAGCAGCACCAGGATGAGCACCCCCAGGGCGAAGACGGCAGGGGGGAGCAGGAAGAGGAAGAAGATGTTGCCCGTCAGGAAGCTGCCGAGCAGGCTTGCCCCTACGCCGGCGAACGCCGCGGAGAGGCCGCCGAGCGCGCCCAGGCGCCCGCGCTGCTCAGTGGGCACGAACTCCGCGAGGATCGGGTTGAAGCCGGCGCTGATCACGGCCACCGCGAGCTGGGCGACCGCCCAGCCCAGGATCATCACGGGCACGTTCGGCGCGGCGGCGAGGACAAGTCCACCCAGCGCGGAGATCACGACTCCACCCACGAGCCACGGCCGGCGGCGCCCCCACCTCAGCCGGGTCGCGTCGCTCAGCACGCCGGCGACCGGGCCGCCGACGAGGCCGATGATGCCGCCGAGACCCAACACGAGGCCGAGGCTCACGTTGCGGTTGTCCGGGTCGATGAGCTGGACCTTGTAGGCGAGGCTGAAGAGGGCGGGCATCAGCATCACGAGGTTCAGACCGAAGTAGCTGAACATGTAGATGAGGATGAAGCCCAGGCCGACGCGCGCCGGCTCAGCGGCAGGCGGCGGCCCGCTGCCCTCGAGCTCGTCGAGGACGTAGTCGGCGACGGCCTCGGCGGCGTTCGGCAGGATCTGCGCGGGGTTCTGATCGGGTGAGGAAGGTGCGGGGGTCACGGTGGCTCCATTGGCATCCGGTGGTGCAGGTTCTCGAGCCGGTGCGTCGATGACCGGCTGGAGGGGACGGTACGCCGTGCGTTGTCGCGTGTCAACTGCCGATGTCATTTGTCGTTGACGCGCGCCAACGCCCGTGGTTCAGTAGGGCGATGCGATGACGCGTCCTCTCGCGAGCCGCGACGGCGTCGACGCCGCCATCACCACGAGCACGAGCACCAGCACCAGCACCGGCCGCCATCGTCGGCGGCTCGCACCGACCCACGCCAGGAGGCACCGCCATGGAAGAGACACGACCCCACGATCCCCGGGAGGACCGGATCGCCGGGCTGAGCCGGCTGCCCCTTGAGCGCAAGGCGGCGCTCGTGTCGGGCAGGAGCTTCTGGGAGACCGAGGCCATCGAGGAGATCGGCCTCCCGCCGGTCGTCCTCGCGGACGGGACCTACGGCCTGCGTCACCAGTCCGGGCAGCACGACCATCTCGCCATGTTCGAGAGCGACCCCGCGACGTGCTTCCCGCCCGGAGTCGCCGTCGGCTCCAGCTGGGATCCGGAGCTGGCGGCCCGGCTCGGGCACGCGATCGGACGCGAGGCACGGGCGCAGGGCGTGGACATCGTCCTCGGACCCGGGATCAACATCAAGCGCTCCCCGCTGTGCGGGCGCAACTTCGAGTACTACTCGGAGGACCCGCTGCTCGCCGGGGTGCTCGGAGCCTCCTTCACCCGAGGTCTGCAGGCTGAGGGACCGGGGGTCTCCGTCAAGCACTTCGCGGCGAACAACCAGGAGACGAACCGGCAGACGATCAGTGCCGACGTCGACGAGCGGACGCTGCGGGAGATCTACCTGCCCGCCTTCGAGCGGGTCGTCACGGAGGCGTCGCCGGCGACCGTCATGTCCGCGTACAACAAGATCAACGGGATCCCCTCCGCGGAGAACCGGTGGCTGCTCACCGACCTCCTCCGCGAGGAGTGGGGCTTCACGGGCGCCGTCGTCTCCGACTGGAACGCCATCACCGACCGGGTCGCCGCCCTCGCTGCGGGCCTCGACCTCGACATGCCCGGGGGCAGCGGTGCCTTCGACGACGACATCGTCGCCGCCGTCCGCTCCGGCGCCCTCCGGGAGGAGGACCTGGACGCCAGCGTCGCGCGCATCGCCCGGCTGGCCCGCTACCGCTCGACGGCACCCGTCTCGACGGCACCCGTCGACGTGGACTACGCGCGTCATCACGTCATCGCGAGAGAGCTCGCGGCGGAGTGCGCCGTCCTCCTCCGCAACGAGGGCGACGTGCTCCCGCTGGGACCCGGCCTGCGCGTGGCGGTCATCGGGCAGTTCGCCGAGGAGCCCCGGTACCAGGGGGGAGGAAGCGCGCACGTGCACCCGACCCGGATCGACACCCCGCTCGAGGAGATCCGCGACCTGGCCATGCAGGACGGCGTCTCCGTCGCGTACGCCCGGGGCTTCCGGACGGACGTCGCCGGGGACGACGCGCTCGCCTCGTCCGCCGTCGAGGAGGCGCGTCGGTCCGACGTGGCCATCGTGTTCGCCGGGCTGGACGAGCGCGCCGAGTCGGAGGGGATCGACCGTGCGGACATGGACCTCCCCCGCGATCAGGTCGAGCTCATCCTGGCCGTCGCGGAAGCCGCCCCGCGGACCGTGGTCGTGCTCGCCAACGGGGGCGTGGTGTCGCTCGAGGGCTGGCACGATGCCGTCGACGGGATCCTCGAGGGGTTCCTGCTCGGCCAGGGCGGCGGCCACGCGCTCGCCGAGATCCTCTTCGGGCGCGTGAACCCCTCCGGGCACCTGGCGGAGACGATCCCGTTCCGCCTCGATGACCACCCCTCGAGCCTCAACTTCCCCGGGGAGCAGGGGAGCGTCCGGTACGGGGAGGGCGTCATGGTCGGGTACCGCTACTTCCCGACGTTCGGCAGGGCCGTCCGGTACCCGTTCGGCCATGGTCTCTCCTACACGACCTTCTCGACGGGCGAGCCCCGGATCGAGGTCGTCGGCGCCGATTCGGTCCTCGTCCGGGTGGACGTGGCGAACACCGGCGCCCGCGCCGGCAAGCACGTCGTCCAGGTCTACGTGGGGACGGACGCCGGACCCGTGCGGCGCCCGTCGCGGGAGCTGCGCGCCTTCGACAAGGTGCACCTGCAGCCCGGCGAGACGCGGACGGTCGAGCTGGAGCTGCCCCGTCGCGCGTTCGCCTACTGGGACGTGCTCCGAGGCGGGTGGATCGTGAGCCCCGGCGAGTACCGGATCCAGGTGGCCGCCGACGCGGAGACGGTCCTCCACGAGGTCGCCGTCGAGCTGGCCGGCGACGTGGCCGAGACGGAGCTCACCATGGACACCGCCATGGGCGTGTGGTTCGAGCACCCCCGGTTGGGCGCGCGTGTCATCGAGGTCCTGGGCCTCACTGACGACGCGGTGTCCCCGGAGCACATGGCGATGATGGCGTCCATGACGATGCGGCAGTTCGGCGCGATCTCGGGCATGGAGCTGCCGCAGGACGCCCTCGACGAGATCATGGCCGCCAGCCGACCCACCTGATCGACCGGGCACCGAAGACGGTGCGACGACGGGCTCGCCGCGAGATCGCGGCGAGCCCGTCGTCATGCCCGGAGGGCGTCACACCGCGTTCGCGCGGGCGATGCCCCCAACCACGCGAGGCTCGGCTTCGGCGTGCGCACGAACGTCTCCCGATCGACGGCCACGAGGCCGAAGGTGGGCTTCCAGCGGCCCCACTCGAAGTTGTCCAGCAGGCTCCAGTGGCAGTACCCGCGCACGTCGATGCCGTCCGCGATGGCATCGGCCATGGCCGTGAGCGCCCCCGTCGTGTACTCGATGCGGCGGGCGTCGTCCCCCGTGGCGATCCCGTTCTCCGTCACGATGACGGGCACGTCGGGGAGCGTCTCGTGCGTGTGGCGGATCGCGATCCCCAGCGCGTCCGGACGGTAGGCCCAGCCGGTCAGCGTGTTGCCCGGATCCTCGGGATGCGGCACAGCGCCGTCGCGGCCGACGGACTGGCTCGTGTACGACTGCACCCCGATGTAGTCGTCCCCCTGCGCCGCCTCGAGGTACATGCCCTCCCAACGGTGCCGCAGCGCCGCGTGCTCCCGCTCGGCACCGGGCAGGGCGACGAACGCCTGGTTGGCGACCGTCCAGCCCACCTGCGCGCCGGTGAGGCGCCGGATGACCGGGACGGCGGCCCGGTGCGCGGCGACGAGGGCCGCGCCGATCTCGGGATCGGGATCCGGCACCGTGGGGTAGGTGCCCGTCGCGGCCATGACGCGGAGCGCCCCGTGGTTCATCGCGACGACGTTGGGCTCGTTGATGGTGCAGATGTAGGGGACGTCCGCGAGGATGCTGCAGGCCTGCTCGACCGAAGCGCGCGAACACCGCGGCGGAGCCGTCGGCCAGCCATCCGCCGTCCTCCTCGAACCACATGGGGTGCGTGAAGTGGTGGATGGTGACGAACGGCGTGAGTCCGAGCTCCCGCGCCGTGTCGATCATGCGTCGGTAATGCGCGAGCTCGGCGCGGGAGAACTGGCCGCGTGCCGGTTCGATGCGCGACCATTCCAGGCTGAAGCGGTAGGTGCCGAGGCCCGACGCGGCGAGGAGCTCCATGTCCTCGCGGTAGCGGTGGTAGCTGTCGTTCGCGTCGCCGCTGAGGTCCATGTACCCCTGGGAAGCCTGCTCGAGGTGCCAGAAGTCGTTGTTCACGTTGTTGCCCTCGACCTGGTGGGCCGCGGTCGCGGCGCCCCACAGGAAGTCGGCGGGGAATGAGCGGGTCATGATCCTTCTCTCGTCGGTGTGCCGGTGACCGGGCGGGCCGACCCTCGAGGCGGGCGCACCCCGGACGAGGAGGTGCACGAGAGCATGAGCGTCCGTTCCTCCTCGTCGAGGTCGCGCGAGCGCGCGACGGCCATGCGTCGAGGCCGTGGCGGCCCCCGAACAAGACTGTAGCCAAAGTATTGTCGCGTGACAATGGGCGGGCGCGGCAGGGCAGAGTCCTAGGGCGCATCGCCGAGCCATGAGAGACAAGGAAACCGGTGGCGCAGGAGTGCCTCCGTCAGCCCGCGTTCCCTCGCCATGCGCGCGTGATCGGTGCCCCATTCCGCGGGCACGGAGCGTCTCGACGGCCTCCGAGATGAGAACCGCACGACGGCGATCACAGTCCCGCTCACGCCCCTCGCCGCCCGACGCCGGGACCGGCGCCGATACGTCGCAGAACAGGTGCGCACCGAGGGTCGCGCTCCCAGGCAAGGCACTGCCGTGCTCGACCCCCGGCGGCACCGTGAGCACGATCGCTCCGGCGACGATCGCGGCCATACCGAGGGCGACGCCCCAGTCGATGTTCTCCCGGAACACGAACCATGTCAGCAGAGCGGTCGCGACGCCCTCCGCGTTGAGCAGCAGCGCCGCACCGGAAGCGCCATGTTCACGAGCCCGATGAGCAGGAGCACAGGCCGAGGCTCTCGCCGAAAAAAGGTCGCCCCCATCCGTTACTCGGGTTCAGGGCAACGCAGGAATCAGCCGTAGATGGCGAAGCGCCGACTAGCGCTGGCGAGTCATCTCAAGCTTTCCGAGTGCGCATGGCTGGGTTGCGGACGTCAGTCCGGTATCGGTGCCGAACCGGTGTACACCCTCCACCTCAGTGAAGGCCCGACCCATATGGGTCCGCGGGAACCGACGAGATAATGTACCGGATTGCAGCCGGGGTCCAGGCTACGCGCGGGGATCGTGTCGTAGCTGAAAACCTGATACACACCTGTCCCCGGAACGTACGTGGTGGCCTCGGCGTAGTGGTTGTCGATGTAGGGCGCGGGATGCACTTCGTTCAATATGACGCATTTTCCCGCAGGAGGAAGTCCCGGGCCGGTGATGCGGATGCTGTAGACGGAGTTGTCGTCCTCATGCCACCGTGTAGCGAAGTGGACGGTATGACCACCGGCATTGTCGTGTACGAGCCCGACCGAGGGATCGGGAGCCTCGGCCGAGGCTGGCGCGGTGCCAGCTCCGATGAGTAGGCTTCCTGTGATCAAGATGAGCCCGGTGGTCCGGAATCGTGAGGCCGACAGCCATCGCCTGCTCGGGTGTCCGATCTGCATCTGTGCTCATTTCTGTTCGGCCGCTTCGCGGCGGTGGAGCCCCTGGGATCGGCCGCGGACGCGGCGGGGTTCGGGAAGCTTGTCTCACGTGCGCACGGGGCGCGTTCGACTGTCCACACCTTGACCGCGACCCCGTGCGGTCCGGTAATGGGTCGAGATCCATGGGGCGAGCGAAGGTGTCGCGGGTATGCCTGAGTTCGCCTTCGTGCGGTATTACCGCGGCGACGGCACTGTCGTCGCAGGGCACTGCTGTTCAGTGAGCAACTGGCACGTGACGTGGTGTGCGGATCCGCCGTGCACGACCGCGTCGAGACAGCCCACGACGACGCGGCGTCGAAGTTTCTGTCGAGCACGGCCGTGGCAGATCCCGCGCGTGCGCCGGCCGTGGTCGAGGCACCGATTGCCGCCGGTGCGGCGGACTGGTCGACCCGACACGGCTCTCGCCGACGACGACATGCTCGCCAGTGGCACGTGGCAGGCTTTCGTACTGCTCGGTGATGTCCGCTCGTCGGTGCTTCGACATCGGCTTCACAGCGGCGGTGCAGTCCGGCTTCCGTGCGTGCGGCAGCCGCCCACGGTGCCCGGTGCTACGGCCGTCGAGCTGCTCCTCGACGCCGCGCCACATGAGCTTTCAACCCGAGCTGGTCGTGCCCGCATCACCGGCTGGCCGAGCCGCGGGAGGCTGGGGCTGGCACTCACGACGATTCGGGGGTGCGCCTGGCGTCGCCGTCGCCGCGGCATGCGGTGGCGACACGGTCCGGTACGGGGACCTGCGCACCGCGGAGGCCGGAGTCTCTCAGGGATCCGAGCTGGGTGGGCCGACGAGGAGGACCGGACGGTCTGGGCGCGGCGAAGCCGCCGCGGGCGTCGAGGGATCGTCACCATCGACGGTCACACGTCCCTGCGGCGATCCATCGGCACGGATGCGACGACGACGACGCTCATCGGGGATGTGGGCCGGGTTGCGGCGCGAGCAGGGCGCTGCCCGGGGCGGGAGCGGTCGCGCACCGCGAGACGGACCGGATGGCCTTCTTCCACCTCGACGGCCGCGCCCTCCGCCTTCAGGGCGATGTCCGAGACGCCCATGCGCGGGCGCGTGGACACGCGGCCGACGATCACGCTGATGGTCGAGGAGAGGGATAGGAACGCGAGCGCGAGCACGATGTCCACGCGTGAGGACCGCCGGCGCGTTCGGCCGGCGAACGCACGTCGCGGCACCGCACGGACGTCGGGGAAGCGGGGATCAGGTCCGCCATCCGTGGGTCGCACCGAGGCGCGCGTCGCGCTGCTCCTCGGATCGGCTGCCGCCCTGCAGCCCGCCCCTCGATCCTGAGCGGTGCGCTCCGCCGCGGGGCGTGGTGGCACGTCGACGACAGTACCGATCTTGCCCGATGGCGACCGGGTCCCAGGCGGACTCGGCTGAGCTGTGGTCAGTTCGACCGTGCTCCGCGCACGACGGCACGGGGTGCCGAGGCCCCCAGCGGGGGGATGACCGTGAGGGATCCGCCCCGGCGCTCGACGCTGAACGTCGTCGCCTCGGTCGAGCGCGCGTCCGTGATGGTGACATCGGACGTGCCTTCCGGACCAGGGAAGACGTGGAGCGCCAGGCCGTCGAGGTAGTCATAGTCAGGCCGATCGTCGCGGCTACCGACCGGGATGATCGCCCCTTCGCGCACGTACAGCGGAAGAGTGTCGAACCCGTGCCTCTCTGTGCGCCACGTGCCGCCGTCGACGACCTCGTCGGTGAACCAGTTCGTCCAGCGGCCGTGCGGGAGGTAGAAGTCGGCGGTCCCGTCGGCGGCGAACACCGGGGCGACCAGGAGGTCGCCGCCGAGCATGTACTGCGTGTCGAGGTGGGTGACCGCGCGATCGTCGAAGAACTCGAGCGCCATCGGGCGCATCACGGGCACACCGCGCTCGTGGGCCTCGACGCCGGCCTGGAAAAGGTACGGCATGAGCGAGAGCTTGAGCTTCGTGAAGGACCGCGTGACGTCGACGGCCTCCTCGTCGAACAGCCACGGCACCCGGTACGAGCTGGACCCGTGCAGCCGGGAGTGCGAGGACAGCAGCCCGAACGCGAGCCACCGCTTGAACACGCCGGCATCGGGTAGCCCTTCGAAGCCGCCCATGTCATGCGCCCAGAAGCCGAACCCGCCCATGGAGAGCGAGAGGCCACCACGGAGGGTCTCGGCCATGGAGACGTGGCTGGAGGAGTTGTCGCCACCCCAGTGCACGGGCATCGCCTGGCCGCCGACGGTCGCAGACCGGGCGAACACCACCGCGTCCCGCTCGCCGCGCTCCTCGACGAGTACCTCGTGCACGGCCTGGTTGTAGAGCTGCGCGTAGAGGTTGTGCATGGCCTCGGGGTGGCTGCCGTCGTGCCAGACGACGTCGGTCGGGATCCGCTCGCCAAAGTCGCTCTTGAACGAGTCGACCCCCTGCGCGACGAGCTGGCGCAGGTAGCCCTGCTACCAGGTGACCGCGTCGGGGTCGGTGAAGTCGACGAGTGCCATGCCGGCCTGCCACATGTCCCACTGCCAGACGTCGCCGTCGGGCTTCCGCACGAGGTAGCCGGCGGCGGCGGCCTCGTCGAACAGTCGCGAGCGCTGGGCGATGTAGGGGTTGATCCAGACGCACACCCTGAGGTCGCGGTCGTGCAGGCGCTGGAGCATGCCGTCGGGGTCGGGGAACGCGCGGGGGTCCCAGACGAAGTCGGTCCAGTTGAACTCGCGCATCCAGAAGCAGTCGAAGTGGAAGGCGGACAGCGGCAGATCGCGCTCGGCGAAGCCGTCGATGAAGGAGTTGACGGTGTCCTCGTCGTAGACGGTGGTGAAGCTCGTGGTGAGCCAGAGGCCATAGCTCCACGCGGGCACGATTGCTGGACGACCGGCCAGGGCCGTGTACCGCTCGAGCACGTCCTTGCCGGTAGGGCCGGCGATGACGAGGTACTCCAGCACTTCGCCCTCGACAGAGAACTGGACACGCTCGACGGTCTCGGTGCCGACCTCGAACGACACCGCTCCCGGGTCATCCACGAGCACGCCGTAGCCTCGGTCGGAGAGGTAGAAGGGGATGTTCTTGTAGGACTGCTCGCTGGAGGTGCCGCCGTCGGCGTTCCAGATGTCGACGGTCTGGCCGTTCTTCACGAGCGGGCCGAAGCGCTCGCCCAGTCCGTAGATGTGCTCGCCGACGCCGAGGTCGAGCTGCTCGTGGACGAAGGCGCGGCCGGCTGCGTCGCGCATGTAGCCGACGGAGCGATGGCCGGAACCGGTGAGGCGCGTTCCGCCCGAGGTGAACTCCAGCGACCAGGGCGCTCCCTCGCGCACGGTCGCCGTGAGCGGTCCGCTGGTCAGGGTGCCGATGCCGTCGAGGACGGTCGCTTCGCCCACCCGCTGCCCCTGATCGCCCGGCAGGGAGAAGCCGCCACGACCGCGGGTGCCGCGGTGGTGCTCGATGCGGACCCGGATCACGCCCTCTGCGGGGGAGGTGAGGGAGACGGTGACCAGGGGCCGGTTGAGGGTGTCGCCGCGGCTCTCGATGCGCTTGGTGGGCGCGTACGCGACGAGGCCGCCGCCCTGCTCCCACACGTCGTGGGTCTCTTGCGCGTAGAGCGCGGTGACGCCGGGGAGAATCTCCCAGTAGCCGTCGGTGAACTTCATGGCTGCGTCCTGTCGTCGGTCGAGGTGGCGGGGGAGTGGGGTCGAGCGGTGGTCATGAGCTGGACCTCCATGGGGTGGCGAGACGCGTCGGCTGCACGGACGGAGCTGAGCAGTCGGGCTCAGCCTTTGAGCCCGCCGGCGAGCAGGTCGGCTCGCCAGAAGCGCTGCAGGACGAGCACGAGGACGATCAGCGGGATCACGGAGACAGCGGAGCCGATGATCACCAGCGGGTAGGAGGGAGGTGTCGCCGGCGCCCTTGGAGAGGAATGTGTACAGCCCCAGCGTCAGGGGGTACTTGTCCTGGTCCGACAGCATGATGAACGGCAGCAGGAAGTTGTTCCAGATGCCGACGAACTGCAGCAGGAACACGGTCACGAGGCCCTGGGCCATCATCGGCAGCGCGATGAGGCCGAAGATGCGCACCTCGCCTGCGCCGTCGAGGCGGGCCGCCTCGAGGGTGTCCTCGGGCACGGCCGCGGTGGCGAAGACGCGGCAGAGGAAGATCCCGAACGGGTTGATCAGCACCGGCAGGAGCACGGACCAGTGCGTGCCGGCCAGCCCGATCGCGGCCATCAGCAGGTACTGCGGGACGGCGAGGACGATGCCCGGGACGAGCACCCCGGCGAGCACGACGGAGAAGAGGGCTTCCCTTCCGCGGAACCGGAACTTGGACAGCGCGTACCCGGCCATGGCGGAGATCAGGGTCGAGAGGACCGCGCCGACTCCGGCGTAGAGGAGGCTATTGAGGGACCAGAGCCAGAACTGCCCGCCGCCGTAGGAGCTGAGGTTCGCGAAGTTGTCGAGCAGCCCGGTGCCGGGGGCGAACGAGAACGAGGTGAAGAGCTCGCTCGGCGACTTGGAGGATGCGATCACGACCCAGGCGACGGGAATGAGGCAGTAGAGCGCACCCAGGATGAGGACCGTCGCGGCCAGGCGCGGCCGCTTCGCCCTCGTCCGGCGTACTCGCGGCTGGCGGTCGCCGGTACGGACGACGGCGGTGGCAGACGTAGGGAGCGTGGTGGTCATCAGGCGTCTCCGAAGGTCCGGCGTTGGAAGAAGCGGAGCACGAGCAAGGAGAAGGCCAGGATCGCGGCGGCGAGGATCACCGATGCGGCTGCCGCGGCGCCCAGGTTGTCATTGGTGAACGCGTCCTGGTAGATCTTCATCAGCGGCACCCAGGTGCTGGAGATGCGGGGCGTGAACGGCCGGAGCGTCTGCGGTTCGCTGTAGAGCTGCAGCGTCCCGATGACGGAGAACAGGCCGGTGAGCACGAGCGCGGGCGCCACGAGCGGCACCTTGATGCGCAGCGCGACCTGCACCTCGGATGCGCCGTCGATGCGGGCCGCCTCGTAGATCTCGGTCGGGATCGCCCGGAGGGACGTGTAGATGATGATCATGTTGAAGCCGACGCCGGACCACAGCGCGATGTTCGCGAGCGAGAAGTAGAGCGTCGGGGTTCCGAAGAAGTCCAATGCCCCACCGCCGAGCGCGCGGGAGATGTCGCTGAGGGGGCTGGTGCTGGGGAGGTAGAGGAACCCCCAGAGCAGGCTCGCGATCACGCCGGGGACGGCGAAGGGCAGGAAGATCGCGGTGCGGGCGAAGCTCTGGAACCGCACGCGGGGCGTGTCGAGCAGCAGCGCGAACAGCAGCGCCAGGCCCAGCACGCTCGGGATGGAGATGGCCCCGTACATCAGGACCCTGCCGAGTCCGGCGACGAACTCGGTGTCCGTGAGGGCGGTGACGTAGTTCTCCACGCCGATGAAGGTCTCCTCGCGGCGCCCGAAGGCACCGCCGGCGCTGACGCGGAAGCCACGGAAGCTGAGGTAGATCGCGTAGATGATCGGGATGACGAGGAACGCGGTGAAGAGGATGATCGCCGGGCTGGCGAACATCCACGGCGTGAGCGCGCCTCGGCGTGCCGGGCGGCGACGGGACCGCCCTGATGTGGGGCGTTCCGGTGCCGCGATGGCGGTGGGGGGAGATGACATCAGTGTCCAGACTCGAGTGCCGACGGTATCGGTGATGATGCGGGAGGGGCAGCCGCCGCTTGGGCGGCGGCTGCCCCCGGGGCGCTACTTCTCGACGGAGTAGCCGGTCTTCTCGAGGTCGGCGACGACCGCGTCCTGGGTGGCGGTGTAGACGTCGCGGAACGACGTGCCCTTCAGGGCGGCGGCGTTCATGGCGTCGTTGAAGACGGTCTGCGCGACGTTGACGTTCGGACCCCAGGTGACGGGGATGGTGGTGTCCTCGATGACCTGGTCGGCGATCTGGTAGAAGTCCGCCTGGTCGGGCATGAGCGCCGGCGGGGCGCTCTTGGCTGTGGCTTCACGGCCGCCGTTTCCGCCGGGGTACAGGTCGAGGCTCAGCAGGAGCTTCGAGCCCTCGTCGGAGGTGGACAGCCAGGTCGCGAACTTCGCGGCGGCCTCGGCGTCGGAGGACTTCTCCGGTACCAGGTAGGCGGATCCTCCGACGAACGGGACGGATGCGTCCCCCTCGGTCCACTGGGGGAGAGGCGCGGACTCCCACTTGCCCGCCGTGTCGGGAGCGACGGCGTTGATGACGCTGGGCACCCAGGACGCTGCGGCCCAGGAGAGGACCTTGCCGTCGTTGATCTCCGCGTTCCACTCCGGGGTGACGAGGGCCTCGACCTTGACGAGGTCGCGCTCGACGAGGTCCTGCCAGAAGTCGGCGGTCGCGAGCGACTCCTCACTGTCGATGCCGACTTTCCAGGTGTCGCCGTCGTTGGTCCACCACTCGGCGCCGGCCTGGGCGGCCTGCGCGGCGAAGAACTGGAACTCGCCCGGGTCGAAGCTGGAGATGTAGACCGTCGGATCGGCCGTGTGGATCTTCTCGGCGGCGTCGGCGTACTCGGCCCATGTGGTGGGGACCTCCACGCCGTACTGCTCGAAGAGGTCCTTGCGGTACGTGAACATGGCCGGGCCGATGTCCTGCGGGACCCCGTAGACGCGATCGTCGAACGTGGTGAGGTCCCAGATGTTGTCCGCGACATCGTCCTTCGCGTCGGCGACGTCGTCGGTGATGTCCTTCACGACACCGGCGACGACGAGCGACGGCAGGGCCCGGTACTCGACCTGGACGATGTCGGGGGTCTCGTCGGCGCGGTCCGCGGCGAGCAGCTTCGAGGAGGTGTCGGCGGTGCCGCCGACCTCGGAGAGCTTGACGGTCACGTCGGGGTTGAGCTCGTTGTAGCGGTCGACGATGGCCTGTGCCTTGGGGTCGTTGCCCTTGACGGAGTAGGTCCAGAAGTCCAGGGTCACCGGGCCGTCGGCCGAGGTGTCGCCATCCCCGCCGCCAGCGGAGCAGGCGGAGAGCGAGAGGGCGAGGGCTCCGGCCGTGGCGAGGGCCATGACCAGGGGGCGGCGTCGACGGGCCTCCGGGGCCGATCGGCGTGCGGGGTGGCGCGGTGCTGACATGTCACATCTCCTTCGACGTGTTCGGGGCGAGGGGATGCTCGGCCTCCGGGTGCGTGCTCCCATGGTGATGAAAACGTTGCCATACTGTCAAGTGTTCACGTTGTCATCGTTATGAAGACGCCGATCATCATCGCTTGGAGTCCCACCTTGAGCACCTTCCGGAACCCCGTCCTCACGGGGCTGAACCCCGACCCGTCCGTGTGCGCCGTGGGCGAGGAGTTCTTCCTCGTCACCTCCTCGTTCGCGTACTGGCCCGCGATCCCCGTGCACCGCAGCCGGGACCTGGTGAACTGGGAGCCGATCGGGCACGTCCTCGACCGGCCCGAACAGATCGACCTCTCGGGCCTGGACATGTCCGATGGCATCTGGGCGCCCACCATCCGGCACCACGACGGCGTGTTCTACGTCGTGTCGACCGTCGCCCGTGAGCGGCGGGGCAGCATGAACTTCGTCACGACGGCCAGGAACGCGGCAGGGCCCTGGTCGCAGCCGGTGATACTGGACGCCGAGGGCATCGACCCGTCGCTGTTCTTCGACGATGACGGACGCTGCTGGTTCTCCGCCTGCCGAGATGCTGAGGATCCCGACCGGCGCGGTCCCGCAGAGCTGTACCTGCAAGAGCTCGACCTCGAGAGTCTGCAGCTGATCGGGCCCCTGCACGTGCTCTGGAACGGAGCCATCGCCGGTGCGTGGGCAGAAGCGCCGCACATCTACAAGCACGACGGTGTCTACCACCTCATCGCCGCTGAGGGTGGGACGGAACGGAACCACGCGGTGACGGCCGCCCGATCCGAGACGATCACCGGCCCCTACCGGACCGACCCGCGTAGCCCGCTCCTCACGCACCGGCACCTCGGTCGGCATGCGCCCATCCAGGACGTCGGGCATGCCGACGTGGTGGAGACCCCGACGGGTGAGACGTGGGCTCTCGTCCTCGGCACGCGCCCCGTCGACGGTGCACACACCCTGGGGCGCGAGGTGTTCCTCGTGCCCGCCGAGTGGACGGATGCAGGTCTCCTCCTGGCACCGGGGCACGGGCGGGTCGCTGAGGTCGAGCGGCGGCCGACCGACGCGCTCGGTGACGAGCGGGTACCCGGCATCTCCGAGCCCGAACCGGAGCGGGAGTGCTTCTCGGACGCCGACCTTCCGCAGGGGTGGCGGACCCTCCGGGGACCTCTCCAGCATCACGCCCATGACACGGGCGATGGGCTATCCCTGACCGTGTCACCTGCCGAGCTCTCGGGCAGCGGCACACCGTCCTTCGTTGCCCGCAGGCAGGAGCATCAGTGCTTCGAAGCCCGGACGAGCGTGTCCTTCCGCCAGCGGGCATCATCGGAGCAGGCGGGGCTGGTGGTGTTCCACGACGAGCGCCACTTCGCCACGCTCGCCGTGACGCTGGATGCGGACGGGAAGCGGATCGTCCGGTTCGAGCGCGCTGGTACCTCGGGTACCAGCGGCGAGATCGCGCTCGAGCATGACGGCGAGGCGACCCTCCGGGTGGTCGGGGATCTCGACGCGTACTCGTTCTCGTACTGGAACGGACGTGAGAGCGAGTGGCTGACGATCGGCATGGTGCCTCGCGCCTGGTTCAGCACCGAGCACGCCGGCGGATTCGTGGGCGTGCATGTGGGCTTGCACGCGACAGGCACCCGGCCGGAGACGGTCGATGCAGCTCACTTCCCCTGGTTCGAGTACGTGCCTCTCACAGACCGGGCGACCGCACTGACGCTCCGCCCCGTCATCGCCGCCGGGCAGTGAGCAGGACCTGTTCGCGACAGCTCAGCTGCGCCGCGGTGCGGCGGTGCTCTTCCGCACCACGAGCGTCGGCGGTATCTGCCGACGGACTGGCTCCTGTCCGGACATCGTCGACAGCAGCGTCTCCATCGCGGTGCTGCCCAGCGTCTCGAAGTCCTGACGCACGGTCGTGAGAGCCGGGATGAAGTGGTCCGCGCCGGCGATGTCGTCGAACCCGACGAGCGAGACATCATCGGGAACCGACAGTCCGAGCTCCGCGAGAGCGGCCAGTGCGCCCAACGCCATGAGGTCGTTGCCGGCGAAGATCGCCGTCGGCAGGCCGTCCGGGCTCCGCGCGAGATCCGAGGTGAGGCTGTAACCGCTGGCCGCGGTGAAGTCACCCTGCAGCAGCTCCTGCGGCAGGTCGGGGGACGACGACAGCTCATCGCGCCAACCCTGCACGCGTGCGGTCGCGTCGAAGGTCGCGGCGTTCCCGGCGAGGTGGACGATCCGCTCATGGCCGAGGTCTCGGAGATGACGGACAGCCAACCGGGCACCCAGCTCCTGGTCGAGTTCCACGAAGCCCACTCGGGGATTGGGGACGCTGCCGGACATCACGACGCTCATGGGGACGTCGGTCACGACATCGGAGAGGGCGTCGACGGCCACCTGGCGGGCGGCGATCACGGCGACGCCCTCCACGGACTGGTCCGTCAGGCGCCGCACCATCTCGGCGAGGTCGGAGGCGGCGCTGCCCTGCCAGCTCGCGAGGTTGATCTCGTACCCGGCAGCTCGTGCAGTGGTCTCGATGCCGAGCAGCACGCGGGGGAGTTCGTACAGACCGGAACCGGCCATGACGACGCCGATGGTCGATGACCTCTTGGACTTCAGCGCCCGGGCCACGGTGTTGCGTCGGTAACCGAGCTGCGCGATGGCGGCCTCGACACGAGCGCGGGTCTCCGGGCGCACGGACGGGTGGCCGTTGAGCACCCGGCTGACCGTGACGTGTGAGACACCGGCGATCTGTGCCACATCCACCATTCCCGGTGCTCGACCCATGCGACGAACTCCTACCTTGGACATGTACCCGCTCTGCGCCTATCGTCCCACAGCTCTTGCTCTTCGAGAGCGCTCCTGGAGGAGGTAGTAGATGAGTGGACCTATGCCTGAAAGCACCGGATCCCCGCGCGTTGCCCAGGTTCAGGCGCCTCGGGCACGGGCTGAGAGCGCCGTGCGCTTTCGCGCGGGAAACGCGTAATCAACATCTCATCAAGAGGTCTTCTACCGGCGATACGTTATATTGGCCAGTGGGCAGGACGCCGCTTTCGGTTTGTGGCGCGACGCTATTCTTGGCTACGCGAACATCTTCAATGGACATCCTGCTCCGCTTCGCGACGCTCTGCTTGAAAGGGTTTCTCCCTCACAACAACGTGTGGTTGTCCCATATCCACGACCGATAGCTTTCTCGCCGCGGTCCAGCAGGCTCAGCGGGCACAGCACGGGACTGGCAGCCTCGGTGCCTGCCGTGGTCATCTGGCGACGGCGTGGGTGAGCAGCACTCCTGGAGCCGACGAGACGTCGACCGCCATCCGGAGATCAGTGCAGATCCCTATTTGGGCGACTCCTCCCTCGCCGTGATCATCGATCTTCGTGCGACTGGCGGAGCTGGCGGGCGCTCGTCCGCGTCCCGGACGGTCCCATGCCCCGCGAGCCCTCGCCGTCCAACTGCGCGTCGCCCCTGCCATACCGTCGAGCGGCATGACCGGCGATCTCCGCGGCCGCCGTCCGATGCCGACATCAGCGACTCAAGGAGCTTCAGGGGCACGAACGACATGCACACCAGCAGGAGGCCCACGAGGGTGCTCACGGCGGCGTGAGCACCGCGTCGACTTGAGAGCGAGGGCGCCCCCGGACGCGCCCGACGCCGCGGGAGCGAGGTGGACGATCCGAGGACGCGGGCCCCGACCTCAGCCCAGTCGACGATGACGAGCGTGGCCGCGACGCCGCGATCATGAGGATTCAGGTGCCTGCGACCCGCGAGGCACTGGGGTCCTGGGGTCCTGGGGTCCTGGGGTCCTGGGGTCCTGCGCTCTATTCGGCACACGGTGCTCGGGACGCGAGTCGAGGGCGACGGAGTCGTTGGCCGTCGGCGGGGCCGCAGGAATGGATGGGCGGAGGGCGAGCGGCGTCGTGCGGGCTGGTCATGGTCGTCGACATACGACGACGACGACGGCCGGTCGAGCCGGCCGCCGTCGTGTCAGCGTGATGCGGGGAGCAGAGCGTCCGTCAGCGGGTGCTGATGGAGGCGCTGAGGCTCGGGCGCTGCGGGGACGGGAAGGTGAACTTCGCGTAGCGCTCGTCGTTGTCCACGAACGTCTTGAGGAATGCGACGGACGCGCTCAGGATGTCCGTGTTCTTGTGCTGCGGAGCTTCGTGGGTCGCCCCCGCCAGCTCCAGGTACTGCCGAGGCGTGGTCTTCGGCAGGGTGTCGTAGTAGCTCTTGCCGAAGGTGGCGGGGATCGCCAGGTCGTCCTTCTGGCCGGTGATGATGAGCGTCGGCGTGGTGATGCCGGCGGCCTCGGGCAGGGCGTTGGTGCTCAGGTCGTCGCTCGCGTAGTAGGGCGCGAAGGCGAGGACGGCCTTGAGCTCGGGGTGCGTGGTCGCGAGCTTCAGCGCGCCGCCGCCGCCCATGGAGTACCCAGCCACCGCGATACGGGACGGGTCGAGGCGGCCCTTGAGGACCGGGGCCTTCTTGAGGTAATCGATGGCGGCGCCGATCTGCGTCGCGCGGGAGTTCGGGAAGTCCGCCGGGTCGAGTGTGTCCATGTTGAACACGATGAAGCCCTGCGACGCGAGGGCCGGGCCGTACCAACCGACGCTGCCCTTGAGGCCGGTGAAGCCAGGGGCGAGCACGACCGCGCCCACGGTCTTGCCCTGCGTGTTGGTGGGGTAGAAGATCGTGCCGCCGCCGAAGCCCGTGACGTCCGTCGGCAGGACACGCGTCTTGTGCGCCTTTTCCGGACCGGTCATCGACGAGATGCTGGCCAACGTGGGGTCGCCGTTACGGGCGTAGCTCGCGGTCGCGGCCTGGGCGGTCGACTGAACACCGAGCGTCGCGAGCATGGCGACGGCCGCGACCGCGGTGAAGCGGCGGCGTGTGATGAAGTTGGGCATGGTGGGCCTTCCGAGTGGAGTTGCGTGGGGGATGGGGCCGCCGGAGTCCAGGGGAGTTCAGCACAGGGGTGAGAGTCGCCCCGGGGGGGACGGGGAGTGTCTGTGGCGGACGCGGCGGGCTCGAGGACACACGGTATGCGGGCAGGCGCTGGGGTGGACGGTGGTTATCCACAGGTCCGCCGAGAAGTCAACTCGACGCGCGGCCCGGGAGCCGTCTGATGAGGTGCACGAGCGGCTCGTGCTGCAGGGACTGGCGGATCTGATCCGCGAGCAGGGCCGCTTGGTGCGGCGCCGCGTGCCGGCAGCGCCTCGCACGCCACGCGGCTGTCCTCGCGTTGGCGTGATCGGCGGCGCGTACGTGACATGAGGAGCGCCTCGACCGCCGGTCCGCCGCCGCCCCTGCGTCACCTCTGCTCCCACCTGGACGGGACGCATCGCTCGGGTGGGCGTGGTGGGACACGGCGCGGCCTCGTGGACGGGGGGCGGGGCGCGAGCAGCTCGCGACCGACTCCAACGACCTCCAGGCCGTCGACGGGCCGACCAACGAGGCGGAAGTCCGACCAGGGCCGCGCAACGTGGCTCCTGAGCTCGAGGGGTTGCCGTCCAGGCCGCTCTCCGGCATGAGGTGCGCCAGTCGCAACGCGACCGGAGCACCTCATGCGGTGGTGCGCGGCCACCGAGAACGATCCGCATGCGTCGCACATGACATAATATGCATTATCGGCTGTTCATCGACAGCCCGAGAGGGGCGTCCCGGAGCCGCCTCACGTGCTGCGGGACAGCACCTCACGCGCGACATCCACCATCTCGGCCGGCTCGATCGGATCCTCCGTCGTGGCGAGCTCGTCGAGCGTGAACCAGCGGTGGGCGTGGATGTCGTCGAACTCGTCCGGCATCCAGTTGTCCGACACGGGTGCGAACGCGTCGGCGCGCACCAGGTAGAACGTCGAGTGCCCGGTGTCGAGGTCGCCGTCGATCCGCTGCCGCGCGTAGTCGTGCTCCCAGACGGGCTCGCCGACGGAGTCGACCCGGAGGCCGGTCTCCTCGAACAACTCGCGTCGCACCGCCTGGGCGGGCGACTCCCCCGGGTCGATCCCGCCGCCGGGCGTCAGCCAGCGCGGCGGCAGGTCCACGTTCGTCGAGTAGTTCGTGAGGAACAGCAGGAGCCGGTCGCGCTCGTCGACCAGCAGGATCCGCGCGGTGTGCCGGACGTGGCGGACCACCCCGTCGCTCATCGCGCGCCGCCGCCGACGGGCAGGTGCCGTGCCCACCACTCGAGGATCGCCTCGAAGCGCTGCACGCGGTGCCGCGGACGCCCGGACCGGCTGAGCTCGTGGTCCTCGCCCGGGAAGACGAGCATCTCGGTCTCGACGCCCGCGCGCACGAGCGCCAGGTGGTACCGCTCGGCCTGCGACAGCGGGCAGCGCAGGTCGTCCTCGGAGTGGACGACGAACGTCGGCGTCCGCACCTGGTGCACGAACGCCTGCGGGCTCTGCGCGCGCCGCGTCTCCTCGTCGTGGCCCGTGTACTCCTCGCCGAAGAACGTGCCGATGTCGGACGTGCCCGTGAACAGCTCCGGGTCGAGGAATCCACGCTCGACGATCGCGCCCTGGAAGCGGTGCTCGTGCGCGATGGTCCAGGCCGTGAGGTATCCGCCGTAGGAGCCGCCCATGATGCCGGCGCGGGATCCGTCGATGGAGTGGTACACGGCGATCGCGCCGTCGAGGAAGTCGAGCACGTCGTGCATGTCGACCGTGCCCATGCGCTCCTTGATGACGCGGCCGTGCGCCTGGCCGTACCCGGCGGCGCCGCGCGGGTTGCACAGGAGCACCGCGTATCCGGCGTCGGCGTAGACCTGCGCCTCGTCGAACAGGTGCACGCCGTAGGCCGCGTACGGCCCGCCGTGGATCACGAGAAGCACCGGGTGCGGTCCCTCCCCCTCGGGCAGCACGACCCAGCCGTGCACCGGGTAGCCGTCCCGTCCCTCGACCACGAGCTCGTGCAGCGGTCGGATCCCCGTCTCGCGCAGCGGCGCGGAGAAGTCGGTGAGCGGGACGAGGGCGGATCCGGCGTCGGGAGCCCGATCCGTGCGGACCAGCGCGAGGTCCCCGTGCGTGCGCGGATCGGTCAGGGCGATCACGACGGCCCCTCCCCCGACGCCGACCCCGGCGACCTCCACCTGGTCGTCGACGAGCGCCTCGACGGCGCCGTCCGCGGTGACGCGCAGCAGCTGCACCGTGCCGCGCGATCCGTTGAGCACGAGCACCGCGTCACGGTCCTCGACCGTGATGCCGCTGCCGCCGAGGTCGACGGTCTCGGCGTCGGTCAGGACGCGCGGCGCGGCATCGACCTCGTCGAGCACGTAGAGCGCGGTGTTGCGGGCAACGAAGTCGACGCCCGTCTCCCCCAGGTCCTGCGCCAGCAGGTAGGTCCGGCCGCCCTCGACGGAGGCGACCTCGGCGATGCCGAGCCCGGCCTCGTGGGACACGACGGTACGGACCTCCGGCAGTCCGGCCGACGCGTCACCGACAGCGGGGACCGCGACGGCATAGGCGCCGGAGAGCAGGTCGTCGTCGCGGCCCTCGTGGCGGGAGGCGACGAACAGCACCTCGGATCCATCGGAGGAGAAGCGCGGCGCGTCGTGGTCGACGGGCTCGTCGGTGAGGCGCACGACGGGCGGCACGCCCGCGCGCTCGGCGGCCGACGGTGCCGCGTCCGCGCCGTCGCCCCGCACGGCCGGATCCGAGGCGTCCGGGTACCCGGACGGGACGGCGGCCACGAAGGGCTCGGCGTCGAGGTCAGGCAGGTCGACGAGGGAGAGCTGTGTGTGGCGGTCGGTCGACCAGCCGAGGCCGTTCGCGAGGTACTTGGTGGTGGTGATCCGCCGGGCGGGCTCGGCCGCGGGCGACACGCCCTCCACGCTCCCGTACCGCCCGGGCTCTGCGACCCGCGACGCGAAGACGATGCGCGTGCCGTCGGGCGACCAGTCGAAGGCGCCGACCCCGAGCAGCTCGTCGGTCACAGCGACGGGCTCGCCGCCGGCCGCCCGCACGACGTGCAGCTGCGGCGGGCCCTGGGGCGCCGCGCGGAGGAACGCGATGACCGTGCCGTCCGGCGACAGCCGGGGCGCGGTGTCGCGGAAGCCGCGCGTGATGCGGCGCGGGGGCGCGGATCCGTCCGTCGCCACCTCCCACAGCTGCCCGGTGTACGCGTCGGCGTGCACCCGCGGCCGCGTCACCGAGACGACGGCGCGCAGGCCGTCAGGCGAGACGGAGGGGCGGGAGACGGAGGTGAGGAGGTCGAGATCCGTGGTCTTCATCGGATCGAGCCTAGCCCCGGGCCGTCGCCCGGCCCCAGCTCACTCGGGCTGGAAGCTGCCCGTGTCGCCCACCAGGCGCGTGTGGTCGGCGGGGATCGGGTCGACGACCGCGCGGGCGACCTCGGCCGCGAACTGCGAGACGTTGTAGAGGCCGCCCGAGGCCTCCTTGCGCTGCTGGATGGCCTCGGGGTTCATGCGTCCGAGGAGCGTCGCCGTGATGGTGCCCTCGATCATGTCGCCGGAGACCACGACGAAGCCGATGCCCCGCTCGTCGAGCTCGGGCAGCAGCTCGCGCAGGGCGTCCTCCCCCGCGCGCTTGCTGCGGGCGACGCCCTCGTACTCGGGCATGGTCGGCGTGGTGCGGATGAAGTGGGCCTGGTGGCTCGTGACGAACACGACGCGGCCGCCCTCGGACATGAGCGGCAGCGCGCTCCGCAGGACGTTCAGCTGCGCGTCGCGGTTGAGGGTCATGGCGTAGTCCTCCGCCATGCCGCTCTCCATGCCGCCGGACGCGTTGAGCACGAGCACGTCGAGGCCGCCGAGCTCGGTGCGGATCGTGTCCATGAGGCGGTCGACCGACTCCGGGTCGGTGAGGTCGGCACCCACGGCGATGGCCTTCGTGCCGCCCTCGACGAGCTTCGCGACGAGCTTCTCGGCGCGCGCGGCCTTGTTGCGGTAGTTGACGACGACGTCGGCGCCCGCCTCCGCGAGGTACGCGACCGTGTCGGCGCCGATGCCGCGGGACGAGCCGGTGACCAGCGCGCGGCGGCCGCGGAGCTCGTCGGGGGCGAAGGGGCGGATCTCGTCGACGGTGCTCACAGCGGTACTCCTCCAGGGGTGCGCGCCGGTGCGCGCGACGGGTCGTCCGGCGAGGGACGGGCGGGACGGGCCGCGCGGGCGGGACACCACGCTGACGGCCAGGAGAGCCTATCGCCCGCCGTCCGGGCGGTGGGCTAGGTTCGGGGCATCCGGCCCACGGAGCGAGGGAGCAGCGGTGACGGTCCTCCTCGACGACCATGCCTGGATCGTCTGGCTCGCGCTGATCGTCACGGCGGTCGTCGTCGAGATGCGGCGGCTCGACCTGAGGGCGCTCTGCGGTGGCGCCGCGGCGCTGGCGGCCCTGCTCTCCGGCCTCGTGGGCGCGCCGTGGTGGCTGCAGGCGCTGGTCGCCGTGGTCGTGGCGGCCGCCCTGCTCGGGGCCGCGCGTCCGGCCGTGCTCCGCGCCCTCCCGGTCGAGGATCCGCACGGGCGCGACGTGCCCGGATCGGGCGCCCCCTCGCCCGCGCCCGACGACGACGTCCGGTCCGCGTGACCCGCAGCGCCTGGTTCGACGGCGACGTGCCCCGCGTCCTCGCCCACCGCGGCTGGACCGGATCCGGCGCCGTGGAGAACACGCTCGACGCCTTCCGCGCGGCGTGGGCGCTCGGCGTCACGCATCTGGAGACCGACGTGCACGTCACCGCCGACGACGTGTGCGTTCTCTGGCACGACGCCGACCTCCGCCGCCTCACCGGCCGCCCCGGCCGCGTCCGGGACGTGACGCTGGCCGACATGCGCGCGATCGACCTCGGATCCGGGGCTCGGGTGGCGACGCTCGCGGAGCTGCTCGAGGCCCTGCCCGATGCGCGGATCAACATCGACGTGAAGGGCCGGCACGCCCCGGCCGCCGCAGCCCGGACGATACGCGACGCCCACGCCGTCGACCGCGTGCTCGTCACGTCGTTCTCGGGATCCCGGCGGCGACGAGCGCTCGCCCTCCTCCCCGGCGCGGCGACGTCCGCCGACGCGGGTCGCCTCGTCCTCGCCGTGCTCGCCGCCCGGCTCGGGATCGGGCCGCTCACGCGCCTCGCCCTCCGCGGCGTCGACGCCGTGCAGATGCCCTGTCGGGTGATCGGGATCCGCACCGTCTCCCCCACGCTGGTCGCCCGGCTCGGGCGCGCCGTCCGCGAGGTGCAAGTCTGGACGGTCGACGACCCGGACGAGATGGTCCGCCTGGTCAGCGCGGGGATCCACGGCATCGTGACGGACCGCCCCGACCTCGCTCTCGCGGCCCTCGGGCGCAGGGACTGGGATTCGCCTGGGAACCGGGTGTCCTGAGAGAGGATCCTCACAGCCGCACGGTTTACAACGGGGAGTGCATGGCGAGAGGAGACCACCATGGCAGATCGCAGCTTGCGCGGGATGCGGCTCGGGTCCACGAGCCTGCAGAGCGAGGAGGGCGTCAGCTTCTCCCCCCGGCAGAGGAAGACGTACCGCACGACGGACGGCACCACGTTCGAGGTGGTGTTCTCGGCAGACGCCGAGGTGCCCGAGGTGTGGGAGTCGCCGAAGAGCGGCTTGGAGGGACGCCTGCTCGACGCCGACGGCGCACCCGTCGCCCACGACGAGGTCGAGGCGAAGGTCCCCCGGAGCCACTGGGACATGCTGCTCGAGCGCCGGACGCGCGCCGAGCTGGAGGAGCTCCTCGAGGAGCGCCTCGCCACTCTCCGCGCGCGGCGCGGTCAGCACCGCATCGGCGCCTGACCGGACCCCTCCGCTCGCGAAGGACATCTGAGCACCCCTCGGCACCGCCGAGGGGTGCTCTTCTGTGTCGCGGAGGTGACTGTGCAGCCGGTCAGCGGGCGGCGCGGCGGCCTCGACGGCCGAGCCCGAGCCCGGAGACCGCGAGGGCACCGAGGCCGAGTCCCGAGACGAGCCACTCGATGTCGCGGCCCACGAGGATCGCCGGGGTGACGACGTCGGCGGTCGGCACGTCGACCACCATCGACCCGGCGGTGAACCACGGCAGCCGGTCGATGTCCCGGCCGTCCGGGCCGACGATCGCGCTGGTGCCGACGGTCGAGATGTTGACGACGCTGCGGCCCGTCTCGAGCGCCCGCATCCGGGCGATCGCCAGCTGCTGCACGCTCTCGTCGGTGCGACCGAAGTCGGCGTTGTTCGACTGGGCGAGGATGATGCCTGCGCCCTCGTGGACCATGTCGGTCGTCAGCTGGTCGTCGACGATGTCGAAGCAGATGGCGATGCCCGCGGTCACCCCCGCGACGTCCATCACTTGATCGGTGGTGCCCGGCGTGTACTCGCGCTGGATGAGGCCGATGAGGTCGGGCGCGAACGGCTCCCAGAACGCGCGGTCGGGCACGTACTCGCCGAAGGGCACGGGGTGCTTCTTGTCGTAGTGGTCGGTCGCCCCTCCCCCGGTCCATACGAGCGACTCGTTGTAGTAGCGGCCGTCGCGCTCCGTGACCGTGCCCACGACGAGCGGGGCGCCGAGCCGCGCGACCACGCGGTCGAGGGCGGCCGCCGAGCCGGGGTCGCGGAGCGGATCCGCGTCGGCCGCGTTCTCGGGCCACACGACCATGTCGACGTCGGCGTCCGAGGGGATCTCCGCCGTCGCGGCGAGGTGCGCGCGCAGGATGTCTCCGTAGCGCGCACCGTCGAAGTAGCCGGCCTTCGCGTTGCCCTGCACAGCGGCGACGCGGGTGGTCCCCGTGGTCGCGACCGGGAAGGCCGGGACCACGAGCACCAGGGCCACCGCGATCCCCGCGACGAGCGCCCGGGACGACCGCCGCACGCGCTCCTCGGCGGCGAGCTCCAGCAGCAGCGCGACGAGGAGGACGAGCACGAAGGAGAGCCCGGACAGACCGAGCCAGGTCACGAGGTGCGCGAACGGGCTCTCGGACTGGGACAGGGACACCCGGCCCCACGCGAAGCCGCCGTAGGGCCAGACCGCGGAGATCGCCTCCCGCGCGGTCCAGAGCCCCGCGACCGCGACCGGCAGCAGCACCACGCGGCCGGCGACCGTGGGGAACGCCCGCGGGATCCAGCGCGTCGCCGTCGCGATGGCGACCGCCCCGGTCGCGACGAACAGCGACTCCAGCGCCGACAGCGCGATCCACGGCACGGGCCCCAGGTACAGCGACGCCCACTCGATGTGGGTGAGGTAGAAGGCCAGCCCCGCGACCAGCCCGATGAGGAAGGCCGGCCCCGCGCGCCGTCCCCGCAGAGCGAGGAGCACGAGCGCGATGCCAGGGAACACGAGCGGCCACAGCCCGCGGTCGGGGAACGCGGCGTCCATCACGGGGCCCGACGCGGCGGCGGCGAGGAGCGCGCCCCACAGCGGCAGCGGAGGACGGACGGGCTCCGGGGACGCGATGCCGGCGGACGCCGGGACGGCACGCTCCCGACGGGGAGCCCGGGCGAGCGCGGTCACACCGACGAGTACGCGACGATGCCGCGCCGGATGCTGTCGAGCGCCGTGCGGGCGTTCCGGGAGACGGGGCCGTCGGCCACGATCGAGAGCTGGTCGAGCAGGTCGATGGTCTGCTTCGTCCAGCGGACGAAGTCGCCCGCCGCGAGGTCGGCCTCGTCGAGCACGGCGTCGAGGCTGCCGCCGCGCGCCCAGCGGTGCATCGGTGCGCACAGGCCGGTGGACAGCGGGTCGGTGGTGGGGAGGCGACGCTCGCGCTCGACGTCGTCGAGGCGCGACCAGATCTCCTCGGTGCGCTCGAGCGCCGCGCGGAAGGCACCGCGCGGGAGGTTGCGGTCGTTGCGGTCGCCCTCGTCGCGGAGCGGCTGGTAGACGAGCGAGGCGGCCATCGCGGCGAGGGCGGCGGGATCGAGGTCCACCCAGACCTGGGTGCGCAGGCACTCGGCGATGAGGAGGTCGCGGTCGCCGTAGATGCGCTTGAGCATCCGGCCGTTGGGGGTCGGCGCGACCTGTCCGTCGGCGGCGCGCTTGAGGTACCCGAGCGAGAGCAGCAGCTCGGTGACGCGGTCGAAGACCTTGGCCACCGCGTTGGTGCGGGTGCGGATCTGCTGCCCGAGCGCGTCCGTCTGCCGCTTGAGGCGCCACCAGCGCTCCGCCCAGCGGGCGTGCGACTCGCGGTCCTTGCACGCGTGGCACGGGTGCGCCTTCATCCGGCGACGCAGGTCGGTCAGCTGGCGCTGGCGCTTGTCGCGCTCGCCGTGCTGGCCCGGCTGCTGCATGTCGGCGCGGGCGGCGGTCGCGCGCTCGAGGTCGCTGAGCTCGCGGCGGAGGCCGGAGTACTCGCGGAAGTCCCCGAGGTGGCAGACCATGGCCTTCTCGTAGCCGGCGAGCGACTCCTCCTGCGTGCGGACCTTGCGCGCGAGGTCCACGACGGCGCGGTCGGCCTGGAACTGCGCGAACGACGACTCCAGCACCTCGCGCGTGCGCTCGCGGCCGAACTGGTCGATGAGGTTGACGGCCATGTTGTACGTGGGCCGGAAGCTCGAGTTGAGGGGGTAGGTGCGGCGCGAGGCGAGCGAGGCGACGGCCTGCGGATCCAGCCCGTCCTTCCACTGGATGACCGCGTGGCCCTCGACGTCGATGCCGCGGCGGCCGGCGCGACCGGTCAGCTGCGTGTACTCCCCCGGCGTGAGCGGCACGCGCGCCTCGCCGTTGAACTTCTCGAGCTGCTCGAGCACGACCGTGCGCGCCGGCATGTTGATGCCGAGCGCGAGCGTCTCCGTCGCGAAGACGGCCTTCACGAGCTTCCGCTGGAACAGCTCCTCGACGACCTCCTTGAAGGCGGGCAGCATGCCCGCGTGGTGCGCCGCGACGCCGCGCTCCAGACCCTCGAGCCATTCCCAGTAGCCGAGGACGGCGAGGTCCTCGTCGCGGAGCGTGCGGCAGCGCTCCTCCACGACGGCACGGATCTCGTCGCGCTCGTGCGCGTGGGTGAGACGGACCCCGGCGCGGAGCACCTGCGTGACGGCCGCGTCGCAGCCCGCCCGGCTGAAGATGAAGAAGATGGCGGGCAGCAGGTTCCGCTCCTCGAGGAGGGCGACGACCTCGGGCCGGTCCATGCGGCCGCGGTCCCACGGGCCGGGTGCCCGTCTACCGGATCCGCCGCCCGCTCCCGCCCGGCCCCGCGAGTGCCCCTGACCGCCGCGCACCCGGACGGCCTCCCGGCCGCCGCCGTGCGTCATGCGGACGAGCTCGGGGTTCACGCGGTGCGTCGCGGCGAGGCCGGACGAGTCGAAGAGGTCGAGCATGCGGTGCCGCACGATGACGTGCTGCTCGAGGGGCACGGGCCGCTCCTCGGAGACGATCACGTCCGTCTCGCCGCGCACGGCCTGCAGCCAGTCCCCGAACTCCTCGGCGTTCGACACGGTCGCGCTCAGCGAGATCATCCGCACGCTCTGCGGGAGGTGGATGATGACCTCCTCCCACACGGCCCCGCGGAAGCGGTCCGCCAGGTAGTGCACCTCGTCCATGATCACGAAGGCGAGGTCGCGGAGCAGGTCGGAGTCCGCGTACAGCATGTTGCGCAGCACCTCGGTCGTCATGACGACGATGCGCGCGCGGCTGTTGACGTTGGTGTCGCCCGTGAGCAGCCCCACCTCGTCGGGGCCGTACTCGGCCACGAGCTCGGCGTACTTCTGGTTGCTGAGGGCCTTCATCGGCGCCGTGTAGAAGATCTTCGCGCTCGGCCGCTGCATCGCGAGGTAGACCGCGAACTCGGCCACGATCGTCTTGCCGGCCCCCGTCGGCGCCGCGACGAGCACGCTGCGGCCGTTCTCCAGCGACTCGGCGGCGGCGCGCTGGAAGGGATCGAGGTCGAAGCGCAGGCCGCTCGCGAACGACTCGAGGAGCGGGAGGCTGCGGCGGGAGCGGGAGGCCGCGTAGCGTTCGGCGGGCGAGAGCTGGTCTGTCACGATGCCGCCATCCTAGGCTCCGGATCCGCGCGCCAGCCGGGCGCGGACGCGACGACGCCCGCCCCTCGCGGGACGGGCGTCGAGGCCGAGCGGGTCAGGACAGCAGGTCGTCCGTCATCGCGGCGGCCTTGCGCGCGCGGCGCCGGTCGTTGAGCAGCGAGATGCCGGCGGCGACCAGGTACAGCAGCGTCATCGGGACGGCCAGCAGGAACATCGACATGACGTCGGCGGCCGGCGTCGCGATGGCGCAGAACAGGATGATCAGCAGGATCGCGATTCGCCACGACTTGATGATCGTCGCGCCGGTGAGGATACCCATGAAGTTGAACAGCACGAGGAACACCGGCAGCACGAACGCGATGCCGACCGCGAAGACGAGCTTCAGCACGAAGTCGAAGTACTCGCGCGCCGTGATGAACGACGAGTCGCCCGCGCCCGCGAACTGCGTGAGCAGCGCGACGATGTGCGGCAGCACGAACCATCCTGCCGCGCATCCCGCGAGGAAGAGCGGCACGGCGGAGAAGAAGAAGCCGAACGTGTAGCGGCGCTCCGTCTTCGTGAGGCCGGGCACCAGGAACGCAAACACCTGGTAGAGCCACACGGGGCTGGAGATGATGAGGCCGACGTAGAGCGCGATCTGCAGGCGCAGGTCGAACGCCGACGTGATGGTCGGGAAGTTGAGGCTCGCGTTCCGCCCCTGCTCCTGGTTGATGGTCTCGATCGGCTGGCGCAGCGCCTCCAGCACGAACGAGGAGAGGAACCAGCCGGCCACCATCGCCAGGATGATCGCAACGCCCGCGATGAACAGGCGCTTCTTCAGCTCCAGCAGGTGCTGGACGAGGGACATGCGTCCCTCCGCGTCGCGCTTCTTCTGGCGGGGACGCTCGGTGGTGCTCACGGATCAGGCGCTGGGGCGGGAGTCCCCGCCGTCGCGCGGGGAGTCGTAGCGCGGAGCGTCGTAGCGGGGCTCGTCGACGCGGGACTCGCCGGGGCGCACGTAGTCGCGCGGGGCGGAGTCGCGGGGACGGTCGCGGTCGTCCGCGCGGTAGCGGTCATCGTCGCGGCGGCGGTCCTCGTCGCGGAGGTCGTCGCGACGGTCGGAGCCGCTCTCCTCCTTCATCGTCTTCACCTCGCCCTTGAAGATGCGCATGGACTGCCCCACGCTCTTCGCGAGCGCGGGCAGCTTCGTGGAGCCGAAGAGCAGCACGATGACGACGAGGATGATGACGAGGTGCCAGCCGGTCAGGTTTCCGAGCATGTGGTTCACGTTCCTTCAGGTCGGGGGGCCGGACAGTCGTTGTCGGGATCCGCGGCGAGTCTACCGTCGCGACCCCCGAGGACACCCTGCGTGGCATTGCGGTTCACCCGGATTTCCCCTAGGCGGCCACTGGTCCGCGATGAGGTCCTCCCGATGCGGGGTCTTCGGAGCCCGGCCCCGCGGCGCTCGGTCCCGCAGCTCAGTCGGCGTCCTCGTACGCCGCCGCGGCGCGCTCGGCCCACTCCGCCACCGCGGCGCGCGCCTCGGGCGGCGACGTGACGACCACGACGCCCGCCATCCCCGCGACCAGGCGCACGAGGCCCTGGTAGTGGGCGACGCGCACCGTGACGGCGACGCGGCCGGGGCGACCGGCGACGGGCTCGGGCCGCTCGTCGCCCACGAAGTCGCCGAGGAGCGGGAGCGCCGACTCCGCGACCTCCAGCGTGACGCGGAGGTCGTCGGGGCTGGGCTCGAAGAGGGTGTCGCCGAGCACCACGTCCTGCGGCCGGTGCTCGGGCGGGAGGTCGGTGACCACCAGCTCGTCGAGGCGGTCGAGGCGGAACGTGCGGACGGCGCCGCGCGCCAGGTCCCAGCCGCGGAGGTACCAGTCCTCGTCCATGGACTCCAGGCGAAGCGGATCCACGACGCGGCGCTCCGTGCCGCCCCGCGGGCTCCGGTAGTCGAACTCGACGCGGCGCTCGTCCGCGATGGCGCGGCGGAGGTCCTCGCGGGTGCCGTCGCCTGCTCCGGCCGCCACGGCGACCTGGCTGGGCTGCGCCGAGGATCCGCGCGCCAGCTTCGCCATGAGCTGGCCGACCAGGTCGAGGTCGCTCGCGTCCGCCTGCGACGAGACGTACTGCAGCCCGGCGATGAGCGCGGCCGCCTCGCGGGCCGAGAAGCGCGGCGAGTCGTCGATGGCGACCATGTGCGTGATGACGATCTGGTCGTTGTCCTCGAAGTCGTCCCAGGCGATGTCGAAGAGGTCGCCGTGCTGGTACGACGAGGTGGAGCCCGGCACGCCGGACACGGCGATGAGGCGCACGGCCTGGCGGATCTGCTCGGGCGGCACCCGGAAGTGCGCGGCCGCCTGGCTGACGCTCACGCGTCCGTGGTCGGTGAGGTAGGGCACGAGGGCCAGCAGGAACGCCAGCTTGTCCTGCGCCTGGAGCGGCGCGGCGCGGTCGGTCATGAGGCGTCCTCCCGGTGGGCGGCGATGGTCTCGGCGAGGCGCGCGCGAACGGCGTCCCGCAGCTTCGGCGGCGCGATCACCCGGGCCTCCGGGCCGAGGCCCGCGACCTCGTCGGCGAAGAGGTTGGTGTCCGAGTAGTGCACGCGGAGCCGCCCGTCGCCGAGATCCTCCGTCCCGCGTCGCCGGCGGAGGCGGATATCCGCGTCGGACCCGGGAGCCACGGCCACCTCCCCCACGCCGTTCGCCCACACGCGGTCGAGGTCGGCGAGGGCGCGCTCGGCGTGGTCCTCCCCCTCGGGGACGAAGGCGCGGCTGGTCACGCGGACGCGGTCGACGATGCGCGACAGCAGGAACGTCCGGGGTCCGTCGGCGTCCTGGTCGATGCCGTGCAGGTGCCACCTGCCCTGGTGCTGCACGAGCGCGAGGGGTGCCACGGTGCGGATCCGGGCGGCCCGCTCCCCCGGCTTGAGGTATCCGAAGGAGACGAGGACGTGCCGCTCCAGCGCGACGCTGAGCGGCGCGAAGGCCGCCTCCCGCGTGCGCACGCGGGGCGCATAGCCGATGACCGGGTCGTCGGACTCCACGCCGAGCGACCACAGCTTGATGAGCGCGCGCCGCGACTCCCCCGAGAGCGACCCCTCGCGCCACACCATGGCGGCGAGGTTGAGGAGCGTCGTCTCCTCCGGCGTGAACGACAGGTCGGCCGGGAGCTCGTAGGCGCCGCGCGGGATCCGGTACCGCAGGAGCTGGTTGTTGCCCTCCTGGCCCGGGGGCTCCACCGTCTCCAGCGGCACGCCGAGGTCGCGGATGTCGTCCTTGTCGCGCTCGAACTGGCGCTCCAGGTTCGCGTTGTCGCCGCCGGCGCGGTAGCGCTGCCGGTACCCCTGGACGCTCGAGAGGACCTCGTTCTTCGTCAGGCCCTGCTCGGTGGCGAGCAGCGCCAGGACGAGGCTGAAGAGGCGCTCCTCGACCGGCACGGTCGGACGGCGGGATGTCTCGGGCACGCGGTGTTCCTCACGTCGGTGCATCCCCCGGCCGGTGGCGATGCGTCGTTACTTGGTGGTGCTCGTTCCGAGGATATCCACCACGTAAACGAGCGTGGACCCGGCGGGCACCTTGGCCGAAGCCTGGTCGCCGAAGCCGTCACCTGGGGGGACGACCGCGATGACCTGGTCGCCGACGTGCTTGCCGACGAGCGCCTTGGCGAGGCCAGGCGTGACGACGAGCGAGGAGGCGGCTCCCGTCGAGGGCGCGGACGTGGTGGCGGTCGCGGGCACCTGCAGGGGTCCGCCGCCCGTCCAGCTGGATCCGAACACGGCCTGCTTCTCGGCCGACGTGCTCGTGCCCCAGACGACGCCGGTGTACTGCAGCGTCACCGTGTCGCCGTCGCCGACCTCGGCGCCGTCGCCCGCGCGGAGCAGCGCGTCGCGGTACTCGGTGGGCGGCGTGCTCGGCGGGATGGTGATCCCGGGGACGCCGTCGTCCGTCGTGACGACGGACGGGAAGCCGGCCTGGGCGGGCCGCGGCTCACCGGTGGCCTTCTCCGGGAACGACGACGTGATGTCGACGATGAGGACGAGGCCATCGGTGGCGGCGAGGCCCTGGGCCGAGAGGTCCTGGCCGGGGAAGACCGTGGACACGGGGACCGTGACCGCGAGACGCGAGCCGACGGGCATGCACGTCATCGCGTCCTCGAGGTACGGCAGCGACTCGTGCAGGGAGGCCGGGGTGAACAGCGGCGAACCGGTGGTGCGGGCGTTGGGCGCGATGCGCGCGTAGTCCGCGAGGTCCTTCCCGGTCTTGCCGTCGACGATGGAGGCGGCCGCCGTGATGCCCTGGTGCGGCTGCACGCGAGCCCCGTCGCCCTCCACGATCGTGGAGACCTCGACGCCCGAGGGCTTGAGCGGCGTGGGGAACGTGACGGAGGCCGGCGCGCTGCCGACGTCTCCCGTCGCGGTGACCGTGCTCGACGACGTCCCGGCCTGGGCGAGGGGCGTGCAGCCCTCCGCCGCGTCGGATCCGGACCCGGAGGGGCTGCAAGCGGCGAGCGTCAGGACGAGTCCTGCGCAGACGGTGAGCGCGGCGGAACGGCGCACGTGACTCCTCTTTCGGTGGTGGGGGCGGCCGGCACGCACCCGCGTGATCGGCCTTGTCATCCTAGGCGGTGGGGTCGCCCGGCTCCGGCGCAGCGGTCGCGTCGTCGGGGACGGCACCGTCGCCCGACTCCGCCGCGTCACGGGCGCCCGCGAGCTCGGCGCCGTGCTCCGCGATGCGAACGCGCTTGCGCAGGACCTTGTCGCTCACCCGGCGCTCGCCGAGCGATCCGGGGGTCCAGGCCTCCATGTCCTCGTCGCTGAAGTCGGACTTCGACGCGCGGCGCTTGAGCTGCGGCAGGACGGATCCCGGGGCCAGGCGGCGGGCGGTGATGAGGAAGCCCGTGTGCCCGATCATGCGGTGCTCGGGACGGACGGCGAGCCCCTCCACGTGCCAGCCGCGGATCATGGTCTCGCTCGCGTCGGGGTTCGTGAAGAGCCCCGAGTCGCGGAGCGCCTCCGCGACGCGCGACAGCTGCGTGACGGTGGCGACGTAGCAGAGCAGGACGCCGCCGGGCGTGAGCGCCTCGGCCACCGCGTCGACGCACTCCCACGGTGCGAGCATGTCGAGGATCACCCGGTCGACCGAGTGCGGCTCGGTGACGGTCGGCAGGGCCTCCGCCAGGTCGCCGAGGGTGATGGACCAGTTCTCCGGGCTGTGGCCGAAGTAGCTCGAGACGTTGCCGCGGGCCACGTCCGCGAACTCCTCGCGGCGCTCGAAGGAGAGCAGCGTGCCGGTGGGACCCAGGGCGCGCAGCAGCCACATCGACAGGGCGCCGGATCCGACACCCGCCTCCACGACGGTCGCTCCGGGGAACACGTCGGCGAGGCCGAGGATCTGGGCGGCGTCCTTCGGGTAGATGATGGCGGCCCCGCGGGGCATCGACATGACGACGTCGGACAGCAGCGGCCGGAGCGCGAGGCACTCGATGCCCGCGCTGTTCTTCACGACGCTGCCGTCGGGCAGGCCGATGAGGTCGTCGTGGTCGATCATTCCGCGGTGCGTGTGGAACACCTTGCCGGGCTCGAGCAGGATCGTGTTGAGGCGGCCCTTGGGGCCCGTGAGCTGCACGCGGTCGCCCGCGCGGAAGGGCCCGCTGAAGCGCGCGGCAGCGGTGTCGACGGTCATGCGCGCACCTCGTCGCGGATCGGGGCCGCGGTGCCGCGGCGGTCGGCGTGGGCGGCTTCGACGTCGGCGAGCGTGCGGCCGGCGAGCGTGTCCCAGAGCACGTAGGCGTCGTCCGCGGGCAGCGGCACGTGGTGCGGGACGGCGACGACGGTCGCGCCCGACGCGGTGGCGGAGGCGACGCCCGGCACCGAGTCCTCGATGGCGACGCAGTCGCGGATGTCGACGCCGAGGAGCCCGGCGGCGGTGAGGTAGGCCTCGGGGTGCGGCTTGCTGCGGGCCACGTCGTCGCCGGCGACCACGTGGTCGAACGCGTCGAAGGGCACGGCGTCGGCGACCTGGCGCGCCATCCGGCCGATGCTCATGGTGACGAGCGCGGTGGGGATGCCGGCCTCGCGGATCTCCCGGAGGAGCTCCCGCGCGCCCGGGCGCCACGGCACCTCGACGAGGATCTGCTCCATCACGCGGTCGCTCAGCCGGTCGATGATCTCCGCGGCGGGCAGGTCGACGCCCGCCTTCTGGAGGATCCGCGCCGAGTCGTCCAGCCCGTTGCCGACGAGTCGGAGCCCGTCCTCGTGGGTCCACGTGCCGCCGAAGGAGCCGACCAGGGCCTCCTCCGCCACCATCCAGTAGGGCTCCGTGTCCACGATGGTGCCGTCCATGTCCCAGAGGACGGCCGCGGGTCTGTTGCTGATCACGGGGAGCGAGTCTACCGGCGAGGCGCTGCGTCCTAGGATCGTACGATGACCGCCGGCCGGGCGGCCGGAGGGCGAGACGGAACGGGAGTCACGTGGCGGATGCCGAGAGGTTCGTGAGCGGACGGCTGCTGGTCGTCGCCTTCGAGGGCTGGAACGACGCGGGCGAGGCCGCCAGCGGAGCGGTCCGGGCGCTGAAGGAGCTGCTCGACCTCGAGGCTGTGTCGTCGGTGGACCCCGAGGACTACTTCGACTTCCAGTTCAACCGCCCCACCATCGGCTTCGCGGAGGACGGCACCCGCGAGCTCGAGTGGCCGGGCGCCACGCTCTACGGCCCGAAGGACCCGCGTCGGCCCGCCCAGGACCTGGCCGCCGACGCGCAGCTGGGCGTGAGCGGCGACAACGGCGGCAGCATCCACCTCCTCCTGGGCGTCGAGCCCTCCCGGCACTGGACGGCGTTCACGACCGAGGTGCTGGACGCCGCGCGCGCCGCCGGCGTCGAGGGCGTCGTGCTGCTCGGCGCGCTGCTCGCGGACGTGCCGCACACGCGCCCCATCTCCGTCTACTCCACGAGCGAGAACGCGGCCGTGCGGGCCGAGCTCGGCATCGAGCGGAGCACGTACGAGGGGCCCGTCGGGATCCTCAGCATCATCGCCCAGCGCGCCGAGGAGATGGGCATGCCCACCGTCTCGCTCTGGGCCTCCGTTCCGCACTACGTGCACAGCGCGCCGTCGCCGAAGGCCACGCTCGCGCTCATCGACAAGCTCGAGGAGATGGTCGACGTGGTGATCCCGCGTGGCGAGCTCATCCAGGAGGCCGCGACGTGGGAGGCGGGCATCGACCAGCTCGCCGGCGAGGACGAGGACATGGCCTCCTACATCCAGCAGCTCGAGCAGGCGCGCGACACGGTCGACTCCCCCGAGGCGAGCGGCGAGGCGATCGCGCAGGAGTTCGAGAAGTACCTCCGCCGGGGCGACGGGCCGCGCGGACGCGGCGACGAGCGGCCCGAGGAGCCGTGGCGGCCGAAGGACCCCAAGGACCCGAAGGACCAGTAGGCGCCGAAGGACCAGTAGGCGCCGAAGGACCGGTGGGGCCGAGGGGCCCAAGGGCCGAGGCGCCGAGGGGCCGGATGACCTGCGGTGCCGCGGGTCAGGCCGCCGGGCTCCCGAGCCGCACACCGAGGAGCGCGTCCACCGCGGCCAGCTCGACGGGCGTCGCGGGGACGCCCGTGGCGACGCGGAGGTCGAGCAGCAGGATCGCGCCCGGCGTGTCGAGGTCCTCGGAGAGGCGCTCGCGGACGAGCTGCACGAGCTCGCCGGGCTCCCCCGCGTCGGCGCCCGCCGTCGCCGACGCGTCCGCGGCAGCTGCCCACGCGTCCCACGCGGCGAGGCGCGCCACGGACTCCGCGAGGAGCTCGTCGGTCCATTCCCAGTCCGCGCGGTAGTGCTGCGCGAGGAGCGCGAGGCGGATGGCCCGAGGATCCACGCCCGCGGCCCGCAAGCGCGACACGAGCACGAGGTTGCCGAGCGACTTGCTCATCTTCTCGCCCTGGTAGGCGACCATGCCGCTGTGCGCGTAGACGCACGCGAAGTCCTCGCCCGTGAGGGCTGCCGCGTGGCCGGCCGACATCTCGTGGTGCGGGAAGATCAGGTCGGATCCGCCGCCCTGCACGGTGACCGGACGGTCGAGCTTCCGCAGCGCGATGACGGCGCACTCGATGTGCCAGCCGGGCCGGCCTCGGCCGACCACGCTGTCCCATGCGGGCTCGCCCGCGCGCTCGGCCCGCCAGAGCAGCGGATCCAGCGGGTCGCGCTTGCCGGGCCGCTCCGGGTCGCCGCCGCGCTCGGCGGACAGCGCGGCCATGGTGTCGAGGTCGTAGCCGCTCTCGTCGCCGAGTGCCCAGGGTCCGTCCTCACCGGCGCGGGCGACGTCGAAGTAGAGGTCCTGGGCTCCGGCCACGACCGCGTCGGGCGTGGCGACCGGATAGGCCGTGCCGCGTCGCACGAGCTCGGCGACGGCGGACGCGACCTCGTCCACGACCTCGGTGACGCCCACGTAGGAGTCGGGCGGCAGGATCCGCAGCGCCTCCATGTCGGTGCGGAACAGCTCGACCTGCTCGGCGGCGAGGTCGCGCCAGTCGACGCCCGTGGCCGTCGCGCGCTCGAGCAGCGGGTCGTCGACGTCGGTGACGTTCTGCACGTACGCGACGTCGTAGCCGCGGTCGAGCCAGACGCGCTGGAGCGTGTCGAACGCGAGGTAGGTGGACGCGTGGCCGATGTGGGTGGCGTCGTATGGCGTGATGCCGCAGACGTACAGGCCCACGCGGCCGTCGCCCGTGCACTCGGCGGGGCGGACGGATCCGGCGCTCGTGTCGAACACCGACGGGACGGGCGGCTCCCCCGCGACGGCGGGGACGACGGGGCGTGGCCAGGCGCGCACGGGATCAGGCCGCGATCGCGCCGGTGCCGAGGAGCACCAGGAGCACGACGCCGAGGGCGACGCGGTAGACCACGAAGGGCATGAACGTGCGCGTGGAGATGTAGCGCATGAGGCCGGCGATGACGGCGAGGCCGACGACGAACGCGATGAGCGTCGCGACCGCGGTCTGCCCCGCGCCCGCCTGGCCGGTCTCGTCGAAGCTCTTCACCAGCTCGTAGAGGCCGCTGCCGAACACGGCGGGCACGGCGAGCAGGAACGAGTACTCCGCCGCGACCGGCCGGGAGTAGCCGAACGCGCGGGCGGCCGTGGTGGTGGCGCCCGAGCGGGAGACGCCGGGGACGAGCGCCAGGGCCTGCGCGATGCCGATGCTCACGCCGTGCCCGTACGTCATGTCCTTCTCGAGGCGGTCGCTGCGGCTGAAGCGGTCGGCGAGGCCGAGCAGAATGCCGAAGACGATGAGCACGATCGCGACGATCCAGAGGGAGCGGAAGGTCGTGCGGATGGTGTCCTGGAATAGGTATCCGGCGATCCCGATGGGGATCGTGCCGATGATGACGAGCCAGCCCATGCGCACGTCCGGGTCGCCCTTCGGCATGCCGCCGCGGAGCGAGCGGAACCAGGCCGAGAGCACCTTGCCGATGCGCTTCCGGAAGAACACGATGACCGCGAGCTCGGTGCCGAGCTGCGTGATGGCGGTGAACGTCGCGCCCGGGTCGCCGCCCATGAACAGCCCGGCGATGCGGAGATGCGCGCTCGAGGAGATGGGCAGGAATTCGGTCAGGCCCTGGACGAGGCCCAGGATGATCGCCTCGAGATAGCTCAAGCGTGCGCTCCACGTGTCGGGTGGCCCACCTGGGGCTCGGATCTAGTAGTTCAGGAGCAGGTCCCGGAGGACCTGCCTCCCGAAGACTAGTGCGTCGAGCGGGACCCGCTCGTCGACGCCGTGGAACATGGACGGGAAGTCCATGGACGCCGGGAGCTTGAGCGGCGCGAAGCCGTAGCCGGTGATCCCGAGCAGGCTCAGCGCCTTGTTGTCGGTGCCGCCGGAGAGCATGTAGGGCAGCACCTCGGCCTCGGGGTCGTGCGCGCCCAGGGTGGCGACCATGGCCTCCACGAGCGGCCCCTCGAAGGGGTTCTCGAGGCCGACGTCCTGGTGCACGATGCGCACCTCGACGCCCTCGCCAGCGAGTTCGCGGACCCGCGCGAGCACCGCGTCCTCCTCGCCCGGCAGGACGCGGATGTCGATGAGCGCCTCGGCCGTGTCGGGGATCACGTTGTGCTTGTAGCCGGCGCGCAGGAGCGTCGGGTTCGTGGTGGTGCGGAGCGTCGCGGCGATGAACTTCGAGGCCGTGCCGGTGGCGATCGCGAGGTCGTCCGGCGTGACCTGCTTCGGGTCGGCGCCCACGATGCGGGCGATCTCGTCGAGCAGCTGGCGCGTCGTGTCGGTGAGGTGGACGGGCCACTCCTCCATGCCGATCCGGGCGACCGCACCGGCCAGGCGCGTGACGGCGTTGTCGCGGTTGACCTGCGAGCCGTGGCCCGCGGTGCCGGTGGCGACCAGGCGGATCCAGACGAGGGCCTTCTCGCCCGTCTGCAGCAGGTACGCGCGCTTCCCGGCCAGGTCGATGGAGTAGCCGCCGACCTCGCTGATGGCCTCGGTCGCGCCGGCGAACCACTCGGGCCGGTTCTCGACGACGTACGCGGAGCCGAGCACGCCACCCGCCTCCTCGTCGGAGAAGAAGCCCATGATCAGGTCGCGCTCGGGGGCGCGGCCCGAGGTGATGATCTCCTGCAGCGCGGTGATCATCATCGCGTCCATGTTCTTCATGTCGACGGCGCCGCGGCCCCAGAGCATGCCGTCCTTGATCACGCCGGCGAACGGGTCGACCGTCCAGTTGGCCGGGTCGGCGGGCACGACGTCGAGGTGGCCGTGGACGACGAGCGCGGGCTTGTCGCGGTTGCGCCCCGGGATGCGGGCGAGGACGCTCGTGCGGCCGGGCGCGGCGTCGATGAGCTCGGGCGTGAGCCCCAGATCCTTGAGGTGCTGCTCGACGTACTCGGCGGCCTCCGTCTCCCCCTCCGACCGGCCCTCGCCGTGGTTGGTCGTGTCGAACCGGATGAGGTCGCGGGCGACGCGGGCGGTGGCGTCGAGGTCGTCGGGGAGCGTGTCGGTCATGGGTCCACGCTATCGAGGCCGGACGCGGCGTCCTGCCGCCGGGTGGTCGGGGAGCCTCCCGGGCCGTGCTAATGTCGTCTCTCGGCAGCCGGAGACGGCGGGCCGCACATCCTGTCCGGATGGCGGAATTGGTAGACGCGCTAGCTTGAGGTGCTAGTGCCCGTATTAGGGCGTGGGGGTTCAAGTCCCCCTTCGGACACACACGAGAGCCGGTCGGATCCACGAGGATCCGGCCGGCTCTTCCTCGTTCCCTGCTCCTTCGGTCGGCACCCGGCTACAGTCGCACTCGGCCCATGCGGGTCCCCCGACCCGAGAGCGAGATCCGATGACCGTCGTCGACAGTGCCGTGTACGTGGACGGTGTCCGCACCGCGGATCCCGAGAGTCTCGACGAGACGTTCGAGGTCATGCGCGCGCGCCAGGGCCTCGCGTGGATCGGCCTGTACCGGCCGGACCCCGAGGAGCTGCACCGCGTCGCCGACGAGTTCGGCCTGCACCCGCTCGCCGTCGAGGACGCGCTCAGCGGGCACCAGCGCTCGAAGATGGAGCGCTACGGCGACACCTGGTTCGTGGTGCTGCGCCCCGCGCGCTACCTCGACGCCGACGAGCGCGTCGAGTTCGGGGAGCTGCACGTGTTCGTCGGGCCCGACTTCGTGGTCACCATCCGGCACGCGGAGTCGCCCGACCTCTCCGCGGTCCGCCATCGGCTACAGGAGGACCGCGAGCTCCTCGCGCTCGGACCGCGCGCCGTCATGTACGCGATCCTCGACCAGGTCGTCGACGAGTACGGCCCCGTCGCGTCGGGCCTCGAGGACGACGTCGACGAGGTCGAGGACCAGATCTTCGGCGCCGACCCCGACGTCTCCCGCCGCATCTACGCGCTGATGCGCGAGGTCACCGCGTTCCAGCGGGCGACCGCGCCGCTCGGCTCCATCCTCGACGACCTCCGCCAGCGCGCCGAGGAGCACGACGTCGACCTCGAGCTCCGCCGCGGCTACCGCGACGTGCACGACCACGTCATCCGGGTCGCCGAGCGCGCGGACGCGTTCCGGACCCTGCTGCAGAACGCGCTCACCGTGCACACGACGCTCGTCGGCCAGCGCCAGAACGACGAGATGAAGAAGCTCACCGAGACGAGCCTCGCCCAGAACGACCAGGTGAAGCGGATCTCCTCCTGGGCCGCGATCCTCTTCGCGCCCACGCTCGTCGGCACGATCTACGGCATGAACTTCGTGAACATGCCGGAGCTGAAGTGGACCTACGGATATCCGCTCGCGCTCGGCCTCATGGTGCTGATGGGCGTCATCCTCTACGCGGCGTTCCGGAAGCGCGGCTGGATCTGATCCCCGGGCCGGTCGGGCGTCCGACGCGGCGCTAGGGTGACGGGATGCGCGTCGTCGTCATCGGAGCCACCGGCCACATCGGGACCTTCCTCGTCCCCCGACTCGTCGACTCCGGGCACGACGTCGTGGCCGTCAGCCGGGGCACGCGCGAGCCGTACCGGCAGTCGCCGCTCTGGGACCGCGTCGAGCGCGTGCGCGTCGACCGCGACGCAGAGGACGCGGCGGGCACGTTCGCCGACAGGATAGCCGCGTTGGCCCCCGAGGTCGTCGTCGACCTCGTCTGCTTCACCCCGGCGTCAGCACGCCACCTCGTCGAGGGGCTGCGCGGCCGCGTGCGCCACCTCGTGCACATCGGCAGCATCTGGACCCACGGCCTCAGCACCGCCCTCCCCCTGCGCGAGGACGACCCGAAGGAGCCGTTCGGCGAGTACGGCGTGCAGAAGGCGGAGATCGAGCGCTACCTGATCGCGGAGTCCAGGGGAGGCGGCCTGCAGTGCACGGTCGTCCACCCCGGCCACATCAGCGGCGGCGGCTGGCCCGTAATTACCCCCGTGGGCAACCTCGACCCCGCCGTCTGGACCGCGCTCGCCGCCGGGGACCCGCTCGCCGTGCCGGGATCGGGCAGCGAGACCATGCACCACGTGCACGCCGACGACGTCGCGCAGGTCGTGCAGCTCGCCATCGCGAACCGCGAGACGAGCGTCGGCGAGAGCTTCCACGCCGTCTCGGATCGCGCGCTCTCGGTGCGCGGATTCGCCCGGGCGGCGGCCGCGTGGTTCGGCCGCGAGCCCGAGCTGGAGCACCTCGACTGGGACGGCTTCCGCGCCCGGACCGAGCCGGATCACGCCGACGCCAGCTGGCAGCACCTCAGCCGCAGCCACGTCGCGAGCATCGACAAGGCCCGCGACGTGCTCGGCTACGTGCCGCGGTACACGAGCGAGGAGGCCGCGCGCGAGGCGGTCGAGTGGATGGTGCGCGCGGGCGAGCTGGACGTGCCGCTCCCCCGCTGAGCCCCGCCGCCGCCGACCGGCGGCATCCGGCACGCGGCCTCAGACGAAGCGCGCGTCGAGCACCAGCCGCGTGCGCACGGCGAGCAGGCGCTCGGCGTCCATGGCGCGGAGTCCGGGCAGTCCGGCGGCGACGTGGTCGGCGAGCAGCGTGCGGGCGACCGCGTAGGCCGGGAGCGCGTGCGGGTCGTCGGCCGCGTGCAGGACGACGGGCGCGGCACCGAGGACCCCGGACGGCAGCGACAGCACGAGGCCGACCACGGGCACGTCCATCTCCCGGGCGAGAGCCCGGGCCCGGCCGTCGAGTCCCCGGAGCACGGCGTCGCGGGCCGACGGGTCGGTGGCGGCGGCGGACCCACCCGGCACCGACTCGACCGCGACGAGCCCCTGCGGCCCGAGCACGAGGTGGTCTATGGCGTCGCCCGAGCGCGGCACGGCGACGCCGTTCCAGAACGCGTACGACGGCCCGAGCTCCATCAGCTCGCGCGCCGTCTCCTCCTGCGCGACGGCCGCCCGCAGCGCCTCGGAGGCCGCCGGCGGCACCTCGGCGACGAGGTCCGGCGCGTAGGCGTCGGCCTCAAAGCGCCGGCGCAGCCCCTCGAGGCGGGCGAGGCGCGCGCTGTAGGCGGCCATGAGGTCGGGGTAGGCGCGGACGGCCCGCTCGTGCGCGAGCACGTCCGTCTGCAGCTGCTCCGCCGCGTGCCGACGCGGCTCCTCCGCGCGGAACCAGGCGCGTCCGAGCGGGCCCGCGGCGACGAGGCCCGCGGCCGCGCCCCCGACGAGGCCGACCGCGGCGGCCAGCGCGCCGAGCCCGGAGACGAGGATGACGAGAGCCAGCAGGACGGCGACCACGGGCGGCGCGATGGCGCGGGCGCGCCGGACGTAGGGCTCAGGCCGGTCGGACAGCGCGCGGCCGCCGCGAGGCGGGACGGGCGCAGCGGGCACCGACGGCTCCTCGGGATCCGCCAGCCACTCGCGCACGAGGGACAGGTAGCGGAGGCGAGCGAACCCGCCGGGGTGTCCGAAGCTGCGGGTGCGCGCGGCGGGACGCTCGCGCGGGGCACCGGGACGACCGCGTCGGGACGCCGGATCCCAGGCGTCGCCCGTCGAGCTCGAGCCGGGCGATGCGGGGTGGGCGCGGCCGACGGGATCCTCGGGGGCCGGGGCCTCGCGGAGCGTGCGCTCGTAGCGGGCGCGGCTCTCGGGATCCCCCACCGCCTCGAACGCGTCGCGCACGGCCTGGAACTCGTCGGCGCTGCCGCCCATGTCGGGGTGGGCGTCGCGCACGCGGCGGCGGTACGCCCGGCGGATCTCGTCCTGCGATGCGGACGGCTCGACGCCGAGCACGGCGTACGCGTCGGCATCGCGCGACGGGACGGGCATCGGTGGCTCCTCGCGGGAACCGGTCGGGCGGCTCCCAGGGTCACGAGCGTAGGCGAGCGCGCCTGGGCGACGCCCGAGCGCGCCTCCGAGACGACCGGCACCGCGACGACAGCGCGCGCGCCCGCCCGCGGCGCGCGCGTGATACCACCGACGTGCGGGCGATGGCGAACTTCGCGCATCCGGGTCGCCTGCGTAGGGTGGGCCACTGCCGATGCCCCTCCCGGTGACCGACCCATCCTGAGGAGACCGACATGTGGGACTTCCTGTCCTCCCGCGCCGACCAGATCGCGTTCTCCGCGTGGCAGCACCTCAGCCTCGTCGTGCAGTGCCTGGTGCTCGCGACGGTGATCGCCGTGGGGATCGCGGCGCTCGTCTACCGCAGCCGCCCGCTCAGCTCGCTGGCCAACAGCGTCTCGGCGATCGGGCTGACGCTGCCCGCCTTCGCCCTCGTGGGGCTGCTCATCGCGCCGCTCGGCTTCGGCGTCGCGCCGGCCATCGCGGTCGTCACGTTCTTCGCCGTCCTGCCCATCCTGCGGAACGCGGTGGTCGGGCTCACGGGGATCGACCCCTCGATCGTGGAGTCCGCGCGCGGCATCGGCATGGGCCGCGTCCGCACGCTGCTGCGCGTCGAGCTCCCGCTCGCGTGGCCCGTCATCCTCGGCGGGATCCGCGTGTCCGCCCAGATGGTCATGGGCATCGCCGCCGTGGCCGCCTACGTGCTCGGCCCCGGTCTCGGCGGCTTCATCTTCTCCGGGCTCTCCCGCCTCGGCGGCGCGAACTCGACCGAGTCCGTCCTCACCGGCGTCATCGGCGTCGTCCTGCTCGCCCTCCTGCTCGACCTCGTCCTCGTCGGCATCGGTCGGCTCACCACTCCGAGAGGCATCCGTGTCTGAGACCACCACCACCCCCGAGATCAGCGGCCGCTCGATCCTGCTCGACGGCGTCACCAAGCGGTACCCGGGACAGGCGAAGCCCGCCGTCGACGGCATCACGCTGGAGATCCCCGCCGGCAAGATCGTCATGCTCGTTGGCCCGTCCGGCTGCGGCAAGACGACGACGCTCAAGATGATCAACCGCCTCATCGAGCCCACGGAGGGCCGCGTCGTCCTCGGCGACGAGGACGTGACGGGCATCGACGGCGACGAGCTGCGGCGGCGCATCGGCTACGTGATCCAGGCCGGCGGGCTCTTCCCGCACATGACCGTGGCCGCGAACATCGCGGTGGTGCCGAAGATGCTCGGCTGGGAGGCCGCCCGCATTCGCGCCCGCGTGGACGAGCTGCTCGAGCTGGTGTCGCTCGACCCCGAGCAGTACCGCGACCGGTACCCGAAGGAGCTCTCCGGCGGACAGCAGCAGCGCGTCGGCGTCGCCCGGGCGCTCGCGGCCGACCCTCCCGTGCTCCTCATGGACGAGCCGTTCGGCGCCGTGGACCCCATCACGCGGCAGCGCCTGCAGGACGAGCTCATCCGAATCCAGGCCGAGCTGCAGAAGACCATCGTCATCGTCACGCACGACTTCGACGAGGCCGTGAAGCTCGGCGACTGGATCGTCGTCTTCGCCGAGGGCGCGCGCATCGTGCAGTACGACACCCCCGAGCGGATCCTCGCCGAGCCAGCCGACGCGTTCGTCGAGGAGTTCATCGGCTCGGGCGCCGGCCTCAAGCAGCTCACGCTCCGCCGCGTGGACGAGGTGCCGCTCGCCGACGCGGTCATCGCGTACCCGGGCGACCAGGCGCGCGACGTGCTCGCCCGCATGGACGAGGTCGGGCACCAGCACGCGGTGGTCGTCGACGCCCGCGAACGGCCGATCCAGTGGCCGTCGCGCCGCCAGCTCGGCCGGATCGACGTGATCGGCGCCGTCCCGGAGCCGCGGCTGCCGGTGATCGGCGCCCGCGCGACCCTCAACGACGCGCTCGACACGATGCTCGTCTCGAGCGCGGGCGCCGCGCTCGTCACCGGCCGCGGCGGGGCCTTCCTCGGCGTGATCGACGTCGAGACCGTCATGGACGCCATCACGAGCGCCCGGGCGTCCGCGGCCGGCGGCGTCGACGGTGCACCCGTCGGCACGAACACGGGCACGATCGGCACGGTGGGCGCCGACGCGGCCCGGGCCGAGCAGTCGGCAGGATCCGTCGCCCCCGAGTCGCCCGCCGCGCGTGACGGGCAGGCCGGATGAGCGCCGTGACCGACGCCCGCACCGACGCCGTCGGCGGCGCGCAGGGCTGGCGCGGGCTCATCGCGCAGCCCGTCGCGATCGCCGCGGTGCTCGGGGCGTACCTCGTCTGGCTCGCCGTGGCGCCGCTCACCGCCGTCGAGCGCACCACGCTCGCGCCCGCCGCGCTCGGGAAGTCGACGCTCGAGCACCTCGCGCTCACGTTCTCGGCCGCGGCGATCGTGCTCGTGATCGCGATCCCGCTCGGCGTCCTGATGACCCGTGGTCGCCTGCGGCGCTTCTCCCCGCCCGTGCTCGCCGTGGCGAACTTCGGCACGGCCGCCCCGGCGATCGGCCTCGTGGTGCTGCTGGCGATGCTCGTGCCGAACGGCTTCGTCGCGAGCCTGGTCGCGCTCGTCGTCTACGCGGCGTTGCCCGTGCTCGGGAACACGATCCTCGGCATCCGCGGCGTCGACGAGCGCCTCGTCGAGGCCGGCCGGGGCATGGGCATGAGCCGGGCCGCGGTGCTGTTCCGCATCGAGCTGCCGCTCGCCGTCCCCGTCATGCTCGCCGGGATCCGCACCGCCCTCGTGCTGCTGGTGGGAACCGCGGCGCTCGCCGCGTTCGTCAACGGCGGCGGGCTCGGGATCCTCATCACCACGGGCGTCAACCTCTACCTCTACCCCGTGCTCGTCTCGGGTGCCCTGCTCATCGCGCTCCTCGCGCTCGCCATCGACTGGCTCGGCCGCGTCGTCGAGCACGTCGCCCGCCCGAAGGGACTCTGACCGTGTCGCCCCTCCCCCGCTCCGCCCGCCTGCGTCGCGCGCTCGGCGTGCCCGCGCTCGTGGCCGCGGCCCTCGCCACGCTCACCGGCTGCGGCCTGCAGCCCGCGACGGCCTACGTCCCCGACACCGCGCCCGGCTCCATCCAGCCGCTCGACCTGCCGGCCGGCGCGCACCTCACCGTCACGTCGAAGAACTTCACCGAGCAGCTGATCCTGGGCAAGATCGCCGTGATCGCGGCGAAGGCGGCCGGCTTCGACGTCACCGACCAGACGAACGTGCCGGGCAGCGTGCCGGCCCGCGAGCTCATGACGAGCCACGGCGCCGACATGACGTGGGAATACACGGGCACCGCGTGGCTCAGCTACCTCGGCGAGCCGAAGGGCATCCCGGACCAGCGCGCCCAGTACGAGGCGGTCCGCGACGCCGACGCGGCCAACGGGCTCACCTGGCTGACCCCGGCGCCGCTCAACAACACCTACGCGCTCGCCATCCGGAGCGAGGAGGCCGACCGGCTCGGCATCACGAAGCTGTCGCAGATCAAGGATCTCCCCGTCGACGAGCGCACGTTCTGCGTGGAGGCGGAGTTCAACTCGCGCTCCGACGGGCTGTCTCCGCTGCTGGAGACGTACGGCATCCCGCGCGGATCCGCCGACGGCGTGCCCGACGGCAACGTCTCGATCTTCGACACGGGCGCGGTCTACACGGCCACGGACCGCGGCACGTGCGAGTTCGGCGAGGTCTTCACGACCGACGGCCGCATCGACAAGCTCGGCCTCACGATCCTCCAGGACGACCTCGGCTTCTTCCCGGCCTACAACCTCGCGCCCGTGCTCGACTCGGCGACCCTCGCCGAGTACCCGGGGCTCCAGGACGTCTTCGACCGGATCTCCCCCGTCATCACCGACGACGCCCTCCGCGAGATGAACCTCCGGGTCGACGACCAGGGCGAGGAGCCCGCGGACGTGGCCTTCCAGTTCATGGTCGACCACGGGTTCGTCACCGCGCCCTGACCTCGACCGCCTCGTCCCGGGCGAGGACATGCAGCTCGGCGCGGATCCTCGCGCGGAGTTCGGCGTGCCCGTCGCCGAGCGCTGTCGCGGGATCCCGCCACCGCTCGGCAGCGTGCAGCCAGACGGGTCGCGCGACGAGCTCGGGCGGCTCCCACGCGTACCGAGGCCAGACGTGCGCGTGGACGAAGGCGTCGGCGTTGCCCAGCACCTCGATGTTGACGCGCCGGAAGCCCGGCACCAGGTCGCGGCAGGCCCGCTCGACGGCTGTGGCGAGGAGATCGGCGTCGGCGAGGAACCGGACCCGCTCGGCCCTCGGCATCTCCGCGAAGGCGGTCGCGGTGGGGTCCGTCCCGAGCAGCACGCAGTAGCCGGGGAGGAACTGCACGTCGCCGATGACGGCCCATCCCGCGCCCAGCTCCGCGAGGACCGTGGGGTTCTCGCCCCTCCGGGCCGACCCGATCCGGTCCTCGCGCCAGTCCATCCGCGACACAGTAGCCGAAGTGCCGGATCCACTCGCGTGCGCTAGCTGTACTGGGTCATGACGTTGGTGACACTCGGGCCGCGGGCGTGAGCCCGTGGCTTGAGTGGATTCGTTCAGTGTTGTAGTGCTCGATGAAGGGGTCAAGCGCGTCGGCCCGGTGTTGGTTGCTGGTGAAGGGTTGCCGGTAGGCCCACTCGGTCGCGAGGGTCCGGTTGAAGCGCTCGACCTTGCCGTTCTGCCAGGGGCAGTGCGGGCGGATGAACTTCTGCCGCGCGCCCAGGTCCTGGACGGCGTTCTTGAACGCGGTCGAGTGCCGGTAGGCGAACGCGTTGTCCGTGATGACCCGCTCGATCCGGGTGATCCCATGCCCGGCGAAGTACGCCGCTGCGCGGGTCAGGAACCCGGCCGCGGTCGCGCCTTTCTCATCGGGATGGATCTCCGCGTAGGCGAGACGGGTGTGGTCATCGACCGCGGCATGGACGTAATCGAACCCGATCCCGCGGCCGCGGACCTGCTCGCTGCGCCCGTGGACCCGCCAGCCGCCTCCGTCCGGGATCCTCCCGAGCTTCTTCACGTCCACGTGGATCAGATCACCCGGATGCTCGTGCTCATACCGGTGCGCCGTTGACCGGGATGCCCGGATCACGGCCCCGGTGACGGGGTCCAACCATGCCAACGGCGGCGCCCCGTGCCGGCGCAGGATGCGGGAGATCGTACGGGATGGAACACCTGTCACCGGCGCCAGCCGCGCAGGACCCGCCCGCAACTGGGCCCGCGCTTCCAGCACGGCCCGTTCCCGCTCCGGGCTCGTTCGCCTCGGTACTGACCGGGGCCGCGATGACCGATCCGTCAGCCCTCGCAGCCCCTCGGCACGGAACCGGTTCACCCATCGATGCGCGCACTGCCGCGACACCCCCAGCTCCCGCGCGACGTGCGCGACCGGCCGACGATCCTCCACCACCCGCCGCACGAGGAGAACCCTCCCGTGAACCGTCAGACGAGCATTACCGTGGGACATCGAGGCCTCCTGGCGATGGTTGAACTGAACAGCTCCATCAAGCCAGGAGGCCTCTTCACACGCCCCGAAGTGTCACCAACGTCACGGCCGAGTACAGCTAGCGCCGCCAGCCCGTGCGGATCCATGACGCCCTCGCGGCCCGCATGGCCCCTGGTGGTCGCCGAACCGCGGCGGCTCCGATGGCGGTCCCGAGCCCCTCCCGCGCTCGGTGGACGATGCCCTTGTCGGAACGTGGATCCGACGCGTCGTCCGAGTGGTGCGCCTCGCCGTCGGCCTCGTCCACGACCTTCGGCCCGGGTGAGGCTGCGCCGTCCGGGGGCCGCGCCCTCCGACACGGCGCGCCGATCGGCGCGGTTCAGCCTGCCGGGCGACCGGAGACGACACGCGTCTGGTCGTCCTCCACCTCCGCCTCGGCGTCCTCCGTCCGGGCGACCAGGCCCGCGGCCCGCATCGCCTGGAGAGCGCCCGTCACCTGCGCGTCCGCCACCTCCACGAGGACGGTGCCCGTCGGCGCGAGCCACTCCCGGCCTTCGGCGGCCACGCGGCGCAGCACGTCCAGCCCGTCCTCCCCGCCGTCCCGCGTGACCTCGGGCTCGTGGAGCCGCGCCTCCGGGGGCATGAGCGCGAGTCCGACGCGCGGCACGTAGGGCACGTTCGCGACGAGGACGTCGATCCGGCCCCGCAGCTCCGGGGGCAGCGCCGCCATCAGGTCGCCGCGGTGCACCGCGGCCCCGCGCGGGACGAGGTTCTCCGCCGCGCACGCGACCGCGGCGGGATCCACGTCGGCCGCGTGCAGGACCGCCCCGGGCACCTCGTCCGCGACGACCGCGCCGATGGCTCCCGAGCCGCAGCACATGTCGACGACCACCGCGTGCCCGGTCCGCCGGGTCGCCTGCGCCGCCGCCTCGACCGCGGCTCCGGCCAGCTGCTCCGTGCGCCGTCGCGGGACGAACACGCCGGGACGGACGATGATCCGCCGCCCGGCGAAGGCGACCCAGCCGAGGACGGTCTCGAGCGGCTCCCCCGCCACGCGGGCGGCCGTCATGGCCGTGAGCGTCGCCGCCCGCGCGTCGCCGCTGCCGCCCGGTCCGGCATCGGGGTGCCGTGCCGTCGCCTCTCGGATGAGGAGGGCGGCCTCCTCCTCGGCGAAGACGCATCCCGCCGCCCGCAGCCGCTCCACGAGGACGCCGTCGAGCCCGTCGGCGGCCGCGCCGGCCCCGGTCAGGAGCGCTCCAGACGGCCGAGGCGCTCCAGCAGCTCCGCGATGCGCAGGAGGTCCTGCCCGTGCGCGGGCGGATCCGTCTGCGACGCCGCCTGCCCGAACCACTCCGCGCGCACCGTGCTGACGCCTCGGAGGAGGTCCCGTCCGCCGTCCGACAGGTGGAGGAAGCGCCCGGTGGGGCCCTCGGACCCCAGCACCAGGCCCTTCTGGATGAGCGACGCGAGGGTGGGCACGGTCGCCGCGCGGGCGGTCCGGGTGTCGAGCGCACGCGAGGCGCGGTCCATGCGCTGGGTGCAGACGACGCGGCGGAGGATCAGGATCTGGACCCCGGTGAGGCCGTCCCCGCTGGTGTCGACGGACGCGTCGATGAGCTCGGAGACCGCCGTGAGGGCGTCGGTGAGGCGGACGTGCGGGGGCCGGTCACGGTGCTCCTGGGGCGCTCTGCGCTCCCTCCGGATCCGTGGCGGGGTCCACCGGCTCGACGGAGCGTCGTGGGGATCACGCTAGACCGCCCGGCACCCGTAGGCGGGCGGCGCGGGAGCGGTCGGGACGCGGCCGCACGCGACGACGCCCGCCGCGGCGCGAGCCGGGCGGGCGCCGTGCTGCCGGTGTGCCAGCGGGTGGATCAGGACGGGAACTGCGTGAAGTCCGCCGTCGCCGGGTCGGCGCCCAGGCGCGTACCGGACTCGAGGGTGTCGATCTCGGCGAGCTCCTCGACCGAGAGCTCGACCTCGATGGACTGGAAGTTGGCGACGATGCGCTCCGGCGTGACCGACTTGGGGATCACGATGCGGCCCTGCGCGAGGTGCCAGGCGAGCACGATCTGCGCGGGGGTGGCGTCGTGCTCCTTCGCGAGCCGCGTGACGATCTCCGACTCCAGGTCGGCGCCCTGGCCGAGGGGGCTGTAGGCCTCGACCTCGATGCCGCGCTCGACCGAGAAGGTGGAGAGGTCGTGCTGCTGGAACGTCGGGTGCACCTCGATCTGGTTGACCGCCGGCACGACCTCGGATTCGGCGGCCAGCTTCTCCAGGTGCTCCGGGAGGAAGTTGGAGACGCCGATCGCGCGGATGAGGCCCTCGGCGTGCAGCGCCTCGAACGTCTTCCAGGTCTCGACGTACAGGCCGTGCTTCGGGTAGGGCCAGTGGATGAGGTAGAGGTCCACCGCGTCGACGCCGAGCTTGCGGCGGCTGTCCTCGAAGGCGGTGCGCGCGCTGTCCGCGCCCTGGTCGCCGTTGCGGAGCTTGGTGGTGATGAAGAGCTCCTCGCGTGGGATGCCCGTCGCCTTGATGGCGGCGCCCACGCCCTCCTCGTTGTAGTAGCCGGCGGCGGTGTCGATGTGACGGTAGCCCGCCTCGAACGCGCGCTCCACGGCCTGCTGCGTCTCGGCGGGCGGGGTCTGGAAGACGCCGAAGCCCAGTTGCGGGATGGTGACGCCGTTGTTCAGGGTGATGAGGGGGGATGCCATGTGCTCTCGTCTTCTTCGTCTCGATGGTCACGGTGCGGGGCGTCGTCGTGCTCGCCGGCCGCGTCCCTCCACCGTACGCCCGCCGCGCTCCCGGGCGGCCCGGTGGCCCGCCCGCTCCGTTCCCGGCGAACGGGGACGGGCGCCGCCCTCTCGCGAGGTGCGGCGCCCGTCGTGGTCGAGCCGGTGGAGCGGGTCAGCGGCCGGAGGTCTCCAGCACGTAGCCCTCCTCGCCGTGGACGATCGTGTCGATGCCCGCGATCTCGTCCTCGTTCTTCACCCGGAAGCCCATGGTCTTCTGGATGATCGTGCCGATGACGTAGGAGAGGACGAACGAGTAGATCAGCACCGCGAAGGCGGCGAGGGCCTGCTTGCCGAGCTGCTCGAGCGAGCCCGAGTAGATGAGGCCGACCTTGGTCGCGAAGATGCCGATGTACAGCGTCCCGATGAGGCCGCCGATGAGGTGGATGCCCACCACGTCGAGCGAGTCGTCGAAGCCGAGCTTGAACTTGAGCTCGATCGCGACGGCGCAGACGGCACCGGCGACGAGGCCGAGGACGATGGCCCAGGTCGGCGAGAGCGCGGCGCACGCCGGGGTGATGGCGACGAGGCCCGCCACCGCGCCGGACGCGGCGCCCACCGAGGTCGGCTTGCCGTCGCGGATCTTCTCGACCACGAGCCAGCCGAGGATCGCGGCGGCGGGTGCGGCGATGGTGTTGAGGAACGCGATGGCCGCGATGCCGTCGGCCGCGAGCTCGGAGCCGGCGTTGAAGCCGAACCAGCCGAACCAGAGGAGCCCGGCGCCGAGGAGCACGAACGGCGGGTTGTGCGGCACGTGCATGCCCTTGGCGAACCCGACGCGCTTGCCGAGGACCAGCGAGAGGGCGAGCGCCGCGGCACCCGCGTTGATGTGGACCGCCGTGCCGCCCGCGAAGTCGATCGCGCCGACGTTGTAGGCGATCCACCCGCCGTCGACGGTGGATCCGTCGGCGACCGTGAAGTTGAAGACCCAGCTGGCGACGGGGAAGTAGACGACCGTGGCCCAGATGCCCGCGAAGACCATCCACGCGCCGAACTTGGCGCGGTCGGCGATGGCGCCGGAGATGAGCGCGACCGTGATGATGGCGAACGTGGCCTGGAAGGCGGCGAAGGCGAGCGTCGGGTAGGCGGACGTCTGGTCGCCGAGTGCCGCGGTGTACGCGTCGCCGAGGCCCAGCTGGCCGAGGTCGATGCCGAGGACGCCGTCGATGCCCACGAAGCGCGGGTTGCCCGCGGCGCCGTCGGGGCCGTTGCCGAACGCGATGGCGTAGCCGTACAGGACCCAGAGGAGCCCGATGAGGCCCATGGCCCCGAAGCTCATCATCATCATGCTGATGACGCTCTTGGCCTTGACGAGCCCGCCGTAGAAGAACGCCAGACCCGGCGTCATCAGGAGGACCAGCGCCGCGGCGATCAGGAGGAAGGCGGTGTTGCCTTGATCCATGGTGTTTCACCTCTCGTAGATCGTGCAGGGGGTCGCACCGGACGGAAGGCGAGCGGCCGCCCGTGTGGTCGGGGGTTCGGCGCGTGCCGGGTGCCGGGTACGCGTCCAGTGTCGGGGGGCGAGGTTTCGCCGGCTCGCCGGACGTGTTTCGGGCGCGTTACACGGGCGACGCGCATGTGAACATCGTGTTTCCGCGTGCGGCGGGGATGCCCGGGACGGCCGCCGATCCGGGCGTGGCGGAGCGTCGTCGGCTAGAGGTCGCGCCCGGCCGCGGTGAGCGAGATGAGCCGCGAGATGGCGCGCAGGTACTTCTTGCGGTAGCCGCCCGCGAGCATCTCGGCCGAGAAGGCCTCGTCGAACGGGGTGCCGGACGCGAGCAGGGGGATCTGCGCGTCGTAGACCCGGTCGACGAAGGCGACGAAGCGGAGCGCGTCGGTCTGGCCCTGCAGCTGGGTCACGTCGCGGAGCGCGATGGCGTCGACGCCCTCGATCACCTTCACGTACTTGGAGGGGTGCAGCCGCGAGAGGTGCGCGACCAGCTCGGGGAACCCGTCGACGGTGACCGAGCGGCCGCCGGCCTGCGCGGCGTCGGCCCTGGCGTCGAGCTCGGCGGCGCCCACCGTGATCGCGTGGCCCTCGAAGGCGCGGCGCCGGTAGTCGAGCCCGTCGATGCGGATGGTGTCGAACCGGTCGCTCATCGCCTGGATCTCGCGCAGGAAGTCGGCCGCCGCGAAGCGCCCCTCCCCCAGGGCGTTCGGCGGCGTGTTGCTCGTCGCGGCGATGCGCGTGCCGTCGGCCACGAGGTCGGACAGCAGGCGCGTCATCATCATCGTGTCGCCCGGGTCGTCGAGCTCGAACTCGTCGATGGCCACGAGCGTTGCGCCGCGGAGGATCCCGACCGCGCCCTGGTAGCCGAGCGCCCCGACGAGCGCCGTGTACTCGATGAAGGTGCCGAAGTACTTGGGTCCCGGCATGGCGTGCCAGAGCGACGCGAGGAGGTGGGTCTTGCCGACTCCGAACCCGCCGTCGAGGTAGACGCCGGGCTTCAGGGCGGGCGCCTTCCTCCGAGAGAAGAGGCCACCGCGGGATCCGGCGCGGTCGCCCGAGAACGCGCGGAGCACCTCGACGGCCTGCGCCTGCGTGTCGTACTCGGGGTCGGGACGGTACGTGTCGAACCGCGCCTCGTCGAACTGCCGCGGCGGCACGAGGTGCGCGGCGATCTCCGCGCCCGTGATGCTCGGCGAGCGGCCGACGAGGGCGCCGGGTCCCGTGCCCTCCGCGTCGTGGCTCCGCGATCCGATGTCGGCGTTCGTCACAGGTGGGTCTCCGGCTGTCATGTGGCGGTGTCGGGAAGGTCCCGCGCATGGCGAACCGTTACCGTGGATGGTGGTCGACGCGCGGCGCATGGTGCCCGCGGAACACCCACCAGACTAATCCGCGTCCCACCAGCGCGGCCCCGCCGGCCGCGAGATCAGGAGAGCCCCATGGCCGTCGAGCCGGACACCACCCCCAGGTTCGCCGAGTACGCCCACCCGGAGCGGCTCGTCAGCGGCGACTGGCTCCAGGAGCGACTCGCCGACGGCGCGCTCACGCCCGGTCTCGTGGTCGTCGAGTCCGACGAGGACGTGCTGCTCTACGAGACCGGCCACATCCCCGGCGCGGTGAAGCTCGACTGGCACACCGACCTCAACGACCCCGTGCAGCGTGACTACGTCGACGGCGAGCGGTTCGCGCAGCTCATGTCCGAGCGCGGCATCGCGCGTGACAGCACGGTCGTCATCTACGGCGACAAGAGCAACTGGTGGGCCGCGTACGCGCTCTGGGTCTTCACCCTGTTCGGCCACGAGGACGTGCGCCTGCTCGACGGCGGCCGGGACAAGTGGATCGCCGAGGGGCGCCCGACCACGACCGACCGCCCCGAGGTCTCCCCCGTCGAGTACCCGGTCGTCGAGCGCCGCGACGAGGAGATCCGCGCGTTCAAGGACGACGTGCTCGCGCACCTCGGCAACCCGCTCATCGACGTCCGCAGCCCCGAGGAGTACACCGGCCAGCGGACGACCGCGCCCGCCTACCCGGAGGAGGGCTCGCTCCGCGCCGGCCACATCCCCACCTCTCGGAACGTCCCGTGGGCCAAGGCCGCGGCGGAGGACGGCTCCTTCCGGACGCGCGCCGAGCTCGACGCCGTGTACCGCGAGGGCGCGGGCCTCGGCGACGGCGACGACGTCGTGGTCCTCTGCCGCATCGGGGAGCGCTCGAGCCACACGTGGTTCGTGCTCACCCACCTGCTGGGCTTCGAGGGCGTCCGCAACTACGACGGCTCCTGGACCGAGTGGGGCTCCGCCGTGCGGGTCCCCATCGTGCAGGGCGCCGAGCCCGGCGAGCTGCCCGCCCGATGACCGACGCCCCGGGGCTGCCCGCCGCGCTCGCCGAGATCCGCGACGACTTCCTCGCGCTCGAGCAGCGCGACCGGCTCCTGCTCCTGCTCGACTTCAGCAACGAGCTGCCCGCTCTCCCGCCGCGGTACGCCGACCACCCGGACCTCCTCGAGCGCGTGGAGGAGTGCCAGTCGCCGGTGTTCATGTTCGTGGAGGTCGTCGACGGCGACGTGCACGTGCACGCCCAGGCGCCGGCCGAGGCGCCGACGAGCCGCGGGTTCGCGTCGATCCTCGCGCAGGGCCTCGACGGGCTCCCGGCCGACGAGGTGCTCGCGGTGCCCGACGACTACCCGTCCACGATCGGGCTCGACGCGGCTGTATCGCCGCTGCGCATGCGCGGCATGACGGCGATGCTCGGGCGGGTCAAGCGCCAGGTGCGCGAGCGGCTCGCCGGGTGAGGATCACGCGGATCCTCCCCGTGGCGGGGGCCGGCCACGCGGCGGCCTCGCGCGGCCTGGACGACGACGGCACCCGGGGCTGGCTGGAGGACCTCTACCGTCCGGGATCCGCCGACCACGTGCGCCTCAACTTCGTGGCGTCGGTCGACGGCAGCGTCATCGGCGCCGACGGCACCTCCGACAGCCTCTCGAGCGTCGTGGACCGGCGGATCCTCGGCGTCATCCGCGAGCTCGCGGACGTCGTGCTCGTGGGCGCGGGCACGGTGCGTGCCGAGCGGTACGTCCTCCCCCGCAGGACCCCGCTGGCCGTCGCCACCTCCTCGGGCGACCTGGAGGGCCACCGCTTCGACCAGGACGCGTCCCCGGGCCGCCTCCTGGTGCTCTGCCCGCCCGAGGCACGGGACCGCGCCGTGGCGTCGCTCGGCGGCGTGCCCGCCGAGATCGTGTCCGTCCCGCTGGGTGCCGCGGCCGACGGTCGGATGGGCGGCGACGACGTCGTCGACGCCCTGCGTGGCCGCGGGCTGACCCATGTGGTGTGCGAGGGCGGACCGGCGCTCGCCGCATCCCTCATCGCCGCGGGCCGGGTGGACGAGCTCTGCCTCACGACCTCGCCCGAGCTCGTGACGCCGCTGACGCCGCTCGTGCCGGCGGGCTCCGACGCCTACGCGCCGATGCGGCTCGACCAGCTGCTCGTCGACGACGACCACCGCACCTACGCGCGCTGGACGGTGCGGCGGGACTGATCCCCTGGTCGCGCCGGCGTCGGGGTGGTGCCCACCCGTCGTCGCGGCGTGGCTCCCGGGCCGGATCGCGGCGGAACGTAGTCTGCACACGTGGTAGAGACCCGTGACAGCGCCGAGGATCCGCCCGAGTTCCGCGCGGCGCTAGACGCCCTGCGTCGTGCGACCACGCGATCCGAGCTCGTGCTGACGGAGATCCCCTCGCCCTCGAGCAACCTGGCCCCGTACGCCGTGGCGCTCGCCGCCGACGTGTCGCCGTCTGGCCACGCCTCCGACTCGGAGCTCGGCACGGGCCGCTTCATCCTGCTGCACGACCCGGATGAGCCGGACGCGTGGGGCGGCGCGTTCCGCGTCGTCTGCTTCGCGCAGGCGCCGCTCGAGACCGACATGGGCACCGATCCGTTCCTCGCCGACGTCGCCTGGTCGTGGCTCGTGGACGGCCTCGCCTCGCGCGGCGCCCGCTACTCGTCGCCCTCGGGGACCGCCACCCGGATTATCTCCACCGGCTACGGCGAGCTGGCCCGCCAGGGCAGCGGCGCCAAGATCGAGCTCCGCGCCTCGTGGACGCCGGCGGACGCCGACGTGACCGCCCATGTGGAAGGCTGGGGCGAATTACTGTGCATGCTCGCCGGGCTGCCTCCCGCGGGCGAAGGAGTGACACTGCTATCAGCGCGACGCACCCGGACGTGAACGCCCCGTCCGACACCCCAGACCCCGACGCGACCGGCGACGGCGCCGTCGCCCCCTCCCCGTCGGCGGCGGGTCTCCGCCGACCGGCCATGGGCGCGTCCCTCTTCTCCGACGTGCCGGGATCCACCGCCACCGACGCCGTGACCGCACGCGCGCGCACGCGCACCCGGCGGACGGAGCCCGCGCAGGCGACCGAGAACGCCCCCGCCGCGGCGGACCCGGTCCCGCGCGACGACGACGCACCCTCCCGTCCGCCCCTCCGCGAGGCGGCGGCCACGGGTGACCTCACCGTGATCGACACCCGGGAGGAGTACCTCCGCGCCGTCGAGGCGATCGCCGCCGGCACGGGTCCCATCGCCGTCGACGCCGAGCGCGCATCGGGCTTCCGCTACAGCCAGCGCGCGTACCTGATCCAGGTCTTCCGCCGCGGCGCCGGCACGTTCCTGTTCGACCCGCCCGCGATCGGCGACTTCTCGGAGCTCGACGAGGTGATCCGCGACGTCGAGTGGGTGCTGCACGCCGCCAGCCAGGACCTCGCGTGCCTCCGCGAGGTGGGCCTCGACCCGCAGCGCATCTTCGACACCGAGCTCGCGTCGCGCCTGCTCGGCCTGCCCCGGGTCGGCCTCGGCACCGTGGTGGAGGAGCTGCTCGGGATTCACCTGGCCAAGGAGCACTCGGCCGCCGACTGGTCGACCCGGCCGCTCCCCCGGGCATGGCTCGTCTACGCCGCGCTCGACGTGGAGCTGCTCGTCGACGTGCGCGACGAGATCGCCCGCCGCCTCGAGGAGCAGGGCAAGACCGCGATCGCCGAGCAGGAGTTCGCCGCGACCATCGCCAAGGAGGCGAAGCCCGCGCGGGTCGAGCCGTGGCGTCGCCTGAGCGGCCTGCACGGGGTCCGCGGTGGCCGTGGCCTCGCGGTCGCGAAGGAGCTGTGGGAGGCCCGCGACGCGTACGCGCGCGAGGTCGACACGAGCCCCGGCCGCCTCGTCCCCGACGGCTCCCTCGTCGCGGTCGCGCGCATCCTGCCGCAGACCAAGCGCGACCTCGCTGCCGTGCGCGAGTTCTCGGGTCGCGCCAGCCGCAGCGAGATCGACCGCTGGTGGGCCGCCGTCGAGCGCGGCCTCGCCGCGACCGCGTTCCCGCAGCTGCGCGGCACGGGCGAGACCATGCCGCCGCCGAAGGCGTGGGCCGACAAGGATCCCGCCGCCGACCGCCGCCTCAAGCGCGCCCGCGTGGCCGTGCAGGATGTCGCGACGGCCATGGGCGTCCCGCAGGAGAACCTGCTCACCCCCGAGGTGCTGCGTCGCGTCGCCTGGACGCCCCCCGCCGAGCTCTCCCCCGAGGCCGTCGCGACGGCGCTCGAGTCGTGGGGTGCGCGGCCCTGGCAGATCGAGGCGACGGCAGCGCCGGTGGCGGCGGCCTTTGTCGATGCTGGCCAAGCCGACGACGAGACCGACGACGGGGCCTCGTAGGAACAGTCAACGGTTTCGGCGCCCTCCGTGCCTCGTCCCTAGGGTGGGGGAAATCGATGCGAGGAGGCGTCAGTGGTCGAGAGAGCCGAAGTCCATTTCGTGGACGGGGTCCGCACCCCGTTCGGACGAGCGGGTGAGAAGGGCATGTACTGGCGGACCCGCGCCGACGATCTGGTGGTCAAGGCCATGATCGGGTTGCTCGAGCGGAACCCGCAGGTGCCGAAGGACCGGATCGACGAGGTCGCCATCGCGGCCACGACCCAGACGGGCGACCAGGGCCTGACCCTCGGCCGCACGGCCGCGCTCCTGGTCGGCCTGCCGCGCTCGGTCCCGGGATTCGCGATCGACCGGATGTGCGCCGGCGCCATGACGAGCGTCACGGCCACCGCCGGCGGCATCGCGTTCGGCGCCTACGACCTCGCCATCGCCGGCGGCGTCGAGCACATGGGCCGCCATCCGATGGGCTTCGACGCGGACCCGAACCCCCGCTTCCTCGCCGAGCGCCTCGTCAGCCAGGACGCCCTCAACATGGGGAACACGGCCGAGCGGATCCACGACCGCTTCCCGGCGCTCACCCGCGAGCGCGCCGACCGCTACGCCCTCGCGAGCCAGCAGAAGACGGCGCTCGCCTACGCGGCCGGGAACATCCAGCCCGACCTCGTCCCCGTCGCCACGCGCTCCGAGGAGGGCTGGGGGCTCGCCACGCGCGACGAGGCCATGCGCCCCGAGACCACGCTCGAGGGCCTCGCCGGCCTCCGCACCCCATTCCGCCCGCACGGCCGCGTCACGGCGGGCAACTCGTCGGGTCTCAACGACGGCGCCACCGCCGCCCTGCTCGCCAGCGGCGACGCCGTCAAGGAGCTCGGCCTGACGCCCAAGATGACCCTGGTGTCCTTCGCGTTCGCGGGCGTCGAGCCCGAGATCATGGGCATCGGACCGGTGCCGAGCACCGAGAAGGCGCTCCGGAAGGCCGGGCTCACGATCGACGACATCGGGCTCTTCGAGCTCAACGAGGCGTTCGCGATCCAGGTGCTCAGCCTCCTCGACCACTTCCGTCTCGACGACGACGACCCGCGCGTCAACGAGTACGGCGGCGCGATCGCCGTGGGCCACCCGCTCGCGTCCAGCGGCGTCCGGCTGATGAACCAGCTCGCGCGCCAGTTCGAGCAGCACCCCGAGGTCCGCTACGGCCTCACAGCGATGTGCGTCGGCCTCGGCCAGGGCGGCAGCGTCATCTGGGAGAACCCGCACTTCACCGGCAAGAGGAAGAGGAACAAGTGACCGACACCAGCCGCTTCCGGGAGCTCGTGGCGCTCGACCCCGACGAGGTCGTCACCCACTCGTACGTCCGCGACGTGCCGCTGCCCTCGGGCGGCGTGCTCGCGCTCGTCACGCTCGACAACGGGCGCGACCACACGCGGCCGTCCACGCTCGGCCCGGCCACCCTGCTGGAGCTCGCGGACGCGCTCGACGGCCTGGCCGCCCGGGCGGCCGCGGGCGAGATCCGCGGCGTCGCGATCACGGGCAAGCCGTTCATCCTCGCCGCGGGCGCCGATCTCAGCAAGGTCGGCGAGATCCCCAGCCGCGAGGTCGGGCGCCAGATGGCGCAGCTCGGACACGACACCCTGGGCCGCCTGCATCGTCTGGGCGTGCCGTCCTTCACCTTCATCAACGGCCTCGCGCTCGGCGGCGGGCTCGAGATCGGACTGAACTCCGACTACCGCACGGTCGACGAGTCCGTGCCCGCCGTGGCGCTGCCCGAGGTCTTCCTCGGCATCATCCCCGGCTGGGGCGGCGCGTGGCTGCTGCCGAACCTCATCGGCATCGAGAACGCCCTCAAGGTGATCATCGAGAACCCGCTCAAGAACAACCGCACGCTGAAGGCGGCGGACGTGGTGGAGCTCGGCATCGCCGACGCGTCGTTCCCGTCCGCGTCCTTCCTCGAGCAGTCCATCCGCTGGGCCGACGGCGTCATCTCCGGCGCCGTCGAGGTCAAGCGGCCGAACGCGCCGGGCCGCCTCGAGCGCATCGCCAAGTGGGACATCGCCATCGGGATCGCCCGGAAGTCGCTCGAGCAGCGCATCGGCACGGTCGCCCAGTCGCCGTACCGCGCGCTCGACCTGCTCAAGGCGGCCAGGAACACGACGCGCGAGGAGGGCTTCGCCGCCGAGGACGAGGCTCTCGCGGACCTCATCTCCGGCGACCAGTTCCGCGCCACCATCTACGCGTTCGACCTGGTGCAGAAGCGCGCCAAGCGGCCCGCGGGGGCGCCTGACAAGGCGCTGGCCCGCAAGGTCACCAAGGTCGGCGTCGTCGGCGCCGGCCTCATGGCATCGCAGTTCGCGCTGCTGTTCGTGCGCCGCCTCCAGGTTCCCGTGGTCATCACGGACCTCGACCGGGCGCGCGTCGACGCGGGCGTCGCCGGCATCCACGGCGAGATCCGGAAGCTCGCCGAGAAGGGGCGCATCTCCCCCGACGAGGCCAACCGGCTCACGGCGCTCGTCACGGGCACCACGGACAAGGCCGACTTCGCCGACGCGGACTGGGTCATCGAGGCCGTGTTCGAGGAGCTCGGCGTGAAGCAGGCGGTCTTCGCGGAGATCGAGCAGCACGTCTCCGAGACCGCGATCCTCGCGACGAACACGTCGAGCCTCTCGGTCGAGCGCATCGCCGAGCGGCTCGCGCACCCGGAGCGCGTCGTGGGCTTCCACTTCTTCAACCCCGTCGCGGTGATGCCGCTCATCGAGGTCGTGCGGACGCCGCAGACCACGGACGAGACGCTGTCGACCGCGATGCAGGTCGCGAGGACGCTGAAGAAGCACGCCGTCATCACCCGCGACACCCCGGGCTTCGTGGTGAACAGCATCCTCGCGAAGGTCCTCGGGGAGGCCATGCACGCGGTGGACACGGGAACGCCCTTCGAGGTCGTCGACCGCTCGCTCGCGCCGTTCGGCCTGCCGATGACGCCCTTCGAGCTGCTCGAGCTCGTGGGCCTCAAGGTCGGCGCGCACGTGCTCGACACGCACCACGCCGCATTCCCGGACCGGTTCTTCGAGAGCCCGAACCTGCACCGCCTCGCGGACCTCGGGCGCATCTACGCCCGCGACGCCAAGGGCCGCCCCACGGGCTTCGACAAGGAGGCCGTGCGCATCGTGAAGGGCGGCACCGACCCGCAGACGGCCGAGCAGATCCGCGAGCGCGTGGAGACGGGCCTCGCGGACGAGGTGCACCGCATGCTCGAGGACGACGTCGTGCACGCGGCGGAGGACATCGACCTCTGCCTCATCCTCGGCGCCGGCTACCCGTTCCAGATGGGCGGGCTCACGCCGTACCTCGACCGCGTCGGCGCGAGCAACCGGGCGTTCGGCGACACGTTCCACCACCCGCCCATCCGCGGCGTGGCGTAGCGCCAGGGGGAACGCAGCAGGGCCAGGCCGCATCGGCCGGGCCCTGCTGCGTGCGACAGGCGATCAGGCCTGCTCGTCGTCCTCCGCGCGCATGGGGACGCGCTCGGCGTCCTCCGGCAGCGGCCGGGCCGACGGCACGCGGCTCCCGAGCACCTGGGCGACGACGTCGCGCGCGATGTGCTGGGGAGTGAGCCCGACGCGCTCGAGGATCTGCGACCGCGTGCCGTGGTCGAGGAACTCGTCGGGCAGGCCCAGCTCCGTCACGCCCGTGTCGATGCCGGCCTCGCGGAGGTCCTGCCGGATCCGCGTGCCGATGCCCCCGACGACGACGCCGTCCTCGATGGTGACGACGAGACGGTGGGTGCCGCCGAGCTCGACGACGCTGCGCGGCACGGGCACGACCCAGCGCGGGTCCACGACGGTCGCGCCGATGCCCTGCGCGGCGAGCCGCTCCGCGACCTCGATGCCCATGGTCGCCATGGGCCCGACCGTGACGATCAGCACGTCCTTCGACGCCGACTCGTGCAGCACGTCCACGCCGTCGTCGAGGCGGCGCACGGCCTCGATCTCGTCCCCGACGCTGCCCTTGGAGAAGCGCACGACGGTGGGCGCGTCATCGACCTTGACGGCCTCGCCCAGCTCCTCGCGGAGGCGCGTCGCGTCACGCGGGGCGCTGAGGCGGATGTGCGGCACGATCTGCAGCAGCGCGAGATCCCACATGCCGTGATGGCTCGGCCCGTCGGGACCGGTGACGCCCGCGCGGTCGAGCACGAAGGTGACGCCGGCGCGGTGCAGGGCCACGTCCATGAGGACCTGGTCGAACGCGCGATTGACGAAGGTCGCGTACAGCGCGACGACCGGGTGCAGGCCGCCGTAGGCGAGGCCCGCGGCGCTCGTCACTGCGTGCTGCTCGGCGATGCCCACGTCGTGCACGCGATCCGGGTGCTTCTCGGCGAACTTGTGGAGGCCCACGGGGCGGAGCATCGCGGCGGTGATGCCGACGATGCGCGGATCCTCATCGGCCAGCGCGAGGATCTCGTCCGCGAAGACGCTGGTCCAGCTCACAGCGTGCGACGGGTCGATGGGCTCGCCCGTCTCCGGATCGATCTGCCCGACGGCGTGGAACTGGTCCGCCACGTCGCGGCGGGCGGGCTCGTAGCCGCGGCCCTTCTCGGTGATGGCGTGCACGATCACCGGGGCGCCGTAGTCGCGGGCCTGCTCGAGCGCCTCCTCCATCGCCTGCTGGTCGTGCCCGTCGATGGGCCCCAGGTACTTAATGTCGAGGTTGGAGTACAGCGCCTCGTTGTCCGTGACGCGCGTGAGGAAGCCGTGCAGGCCGCCGCGGAGGCCGCGGTAGAGGCTGTCGCCCGGGGCCCCGAACACGCCGAACACGCGCTGGCTCGTCTCGTAGAGGCCGCGGTAGGTGCGGCGGGTGCGCACGGTGTTGAGGAAGCGGGCCATGCCGCCGATCGTCGGCGCGTAGGAGCGGCCGTTGTCGTTGACGACGATGATGAGCTTCCGCGTGTTGTCGTCGGAGATGTTGTTGAGCGCCTCCCACGTCATGCCGCCGGTGAGGGCGCCGTCGCCCACCACCGCGACCACGTGCCGGTCGGTCTGGCCCGTGATCCCGAAGGCCCGCGAGATCCCGTCGGCCCAGCTCAGCGAGCTCGACGCGTGCGAGCTCTCGACGATGTCGTGCTCCGACTCCGACCGCTGCGGGTAGCCGGCGAGCCCGCCCGCTTCGCGGAGCCTCGAGAAGTCCTGGCGACCCGTGACCAGCTTGTGCACGTACGACTGGTGCCCGGTGTCGAACACGATCGCGTCCCGCGGGGAGTCGAACACGCGGTGGATCGCGAGCGTCGTCTCCACGACGCCGAGGTTCGGCCCGAGGTGGCCTCCGGTCTTGGAGACCTCCGCGACGAGGAACTGCCGGATCTCCGCGGCGAGCTCGACCATCTGCTCGCGGCTCAGCCGGTCGAGGTCCCGGGGTCCTGTGATCGTCTCGAGGATTCCCATGCTGACCGCCTTTCCCTGGGGTGCCATGTCGCGACGCCCGCCCTGTCGAGTCTACGCAGGGGCCGCACGCAGGAAGGAGGCCGGGCGTCGCCGCCCGGCCCCCTTCAGGTTCCTGTTACGCGACGAGGCTGCGCAGCACGTACTGCAGGATCCCGCCGTTGCGGTAGTAGTCCGCCTCGCCGGGGGTATCGATGCGGACGACCGCGTCGAACTCCACCGTCTCCTTGCCCGCGGGCGAGTCGGAGGTCGGTGCGGCGACGACGTGCACCGTGCGCGGCGTCGTGCCGGAGTTCAGCTCCTCGAGACCCGAGATGCTGATCTCCTCGGTGCCGTCGAGGCCGAGCGACGCCCAGGTCTCCCCCGCCGGGAACTGCAACGGGACGACGCCCATGCCGATGAGGTTGGAGCGGTGGATCCGCTCGAAGCTCTCGGTGATGACCGCCTTGACGCCCAGCAGGCTCGTGCCCTTGGCCGCCCAGTCGCGCGACGAGCCGGAGCCGTACTCCTTGCCGCCGAGGATCACGAGCGGGGTGCCCGCCGCCTGGTAGTTCTCGGACGCGTCGTAGATGAACGACTGCGGGCCGCCCTCCTGCGTGAAGTCGCGCGTGTAGCCGCCCTCGACGCCATCGAGTAGCTGGTTGCGCAGGCGGATGTTCGCAAACGTCCCGCGGATCATCACCTCGTGGTTGCCGCGGCGCGAGCCGTAGGAGTTGTAGTCCTTGCGGCCGACGCCGTGCTCGTCGAGGTAGTGGCCGGCGGGGCTGTCCGCCTTGATGGATCCGGCGGGGCTGATGTGGTCGGTCGTGACAGAGTCGCCGAGCTTCGCGAGGACGCGCGCACCCGCGATGTCCGACACCGGCGTGATCTCCATGGTGAGGCCCTCGAAGTACGGGGGCTTCCGCACGTAGGTGGACTCGGCGTCCCACTCGAACGTCGCACCCGTGGGGGTGGGGAGCGAGCGCCAGCGCTCGTCGCCGTCGAAGACGCCGGCGTACTGGTGGGTGAACATGCCCGTGTCGATCGAGCTGTCGATGGTCGACTGCACCTCGTCCGCGTCGGGCCAGATGTCCTTGAGGAACACCTCGTTGCCCTCGGGGTCGGTGCCGAGCGCGTCGGAGTCGAAGTCGAAGTTCATCGACCCGGCCAGCGCGTACGCGATGACGAGCGGCGGGCTCGCGAGGTAGTTCATCTTCACGTCGGGGTTGATGCGCCCCTCGAAGTTGCGGTTGCCCGAGAGGACGGCCGTCACCGCGAGGTCGTTGTCTTGCACCGCGGTGGAGATCTCCTCGAGCAGCGGGCCCGAGTTGCCGATGCACGTGGTGCAGCCGTAGCCGACCGTGTAGAAGCCGAGGTCCTCGAGGTAGGTCGTGAGGCCGGACTTCTCGTAGTAGTCCGTGACGACCTTGGATCCGGGGGCCAGCGTGGTCTTCACCCACGGCTTGGCCTTGAGGCCCTTCTTGCTCGCGTTGCGGGCGAGCAGCCCCGCCGCGAGCATGACCGACGGGTTCGACGTGTTGGTGCACGACGTGATGGCGGCGATGGCCACGGCGCCGTGGTCGAGCGTGAAGTCGCGCCCGTCCTCGAGCGTGACGCGCGTGGGCTTCGTGACGCTCACCGGGCTGTGCGAGGCGTGGTGCGTCTCGTGCGTCGAGTGCTCGTCCTCGGGCTGCAGCTCGCCCGGGTCGGACGCCGGGAAGCTCATGGAGGTGGTGAGGTCGACGATGTCGTGGTCGACCTGGGCGTAGTCGTTGAGGTCGCGCTCGAACTGCGACTTCGCGTCGGTCAGCTCGATGCGGTCCTGCGGGCGCTTGGGGCCGGCGATGGAGGGGACGACCGTGGAGAGGTCGAGCTCGAGGTACTCGCTGAACGCGGGCTCGACGGATGCGTCGTGCCACAGCCCCTGCTGCTTCGCGTAGGCCTCGACGAGGGCGACCTGCTCTTCGCTTCGCCCGGTGAGGCGCAGGTACTCGAGGGTGACGTCATCGATGGGGAACACCGCGGCGGTGGAGCCGAACTCCGGGCTCATGTTGCCGATGGTGGCGCGGTTGGCGAGGGGCACGGCGCCGACGCCGGATCCGTAGAACTCGACGAACTTGCCGACGACGCCGTGCTTGCGCAGCATCTGCGTGATGGTGAGCACCACGTCGGTCGCGGTGACGCCCGTGGGGATCTCGCCCGAGAGCTTGAAGCCCACGACCTTGGGGATGAGCATCGAGACGGGCTGGCCGAGCATGGCCGCCTCCGCCTCGATGCCGCCGACACCCCAGCCCAGCACGCCCAGGCCGTTGACCATGGTGGTGTGCGAGTCGGTGCCGACGCAGGTGTCGGGGTAGGCCTGGAGGACGCCGCCGACCTCGCGGGTCATCGTGACGCGGGCGAGGTGCTCGATGTTGACCTGGTGGACGATGCCGGTTCCCGGCGGGACGACCTTAAAGTCCTCGAACGCCGTCTGGCCCCAGCGGAGGAACTGGTACCGCTCGCCGTTGCGCTCGTACTCGATGTCGACGTTGCGCTCGAGCGCGTCCTCCGAGCCGAACAGGTCGGCGATGACGGAGTGGTCGATCACGAGCTCGGCGGGCGCCAGCGGGTTGATCTTCGTCGGGTCGCCACCCAGCTCGCCGACGGCTTCGCGCATGGTGGCGAGGTCGACGATGCAGGGGACCCCGGTGAAGTCCTGCATCACGACGCGCGCGGGCGTGAACTGGATCTCGGTGTCGGGGTCGGCCTCGGGCACCCAGTCGCCGAGCGCGCTGATCTGGCTGCCGGTGACGTTCTTGCCGTCCTCGGTGCGGAGGAGGTTCTCCAGCAGCACCTTCAGGCTGAACGGGAGACGCTCGTGGCCCGCCACGGTGTCGATGCGGTAGATCTCGTAGTCGGTGTCCCCGACGCGGAGTGTGTCCTTCGCGCCGAAGCTGTTGATTGCAGACACGTGGCCCTCTTCCCTCGCTGGATGGGCGCGGAAGTCGATTCCGCCCGTCATCCGATCTTGGTCGCCCGCCGCGACCGGGTCCAGTAAGGCGACCCTGATCGGGCACCCGGCGCGAGGCGGGACGGCGCCGATGTATCTCGACGTCGAGATGAATCTACCATCGCGCCACCGCGCCCGACGCCGCGGCGCGCGGTGCCTGCCCTGCCGACGAGGAGCGGGAGGACCGCGGGTCAGCCGGCCGCGGGGGCAGCCGGCTCCTTCGCGTACACGGCGCGCACGAACAACCACGACAGCACGAGGAGGACGCCGTAGAGGGGCGTGCCCATCACCAGGCGCGCGACCCCGAGCGCGTCGATCGAGTCGGCGAGGTAGAGAGGGAGCTGCACCGCGAGGCGGAGCGCGAAGAAACCGACCCAGACGAGGGTGAGGAGGCGGAGCGCCCTGGCCTTCCTGCGGTCCTGCCGCCAGGCCGTCCCGTCGCCCATGAGGAAGCCCACGGCGACGCCGACGAGCGGCCACCCCACGACCACCGACACGAGGAGGACGGCGAAGTAGGCGCCGTTGGTCCACAGCCCGAGGGCGTAGAAGTCGCGGCCCTCCCCCGACCGGAGCGCCAGGACCGCGGAGATCACGATGCCGACGAGGCCGCCCACCGCGGGCGCGAAGGCCGAGCGCTGCACCAGCCGGGCCACGACGGCCACGACCGCGACGGTGACCGGCACCGCGACGGAGAGCACGATGTCGCGCGTCAGGGTGAACGCGACCAGGAACAGGAGCCCGGGCACGATCGCCTCGAGCACGCCGCGGACGCCGCCCATGGCGGTGAGGAGCGCCGCCGCCGTCATCGTCTCGCCGCGCGCCGCCTGACCCAGACCTGCGCGCTCGGCGGCCTGTGCCATGCTCGCGCCGAGCGCCTCACCGGGGGCGGACGCGGACACGGACGCGGGCTCGCCGGGGATGCCGTCGGTCGCGGCCGCCTCGTCCGCGGGGGGGGGCTGGCCCCGGGGATCCCGCTCGCGCGGATCCTCCCCCGACACGTTCAGGAGCCCAGCGCGGAGGCCGGGCTCTCGCCGGCCGGAGCCGCGCCCGGGGTGGTGCCGACCTGCGCGGCGGGCATCTTGAGCGGGATGAGGTCGCGCGGGGGCATGGGCGACGAGCCGCGCACCACGACGACGCAGCGGAACAGGTCCTCGACGGCGGCGGCCGCCTCGGGGTCCGACACGGCGCGGCCGGTGATGACGCCGCGCAGGAACCAGCGCGGTCCGTCGACGCCGATGAAGCGGGCCTCGCGTGTGCTGGCCGCGGGCTGGCCGGGCTGCTGCACCACGGGGATCACGGCGTGCAGCTCCGGCCCGAACGGACCGTCGGCGAGACGCGTGGTCCCGCCCTGCTTCTGGATCTGCTCCCCGATGGTCGTGCGGATCTCGTGCCACAGCCCGCTCGAGCGCGGGGCCGCGAACGGCTGCACCTGGAGGCTGGACTCGGCGAAGTCGAGGCCGATCGCGACGACCTGCTGGGTGCCCTCTGCGACCTCGAGGCGGAGGTGGAGGCCCTCGCGCGGCAGGATCTTGATCCCGCCGAGGTCGACGTACGGGCGGACGGGGTTCGCCTCGGTCTCGTCGAGCGGACCCTCGTCGGCCCGGTCGTCGGGCGCGGACTTGGCGTCCAGGACGTGCTCGGCGTCGTCCGCGACGGCGGCGTCATCCGGCTGGTTCGCGTTCTCGTCGGTCATGTTCGGTCTCCTGGATCTCGGGCGGGGAGGGCGCCGGTGCCCGTGGAGCCGAAGCCCCCCGTGCCGCGGTGGCTCCCGGGCAGCTTCTCGACGGGCACGAAGCGCACCCGGCTGACCGGCATGACGACGACCTGCGCGATGCGGTCGCCGACCGCGACATCGTACGCGGCCTCGGCATCGGTGTTGAGGAGGGTGACCCGGATCTCGCCGCGGTAGCCCGCGTCGACGGTGCCGGGCGCGTTGACGATCGTGATGCCGTGACGCGCGGCCAGGCCGCTGCGGGGCAGGACGAACGCGGCGTACCCGTCCGGGAGGGCGATGCTGACGCCCGTGCCGACGGTGGCCCGTCGGCCCGGCTCGAGGCGGACGGCCTCGGCGGCCGTGAGGTCGGCGCCGGCGTCGCCGGGATGCGCGTAGGTCGGGATCGGGGCGTCGCCCGCGATGAGGACGTCGACGGGATCGGGCACGGTCCGAGGCTAGTGCAGGAATCTGATCGAATAGGCGCATGCCCGCATCCCCCTACAGCGAGCGGCTGTGGCCTGCTCCCTGGCTCTTCGTCGCCACCGCTCTCGTCATCCCCGCGAGCCTGCTCGTGTTCCTCCCCATCAGCGTCATCGCCGGGGTCGTCGTCGCGATCGTGCTCTACGCGGGCGTCGTGGCCACGCTCGTGCTCACGAGCCCGGTCATCCAGGTGGTCGACGGGCGGCTGCGCGCGGGCCGCGCATCCATCGACGTCGACCAGCTCGGCGAGCCCGAGGGGTTCCGGGGCGCGCAGGCGACGGCGGAGCGCGGCACGCGCCTCCATGCCCGGGCGTACCTGGTGATCCGCGGCTGGGTGGACCCGGTGGTCAAGGTGCCGCTGCTGGACGCGGCCGACCCTGCTCCGTACTGGCTGCTCTCCACGCGCACCCCGGAACGACTGATCGCCGCGATCCGGGGATCGCGGCGATCATGACGTGCGGTGAGGCGCTCTGTCCTCAGGGGGATTCTGTCCTCAGGGGGGGCTCTCGCCCGGCGACGCTCTAGGTGTACTCGGCCATGACGTTGGTGACACTTCGGGGCGTGTGAAGAGGCCTCCTGGCTTGATGGAGCTGTTCAGTTCAACCATCGCCAGGAGGCCTCGATGTCCCACGGTAATGCTCGTCTGACGGTTCACGGGAGGGTTCTCCTCGTGCGGCGGGTGGTGGAGGATCGTCGGCCGGTCGCGCACGTCGCGCGGGAGCTGGGGGTGTCGCGGCAGTGCGCGCATCGATGGGTGAACCGGTTCCGTGCCGAGGGGCTGCGAGGGCTGACGGATCGGTCATCGCGGCCCCGGTCAGTACCGAGGCGAACGAGCCCGGAGCGGGAACGGGCCGTGCTGGAAGCGCGGGCCCAGTTGCGGGCGGGTCCTGCGCGGCTGGCGCCGGTGACAGGTGTTCCATCCCGTACGATCTCCCGCATCCTGCGCCGGCACGGGGCGCCGCCGTTGGCATGGTTGGACCCCGTCACCGGGGCCGTGATCCGGGCATCCCGGTCAACGGCGCACCGGTATGAGCACGAGCATCCGGGTGATCTGATCCACGTGGACGTGAAGAAGCTCGGGAGGATCCCGGACGGAGGCGGCTGGCGGGTCCACGGGCGCAGCGAGCAGGTCCGCGGCCGCGGGATCGGGTTCGATTACGTCCATGCCGCGGTCGATGACCACACCCGTCTCGCCTACGCGGAGATCCATCCCGATGAGAAAGGCGCGACCGCGGCCGGGTTCCTGACCCGCGCAGCGGCGTACTTCGCCGGGCATGGGATCACCCGGATCGAGCGGGTCATCACGGACAACGCGTTCGCCTACCGGCACTCGACCGTGTTCAAGAACGCCGTCCAGGACCTGGGCGCGCGGCAGAAGTTCATCCGCCCGCACTGCCCCTGGCAGAACGGCAAGGTCGAGCGCTTCAACCGGACCCTCGCGACCGAGTGGGCCTACCGGCAACCCTTCACCGGCAACCAACACCGGGCCGACGCGCTTGACCCCTTCATCGAGCACTACAACACTGAACGAATCCACTCAAGCCACGGGCTCACGCCCGCGGCCCGAGTGTCACCAACGTCATGACCCAGTACATCTAGGCGGCGCACTCCTGGCAGATGGGCCCGAGCTTCTCCTGGTGGTCGATCTGCGAGCGGTGCTTCACGAGGAAGCAGCTCACGCAGGTGAACTCGTCCGCCTGGGGCGGGAGCACCACCGTCTCGAGCTCGAGGTCGGAGAGGTCGGCTCCGGCGAGGTCGAAGCTCCCGGGGTTGTCGGCATCGTCGACGTCCACGACCCCGGACATGCGGTCCGGGACGCGCTCCTTCAGAGCCTCGATCGAGTCGGAGTCGTCCTCCGTCTTGCGCGGGGCGTCGTAATCAGTTGCCATTCCTGTCCACTTCTCGAATAACCGCCGAACGGAATCGGCGGGCACAGTTTGCATGAATCGCATCCGGATAGCAAACCGTCCTCCGGGCCCCTCTCGGGGCTCCTGATCGGCGGTTTGGATGCGGGGAGCCGGCCCGTGCCCGGGCCGCGGATGCGGACTCACACGGTACACCGTTCGCGCACGAACAACCTGCCTGCGGGGCCTGCGATCCCGCCCTCCGGCGCTCTCGTCGGACTCAAGTCGCGGCGCGCCACGCGTATTCCCCGGAAGAGGGGCCGACTCGTGCGATCGTGAATCGTCCAGTGAGCGCGAGAGGCGTGGAACCCATGCAGGATCTGAAAATCGTCGGAGTCGAGGACGGCGCCCTCGTCGTGGAGACCCCGGGCGGTGAACGGCACCGTCTCGTGATGGACGACTCCTTCCGCTCGGCGCTCCGTCGCCAGTCCGCCGACGGCGGCCCGCCGCGGAAGGCCGCCCCGCGCATCATCCAGTCGTTCATCCGGCAGGGCATGAGCGCCGAGGACGTCGCACGGGAGACCGGGGCGTCCGTGGAGTACGTGCGCAAGTTCGAGGGCCCCGTCGTCGCCGAGCGCGAGCACGTCGTGCGCAGCGCCATGAAGGTCCCCGTGCACACCGCCATCGAGGTCGACCCGATGGGGCAGGGCACGCTCTTCGGCCAGGTCATCGAGGAGCGCCTCGAGTCGCTCGGTGCGCAGGAGGTGCGCTGGAGCAGCTGGAAGGAGCAGCTCGGCGGCTGGGTCGTGAAGGCCGCCTTCACCAGCGAGGAGATCGAGCACGACGCGCGCTGGTCCTACGACCCGAAGAAGCACGCGCTCTCCCCCGCCAACAACGAGGCGATCACCCTCTCGCAGCAGGGCGAGATCCGCGGCGCGCTCATCCCCCGCCTCCGCGCGCTGCCGCCCGAGGCCCCGGACACGCACCAGGAGGACGGCGTCACGCGCTTCGACAGCGGCGCCTTCCGCCTGCCCGAGCCGACGGCGTCGAGCACGCAGGACACCGCTCCCCAGCCCTGGGAGGCGCACCGCCGTGACGAGGGCGCGTCCGTGTCGCACCTCGGACGGCAGGGCAACCACCCCGCGGGAACACAGCAGCCGGCGCGCGTGGCGCAAGTCGAGCTGAACGAGACCGCCGACCTGCTCGAGGCGCTCCGCCGTCGCCGGGGTGAGCGGGAGTCCGTGCCGCGCGAGGACGAGGGCGACGACCCGGTCGAGGAGGCGCCCGCTCCTGCCGCCCGGCGCGACGAGCCCCTCTCTCGCCCTCGCGGCGGGCAGCGCTCCGCGCCGCCGCTGCGGTCCGCGGTGATCCCCGGCGTCGGCCGTGTCGACACCGGCCGCGACCGCCCGCGCGACGAGTCCGACGACGAGGGCTTGCGCACGCCCGGGACCGGCGAGGGCCGCGGTTCCGCGAAGCCGTCCGGCCGCCGCGGGCGCACGGCGATGCCGAGCTGGGACGAGATCGTGTTCGGCGCCCGCAGCGACGACGACCACCTGGCCTGACCCCGCACGACCTCCGGCCGCCCCGCGGGCGGTCCGGCCGTCGTCGTCCCGCAGGTCAGCCGCGGGCGAAGGCGCCGGCGCGGATGAGCGGCACCAGGCGCTCCTCGTCCGAGAACGCCCCGTGCTGACCGATCATCCGACGGGCGCCCTGGTCTCGCGGGCGGCCGTCGTAGTACGCGATGAGCGAGCGCGTCGCGACGATCACGTCGCCGATGCGCGCGGCGACACCTTCCCGGACCGGCCCGTACCAGTCGGCGGCGATCGCCTCGGCGCGCGTCGCGACGTGGGCGCGCGTCCCCTCCGAGGCGCGCCAGGCGTCGGCCAGGCCGTCGGCGTCCGCGCCCGGTTCGAGGTGCAGGTGCAGGCAGCGCGGCTCCCCCGCGACGTGCCGGACGCCCGCGACCAGCTCGGGCACGCGGTCGAACAGGATCTGGGATCCAGCGGGCACGTCGACGATGCCGTGGTCGGCGGTGATCAGCGCACCCTCGCGCGGGCCGAGGCGGTCGAGGAAGGGGCCCGCCGCCTGGTCGAGCTCCTCGAGGCCGCGGAGCCAGCGGTCGGACTCCCAGCCGTGCGAATGGGCGGCCTGGTCGAGCTCGGGGACGTAGAGGTAGACGAGCGCGCGCGGCTCCCGGTCCATGAGCTCGCGCGTGGTCGCGAAGCGGTCCGCGATCGACTCGGCGGCGACGTAGGTCGCGCCGCGCAGCGCGGCGCGCGAGAACCCGGATCCGGCGTAGCGGGCCGAGCCGACGACGAACGCGGGGATGCCCGCGGCGACCGCTCGCTCGAAGGCGGTCGGCACCGGCTGCCACTGGTCCGGGACGCTGCGCGCGTCCCATCCGGACAGCAGCTTGAGGACGCGGTCGTGCGCGGGATCCAGCGCGCTGTAGCCGACGAGCCCGTGCTCGCCCGCGCGCACGCCGGTGGTGAGGGAGGTGATGCTGGCCGCCGTCGTGGTGGGGAACCCGACGTCGACGACGTCCTTCTTCCGCCAGCCCTGCACGAGGTGGCGGGCGTGTCCGGCGCGGGCTCGGAGGGCGGCGGATCCGAGCCCGTCGACGAGCACGACGACCGCACGGTCGACGGGCGGGAGGCCGGCTTCCGACTCCTCCCCCGCGAGGGCGGCGAGGCAGCCGGGCATGACCGCGGTGAGGCTCATCCGGCTGGATCCGGGCGCCGGTAGCATGGGGGCCATCCGGCCCAGTCTGGCACAGCAGCCCGGCCCGCATCCGCGTCACGACGCCGATCAGGCGCAGCGCCGATCCCGACCCAGAGAGTCCATGAGTCCCTCCACCACGCACACCACGCCCGACGAGCCCTCCGAGCGCATCGAGGACGTCGACGTCTCCACCGAGATGGAGAACTCGTTCCTCGAGTACGCGTACTCGGTCATCTACTCGCGCGCCCTGCCCGACGCGCGCGACGGGCTCAAGCCCGTGCAGCGCCGCATCCTCTACCAGATGAGCGAGATGGGCCTGCGCCCCGACCGCGGGCACGTGAAGAGCGCGCGCGTCACGGGCGAGGTGATGGGGAAGCTCCACCCCCACGGCGACTCCGCCATCTACGACGCGATGGTGCGCATGGCGCAGCCGTTCACGCTCCGGGTGCCGCTCATCGACGGGCACGGCAACTTCGGTTCGCTCGACGACGGGCCGGCCGCGCCCCGCTACACGGAGGCCCGGCTCGCCGCGTCCGCGCTCGCGATGGTCGAGGGGCTCGACGAGGACGTCGTCGACTTCGTCCCGAACTACGACAACGCCTTCATGCAGCCGGCCGTGCTCCCCGCCGCCTTCCCGAACCTGCTCGTCAACGGCGCGAGCGGCATCGCGGTCGGCATGGCGACGAACATGGTGCCGCACAACCTCATCGAGGTCGTCGGCGCCGCGCGGCACCTCATCGACCACCCCGACGCGACCCTCGACGACCTCATGGCGTTCGTCCCGGGGCCCGACCTGCCCACGGGCGGCACGATCATCGGTCTGTCGGGGGTCAAGGACGCGTACCTCACCGGCCGCGGCAGCTTCAAGACCCGCGCGCGCGTCTCCGTCGAGAGCCTCACCCCCCGGAAGTCGGGGCTGGTCGTCACCGAGCTGCCGTACCTCGTCGGGCCCGAGAAGGTCATCGAGAAGATCAAGGACGGCGTCCAGAACAAGAAGCTGTCCGGGATCACCAACGTCACCGACCTCACCGACCGCACGCACGGGCTGCGGCTAGTCATCGAGATCAAGACGGGCTTCAACCCCGAGGCCGTGCTCGAGCAGCTGTACCGCTACACCCCGCTCGAGGACGGGTTCAGCATCAACAACGTCGCGCTCGTCGACGGCAGCCCGCAGACGCTGGGACTGAAGGAGCTGCTGCAGGTCTACGTGGCGCACCGGCTCGACGTGGTCACGCGCCGCACGCGGTACCGCCTCGCCCGGCGGCAGGAGCGGCTGCACCTCGTGCTCGGCCTGCTCATCGCGATCCTCGACATCGACGAGGTGATCCAAGTCATCCGCGGCAGCGACGACACCGAGCAGGCGCGCGCCCGCCTCATGGACGTCTTCGACCTCTCGACGCTGCAGGCCGACTACATCCTCGAGCTCCGCCTCCGTCGGCTCACACGGTTCAGCCGCATCGAGCTGGAGGAGGAGCGCGACAGGCTGCAGGCCGAGATCGCGGAGCTCGAGGCGATCCTCGCCGACCCGCGCCGGCTGCGCGCCCTCGTCTCGACCGAGCTGCAGGAGGTCGCCGACCGGTTCGGGACGCCGCGCCGCACGCTGCTCACCGAGGCCGCACCCAGCGTGGCCGGGGCGTCGAGCCGCCGGGCGGCGCCCGTCCTCGAGATCGCCGACGTGCCCTGCCGGGTGCTGCTGTCGACGACGGGCCGCGCCGTCCGCGTCGACCTGCCGACGGATGCACCGGGGACGCCCCTGCAGACGGTCCGCCGCAGCTCGCACGACGCCGTCCTCACGGCGATCGAGACCACGAGCCGCACCCGCATCGGCGCGATCACGAACACCGGCCGCCTCATCACCATGACGCCCGTCGACCTCCCCGTCGTGCCGGTCGCGAGCGTGCAGCTGGGCGCCGGCGTGCGGATCCGCGACTACCTCGGCCTCACGGACCGGAAGGAGCGCGTCGTCGCGCTCGTGGCGCTCGGCACCGATGAGGCCATCGCCCTCGGCACGCGCCAGGGCGTCGTGAAGCGCGTCGCCCCGTCCGCCCTGCCCGCGAAGCCCGAGTACGAGGTCATCGCGCTGAAGAAGGGCGACGAGGTCGTCGGGGCGCGGCAGGGCGCGGAGACCGACGAGCTCGTCTTCGTCACCAGCGAGGCGCAGCTGCTGCACTTCCCCGCGGTCTCGGTGCGGCCGCAGGGCGTGCAGGCGGGCGGAATCGCGGGTGTCAACCTCGGCGCGGGCGCGCACGTGCTGTTCTTCTCCTCCGTCGCTCCCGAGGGCGCGGAGGTCGTCACCGTCTCGGCGTCGTCCGCCACCATCGCCGGCGTGGATCCGGGACGCGCCAAGGTGTCCGCGTTCGGCGACTTCCCGCGCAAGGGCCGCGCCACGGGCGGGGTCCGCGCGCACGCGTACCTGAAGGGCGAGGACCACCTCGCCCTGGCCTGGGTGGGCCCCGGCCCCGCGCTCGCCGTGGGGCCGGCGGGAGAGGTCCGCCAGCTGCCGCCCACGGGCATGAAGCGCGACGGCTCGGGCATCCCGCTGGAGAAGCCGATCGGCAGCGTCGGCCAGGCGGTCACCCCGGCCGAGGCGCCGGATGCCGCGTCCGGCGCCGCCGTCGGCGTCGTCGAGCCGTCGGCCGAGGACGGCTCCGCGCCGCTGGAGACCTAGGCGCGTCGGCAGCACGCACGGCGACGGCCGCGGACCACGAGGGTCCGTGGCCGTCGCCGCATCCGGCACGCGGCCGGCGGCTCACACGTCGATGCGGTCCCGCACGGATCCGGCGCCGTCGATGATGAACTCCTTGCGGGGTGCGACGTCGTTGCCCATCAGCAGCTCGAACATGCGCGTGGCGGCCTCGGCGTCATCGACCCGCACGCGCCGGAGCGTGCGGTTGCGCCGGTCCATGGTGGTCGTCGCCAGCTGGTCGGCGCCCATCTCCCCCAGGCCCTTGTACCGCTGGATCGGGTCCTGGTAGCGCTTGCCCTGCCGCTTCGCCTGGGCGAGCACGGCCGCCAGCTCGCGCTCCGAGTAGGTGTAGATCACGTCATTGGGCTTCGAGCCGGGGTTCATGACCACGACGCGGTGCAGCGGCGGCACCGCGGCGAACACGCGGCCCTCGTCGATCATCGGCCGCATGTAGCGGAAGAAGAGCGTGAGCAGCAGCGTGCGGATGTGGGCGCCGTCGACATCGGCGTCGCTCATGATGATGATCTTCCCGTAGCGCGCCGCCGACAGGTCGAACGTGCGGCCGGATCCCGCGCCCAGCACCTGGATGATCGACGCGCACTCGGTGTTGGAGAGCATGTCGGGCAGCGACGCCTTCTGCACGTTCAGGATCTTGCCGCGGATGGGCAGCAGCGCCTGGTACTCGCTGTCGCGCGCGAGCTTCGCCGTGCCGAGCGCCGAGTCGCCCTCGACGATGAAGAGCTCGCTGTTGGCGACGTCGTTCGAGCGGCAGTCCACGAGCTTCGCCGGGAGCGACGAGCTCTCGAGGGCGTTCTTCCGCCGCTGGGTCTCCTTGTGGGTCCGGGCCGAGATGCGCGACTTCATCTCCCCCACGACCTTCTCGAGGAGCACGGCGGTCTGCGCCTTGTCCTCGCGGCGCGGCGACGCGAAGCGGTCGGCCATGGCCTTCTGCACGACCTGCGACACGATGGCGCGGACGGCCGGCGTGCCGAGCACCTCCTTGGTCTGGCCCTCGAACTGCGGCTCGGGGAAGCGCACCGTGAGCACGGCGGTGAGGCCCGCGAGCACGTCGTCCTTCTCGAGCTTGTCGGTGCCGACCTTGAGCTTCCGCGCGTTGGCCTCGACCTGCGCGCGCACGAACTTGAGCAGGCCCGCCTCGAAGCCTGCCTGGTGGGTGCCGCCCTTGGGCGTGGCGATGATGTTGACGAACGACTTGAACCGGGTGTCGTACCCCGTGCCCCAGCGGAGCGCGATGTCGACGGCGCACTCTCGGGTGAGCTCGGTCGGCACCATGGCCCCGCCGTCCGTGAGGACGGGCACCGTCTCGGTGAACGTGCCGGATCCCTCGAGCCGCCAGGTGTCCGTCAGCGGCGCGTCGACGGCCAGGTGGTCGACGAACTCCGCGATCCCGCCGTCGAACCGGAAGGACTCGCGCACGGGCTGCTCGCCGCGCAGGTCCTTGATGTCGATGCTGAGCCCGGGCACGAGGAACGCGGTCTGGCGCGCGCGGCCGAGGAGCTCCTCGGTGAGGAAGGACGCGCCGCGGGTGAAGATCTGCCGGTCGGCCCAGTAGCGGATCCGCGTGCCGGTGACGCCCTTGCGCACCTTGCCCACGACCCGCAGCTCGCTGCCGGACGTGAAGGGGCGGAACGGCGCGTCGGGGCTCGCCTCCCCCTGGTCCTCGAAGATGCCCGGCTCGCCGCGTCGGAAGGACATGGCGTACGTCTTGCCGCCGCGGTCCACCTCGACGTCGAGGCGCTCCGACAGGGCGTTCACGACGGACGCGCCCACGCCGTGCAGGCCGCCCGAGGACGCGTACGAGCCGGATCCGAACTTGCCGCCGGCGTGCAGCTTGGTGAAGACGACCTCGACGCCGGACAGCCCGGTCTTGGGCTCGATGTCGACCGGGACGCCGCGCGCGGTGTCGCGCACCTCGACGCTGCCGTCGGGGTGGAGCCGCACGTCGATCAGGTCGCCGTGCCCGCCGAGCGCCTCGTCGACGCTGTTGTCGATGATCTCCCAGAGGCAGTGCATGAGGCCGCGCGAGTCGGTGGATCCGATGTACATGCCGGGCCGCTTGCGCACCGCCTCGAGGCCCTCGAGGACGGAGAGGTGGCGGGCGGAATAATCGGATGCTGCCACGTGCTGTCCTCCATGTACGTCCGGCATTCGCCGGACGCGAGCCGACATCGATCTTAACCGTCGCCCGCCGCCTCCCCTCGCGAATCGCCGTCCCCCGCCCCGCGCCCTACGCGCAGAGCGAAACAGGCGGACGCGGTCGGGTGGACTGCCGGGAGCACGTGGTCTACTTGATCCATTCGGCTCGACCCAGACCCGACCCGGAGGGGAGCATCACATGACACCGACCGCGACCGAGCGTCCCGTGGACGAGCTCGACAACCACCAGCTCACCGCCAACGACCGCTGCGACAGCTGCGGCGCGCAGGCGTACATCCGCGTCGAGGTGAACAGCAGCGAGCTCCTCTTCTGCGCCCACCACGGCAAGAAGTACCAGGAGAAGCTGTCGGCAATCGCCACGAGCTGGCACGACGAGTCGAGCCGCCTGCTCGACGAGCGCGCCTAGGACGACCCGCGGCGGCTCCGGCCGTCGCACGACGAAGGGCGCATCCCCGCGGGGATGCGCCCTTCGTCGTACCTGGGGGCGTGTGCGCGATGCCTCCGCGCCGGGAGCCGTCAGTAGTGCGCGGGTCGCGCCATCACGGTGGCGCGTGCCTCCTGCGCCCAGCCGTCGAGCCGGTCGAGCGTCCCCGAGATGTCGGCGGGCAGCTCGAGGCCGTGCCGGGCGAGGGCCGCGGAGAGCAGATCGTCCGCCAGCCGCGGGTTGAGCGCGAGGACGGGACCGCCGAGGTGCGTGCCGACCGACGCGCCGACGCGCACGCCCTCACCGCCGCCCTGGCCCGCGTTGCCGAAGCCGGCGCGCACCATCCCGAGGGGCGCGTGCTCGCCGATCTCCAGGGTGGATCCGTGGTTCTCGTAGCCGACGAGCTCGCCGTCCGGCGTGTCGAGCACGAGGTCGCCCACACGTCGCTCGGCCGTCAGGGTGGTGCGCACCGGTAGCACGGCCGCGCCCACGAGCTCGCCGCCGTCGATCAGGCGCACGGACTCCCCCAGGAGCTGCAGGCCGCCGCCCACCGCGAGGAACGGGACCCCGGCCTCCCGGAGGGCGACCAGGCGCGGGGCGTGCGCGACGAGATCGGGCAGGACGGCGCGCTGCGCCGTGAGCGGCCCGGAGCCGATGACCACGAGGTCGGCGTCGCCCGGATCCCCGCCACCGGGAGCATGACGCACGACCTCGGTGCGGATCCCCCGGATGCGCGCACGCTCGACGAGCACGGTCACGTTGCCGCGGTCGCCGTTGATGCCGAGCTCGTCGGGGTAGAGGTGCAGGATGCGCAGGGCGTCGCTCACGCGGGTCCTCCCTCGAGGTCCGTGTAGCCGAGGATGCGGCGGATCGCCATCATCTGCTCGTAGTTGACGATCATGGTCTTGACCCCGCGGGACGGCTTCTCCATGGCGAGGAACGCCTGCACGGCGCGGCGCAGGTCGGGCTCGACCCGGCCGACCTCGAGGCCCTCGTAGCCGAAGCGCACGGCGAGCTGGTAGCCCTTCGTGCCGGAGACGACGTCGGCGTGGGTGAGCGCGGAGAGGTCGGTGTCGTAGATCCACGAGGGGTCGGGGGTGCCGTCGTCGACTGCGAGCAGCACCTGCTCCGGGGGATCGCCCAGCGCGTCGAGGTTCATCTGCAGGGACGCGGGGTTCTTCATCATGATGATCTCGATGTCCTCGTCGCCCGCGCGCAGCATCTCGCCGCGCCCGTAGACGGCGGCGACCGAGCCGAGCCCCTCCGCGGCGCGAGCCGGGTCGAAGCGGTCGCCGAGGACCCGGCGAGCGGTCGCGAGGGCGCCCGCGGCGTCGACGGCGTAGTGCAGGCCGCGCGACGGGAGCGTCACCGGGAGGTCGCCGGACGCCAGGCGGAACACGGCGTCGCGGCCCGCGAGCGCCACGGCCTCGACGCCCGCGTCGACGTGCACCGGGTCGGGGTCCTCGGAGCCGAACCGCGGGGCGGATGCCAGCCCGTGCTTGCTGTCGCCGAGGAGCTCCTCGGACACGCCGAACCAGTCCACGGCGGCGCGACCGGTCCGCGCGGTGTGCGCGGCGATGGCGTTGACGTGCGCGTCGTCGCGGTTGGCGACGACGGCCTCGGTAGCCGTGGCGGCGATCCGCTCGAGCATGCCGACCACGCGGTCCGGCTCGTGGAACCGGTTGAGCTGGTCGATCTGGATGTTGAGGAGCAGGACCGTGCGCGGCGTCAGCAGCGCGGAGAGCGCGACGCCGTAGGCCTCGTCGATCTCCAGCACGGCGACGTCGGCGTCGAGGCGACCGGATGCGTCGGCGTCCGCCAGCACGGCGGACGCGATGCCCTGCGGCAGGTTGCCGCCCGAGGGGTTCGTGAACACGCGGAGCCCGTGGGCGCGCAGCACGGCGGTGAGCATGTGGGTGGTCGTCGACTTGCCGTTCGAGCCGGTGACCGCGACCACGCCGTGCGGCAGGTCGGCGATCGTCCGCTCCAGGAAGCGGGGATCGAGGCGGAGGGCGACGACGCCGGGCACGGCGGAGCCGCCCCCGCGGAGACGGGCGGCCCAGCGGGCGGCCCGTCCCGCGGCGACGGCGAGGCGCAGGGGCAGGGGCAGGGGCAGGGGCAGGGGCAGGGGCAGGGGCACGGCCTACTCGAGGTAGTCGCGCAGCGACTGCGAGCGCGACGGGTGGCGGAGCTTGGCCATGGTCTTCGACTCGATCTGGCGGATCCGCTCGCGCGTGACGCCGAACGTGTCGCCGATCTGGTCGAGCGTCTTCGGCATGCCGTCGCCGAGGCCGAAGCGCATGCGGATCACGCCCGCCTCGCGCTCGGAGAGCGAGTCGAGGAGCGACTCCAGCTGCTTCTGCAGCATGGTGAAGCCCACCGCGTCCGCGGGGACCACTGCCTCGGTGTCCTCGATGAGGTCGCCGAACTCGCTGTCGCCGTCCTCGCCGAGGGGCGTGTGCAGGGAGATGGGCTCGCGGCCGTACTTCTGGACCTCGATGACCTTCTCGGGCGTCATGTCGAGCTCGCGGGAGAGCTCCTCGGGCGTGGGCTCGCGGCCCAGGTCCTGCAGCATCTGGCGCTGCACGCGGGCGAGCTTGTTGATGACCTCGACCATGTGCACCGGGATGCGGATGGTGCGCGCCTGGTCCGCCATGGCGCGCGTGATGGCCTGGCGGATCCACCACGTCGCGTACGTGGAGAACTTGAAGCCCTTGGTGTAGTCGAACTTCTCGACCGCGCGGATGAGGCCGAGGTTGCCCTCCTGGATGAGGTCGAGGAACTGCATCCCGCGACCCGTGTAGCGCTTGGCGAGGCTCACGACGAGGCGGAGGTTCGCGCCGAGCAGGTGGCTCTTCGCCCGCTGGCCGTCGCGCGCGACCCAGCGCAGCTCGCGCTCGAGCTCGCGGGAGATGCCGGGGGTGTTCGCGAGCTTGTCCTCCGCGAACAGGCCCGCCTCGATGCGCATGGCGAGCTCGACCTCCTCCGCGGCGTTGAGCAGCGCGACCTTGCCGATCTGCTTGAGGTAGTCCTTGACCGGGTCGGCCGTGGCGCCGGTGATGGTCGTGGAGTAGACGGGGACGTCCTCGTCCTCCTCCTTGTTCGACAGCACCATGGCGCCGGTGGGGAGCGGCTCGAGCACGACGGGCGGCTTGGCCGCGCCGTCCTCGACGACCTCGTCATCGGCGTCGTCCTCGGCGACGGGGACCACGACCTCCTCGGCGTCGTCGTCGGGGGCCTCGGTGCCCGCGGTCTTCTTCGCGGCGGCCTTGCGCGGGGCCTTGGCGGGAGCGGCGTCACCCGACGCGGCGGCGGCCTTCTTGGCGGCCGCCGCCTTCGCCCGGGCGGTGGGCGCCTTCGCGGGTGCCGCGGATTCGTCCGCGGCGACGGGCTCGTCGGCCTCTGCTGCTGCTGCCTTCGCGGCCGCCGCCTTCGTGGGGGCCTTGGCGGCAGCGGCGGTCTTGGTCGCGGGTGCCTTGGCGGCCGCGGTCCTGCGGGCCGGGGCGCGCTTCGCGGGTGCCTTCGGCTCACCCGTCGCGGCGTCGTCGGCCGTGCTGGTCGCGGCTGCCGCGTCCAGGGTGGCGGACGGGGTGGAGGGGGTGGCCATGCGAACACCTTTCGTCCCCACGACGACCGGTCGCGCGCTCCGCGGTGACGCTGCGGGGTGACCTGCCGGAGGTGGGTCGGGGTTGTTTTCGGACATTGCTAGGACCCATGTCAAGTCCGCTGCTCGTGAACCACCTAGGTGATGCGAGATGCAGGACATGAACGGGTCCGTACCTGATTATTGCACGGATGGGCGCGAGGGCGAGCCAATGCGCCCCTGTGCGGGCCGGCGTCACGCGCGGCGTCGGCGTCGCCTGTCGAGGTAGGCAACCCAGATGGGCCCCACCCGTATTCCCTCGTCCGCCAGCAGGCGACGCGTCAGCCGCCGGGTCCGCACCAGCATCAGCGCGCCGAAGCCCACCACCAGGTACTGGACGGCGAAGGCGACGCGGAAGGAGTCGAACGCGTAGAGGTCGCTCCGCGACCCGCCCGCGACCCGGATGCCGTCCAGCACGTCGAGGGCGATGCCGATGAGCAGCATCATCGTGAAGCTCGCGGTGAAGCCGGCGACGTTCACGATGCCGGACGCCGCCCCCAGGCTCCGCGGCGGGTTGAACGTGCGCGCGAAGTCCAGCCCGATCTGCCCGCCGGGCCCGCCGATGCCGATGGCCATCACCACGAGCACCACGACGGCGAGCGGGGGCACCCCGGGCCAGAGGAGCAGGACGGCCCACGCGACGCCCATCATGGCGACGACGCCGAGGACGAGGTTGGAGCGTCGGAACGGGAAGCGCCCCGTGAGGATTCCGATCACGGGTCCCACGACCATGCCGGACGCCACGATCACGATGAGGAGGGCAGATGCGAGCGCAGGGCTGTACCCCAGGCCGCCCACGAGGAACGGGAAGCCCCAGAGCAGGCTGAACACCATGCCCGACGACTGCGTGACGAAGTGGGACCAGAACCCGAGCTGCGTCCCCGGGCGACGCAGGCTCCGGCCGAGCTCGCGCATCGAGTCGCCCCACGGCACCCGGGGAGGCGGCACGTGCCCTGCGGGCCGGTCGCGCACGGCCACGACAACCGCGATGAGGGCGACGACCGCGACGCTGGCCGACCCCAGGAATGCGGGCGTCCACCCCGCCGTGTGCAGCACGAGCGAGAGCGGGATCGCGGAGAGCACCTGCCCCAGCTGGCCCACGTTGGCGAACCATTGCGAGAGCACCGGCACGCGCGGGCCCGAGAACCAGGAGTTGATGAGGCGCAGACCCGACACGAACGTCATCGCGTCGCCGGCACCCACGAGCATGCGCCCCAGGATCGCGACCTCGAGCGACGTGGAGAGCGCCAGCGTGACCTGGCCGGCGACCATGAGCAGCGCCCCGGTCGCGAGCAGGGCGCGCGGCCCGATCCGGTCGATGAGGACGCCGACCGGGATCTGCAGCGCCGCGTACACGACGAGCTGAGTGACCGCGAGGGTCGAGAGCAGCGACGCCGAGACGTGGAAGCGCTCGCCCGCCTCGACGGAGGCGATGCCGAGCGACCCGCGCTGGAGGACGGAGGAGAGGTACGCGAGCATCGCGACGCCGAGGACGATGCGGGCGCGGCGGGTGCTCATCAGGACGACGATACCGACGCCGCGCGTTCCCCGCGGACGGCCGTCGCGGCCCGGTCGCGGATCAGCCGGATGGCGTCAGGCCGCGTCCCCGTCGCCGGGACGGCGACGCGCGAGGAACTTCTCGAGCTCCGCGGCGATCTCGTCCGCTGTCGGCAGAGCGCCGTCCTCGTCGGTGAGCGGAGACTTGAGCGGCGTGTCCTCCATGTAGCTGTCGTACCGCTCCTCGAGCGTCGTGACGAGGCGCGCCAGCTCCTGGTTGCCCGCGACCTGCTCGTCGATGCGGCCCACGAAGTCGCGGCCCTCCTCGCGGAGCCGGTCGGTCGGGAAGATGAGGCCCGTGGCGGCGCTGATGCTCTCCAGCGCGGCGACCGCGGCGAGGGGGAACTCCGTGTCGGCGAGGTAGTGCGGGACGAGGAGGACGAAGCCCGCGACGGGGTGGCCGGCGTCGTGCAGCCGATGCTCCAATAGGTGCAGCGCGTTCGCCGGCACCTGGGTGTGCGGCTTCCACACGCTGAGCGCGTCGATGAGCTCGGTGCGGTTCCCGCTCACGGTGACGTTGATGTCGCGCGTGTGCGGCACCGGCATGGGTATGGCGTGGACCCACGTCGTCGTGGAGACCCGATAGCGGTCGACGATGCCGAGGACCGCGGCGGTGAACGCCTCCCAGCGGAAGTCCGGCTCGAAGCCGGTGAGCAGGAGGAACGGCTGCCCGATCTCGTCGTGCGCGAGGTAGAGGGCCAACCGGGCGGGGCGGTAGTCGGCGAGGTGGTCCTGGTCGAAGTAGATGGTGGGACGACGGGCGCGGTAGTCGAGCAGCGTGTCGGTGTCGAAGCGCAGGACGTCGCGGTGGCTCAGGGTGCTCAGCAGGTACTCGCTCACCTGCGACACGCCGGATCCCGCGTCGGAGAAGCCCGTGAGCCCGGCGACCAGGGGCAGGCCGGTCGGGACCTCGCCGATGTCGGTGTCGATCTCGTACAGTCCGTCCGCATCTGCCATGGATCCACTCTAAGCCGCGCCTCCGACGGCCCCTCCCGGACGGGGCGCCGTCCGTGCCGCCGAGAGCGAACACGACCGCACGCCCCTCCGAGCAGCCGCCCACGCGCGCATCGGTAGGCTCGTCGCCCATGACCCTCCCCCTTCTCTCCGTGTCCTCCGACCGTGCCGTCGACGTGGAGGCCGACGCGCTCGTCGTCGCCGTCTCCAGCGGGAAGGAGGGTATCCGGGTGCACGCGCCCGGGGGCCTCGAGCTCGACGTGGACGGCCTGTCCGCCATCGGCGTCACGGGAGGTCGCGACGAGGTCGTCCGCATCGCCGGGACGGGCACGGCCGCGACGACGATCGCGCTCGTGGGCGCGGGCTCGGGACCGCTGGACGCGGTCGCGCTCCGCTACGTCGTCGGCTCCGCGACCCGTCAGCTGCGCGGCGTGGAGCGTGTCGCCGTGGCGGTCCCGGTGACGTCGCTCGAGGAGCTCACCGCGGTGCTGGAGGGCGCGGCCCTCGGGGTCTACTCGTTCGACTCGTACCGCCGGGACTCGCTCGCCGGCCAGAAGCCGCGCGCCTCGGCGGTCACCGTCGTCGCGCAGGGGGACTCCTGGACCGCGCAGGACGCCGACGAGGCGGTGGCACGCGCCACCGCGGTCGCCGACGCGGTGGCGGGGACCAAGGACCTCGTCAACACCCCGCCGCTCGACCTCTACCCCGCGACGTTCGTCGACGCCGTGCGCGAGCGCACCGCCGGGCTGCCCGTGGACGTCCGCGTCTGGGACGAGGAGGCGCTCGCTGCCGACGGCTTCGGCGGGATCCTCGGCGTGGGCCAGGGCTCGACTCGTCCGCCCCGCCTGGTCAAGGTCGCCTACTCCCCCGCCGGCGCGACGCGTCACCTCGCGCTCGTTGGCAAGGGCATCACTTACGACACCGGCGGCATCTCGCTCAAGCCCGCCGTGCCCATGATCGGCATGAAGTACGACATGACCGGCGCCGCCACGATCCTCGAGGTCGTCGTCGCGGCCGCGCGCCTCGCGCTCCCCGTCCGGCTCACCGCGTGGCTCTGCATCGCCGAGAACATGCCGTCCGGGTCCGCCATCCGCCCGGACGACGTCCTGCGCATGCGCGGCGGCACGACCGTCGAGGTCCTGAACACGGACGCCGAGGGCCGGCTCGTCATGGCGGACGGCATCGCCGCCGCGAGCGAGGAGCACCCGGACGCCATCGTCGACATCGCGACGCTGACGGGCGCCCAGGTCGTGGCGCTCGGCGAGCGGTACTCCGCCGTCATGGGCGAGGACGCGCTCGTCGGCCGTCTCCTCGACGCCGCCCACGAGCAGGGCGAGAGCATGTGGGGCATGCCGCTGCCGGAGGCGATGCGCGCGCTGCTCAACTCCGACATCGCGGACATCGCCAACGTCAAGCCGGGGAACCCGGCCGGCGGCATGCTCGTCGCGGGCGTGTTCCTCAAGGAGTTCGTCGGTCGGACCGGCGACGCGGACGACGCCCCGCGCATCCCGTGGGCGCACATCGACATCGCGGGCCCGTCGCACAACAAGAGCGGCGGACACGGCTTCACGGGCAAGGGTCCGACGGGCGTCGCGGTGCGCACGCTCCTGGCCCTGGCCGCCGGTTTTTCACGCGCGTAGTAGGCTCGGAGAGGCCTCCTGAGGGGGTCCCGCGCCTGCCCGGTCGGGCGGTCGCGTGAGACGACCTTGATGCATACGAGGGAGATCCTGGGTGTCGGAACAGAACTTTGACGTGGTGGTGCTCGGCGGCGGGAGCGGTGGCTACGCGGCCGCCCTCCGTGCGGTGCAGCTGGGTAAGACCGTGGGCCTCGTGGAGAAGGGCAAGCTGGGCGGCACGTGCCTGCACCGCGGCTGCATCCCCACCAAGGCGCTCCTGCACTCGGCCGAGGTCGCCGACGTCTCGCGGGAGTCGGAGAAGTACGGCGTCATCGCCACGTTCGACGGGGTCGACATCGCGAAGGTCAACGCGTACCGCGAGGCCATCGTCGCCAGCAAGTACAAGGGCCTCCAGGGCCTCATCAAGGCCCGCGGCATCACCGTCATCGAGGGCGAGGGACGCCTGACCTCCGGCACGACCGTGCAGGTCGGCGACCAGACCATCACCGGGAAGAGCGTCGTCCTCGCGACGGGCTCCTATTCGCGGACGCTCCCCGGCCTCGAGATCGGCGGCTGCGTCATCACGAGCGAGCAGGCCCTCGAGCTCGACTACATCCCGAAGAAGGTCGCGATCCTCGGCGGCGGCGTCATCGGCGTCGAGTTCGCCTCCGTCTGGCGCTCCTTCGGCGTCGAGGTCCAGATCGTCGAGGCCCTCCCCCACCTCGTCCCCAACGAGGAGGAGTCGATCAGCAAGCAGTTCGAGCGGGCGTTCCGCAAGCGCGGCATCGCGTTCTCGCTCGGCGTGCGCTTCAAGTCGGTCATGCAGCACGACCAGGGCGTCCAGGTCGCGCTCGAGGACGGAACCACGTACGACGCCGACCTCCTCCTCGTCGCCGTGGGCCGCGGCCCGGCCACCCAGGGCCTCGGGTTCGAGGAGGCGGGCGTGAAGACCGACCGCGGCTTCGTCCTGACCGACGAGCGGCTCCAGACGAGCGTCCCCGGCGTCTACGCCGTCGGCGACATCGTCCCCGGCCTTCAGCTCGCGCACCGCGGCTTCCAGCAGGGCATCTTCGTCGCCGAGGAGATCGCGGGCAACAAGCCCGTCGTCGTCGAGGACATCAACATCCCCAAGGTCACCTACTCCGACCCGGAGGTCGCGAGCGTCGGCTACAGCGAGGCGAAGGCCGTCGAGAAGTTCGGCGCCGACAAGGTCTCCAGCTACGAGTACAACCTCGGTGGCAACGGCAAGAGCTCGATCCTCGGCACGGCAGGATCCATCAAGGTCGTCCGCGTCCAGGACGGCCCCGTCGTCGGCATCCACATGATCGGCGTCCGTGTCGGCGAGCTCATCGGCGAGGGCCAGCTCATCGTGAACTGGGAGGCCTACCCCGAGGACGTCGCCAACCTGGTGCACGCCCACCCCACTCAGAACGAGGCCCTCGGCGAGGCCCACCTGGCCCTCGCCGGCACCCCTCTGCACGCCCTGTAGCACCCTCCCATCACCGACACACAAGCCGGGTCCGGAGTCGGGCCTGAAGGAGACAACCCCATGAGCGAATCCGTCAACCTCCCCGCACTCGGCGAGAGCGTCACCGAGGGCACGGTGACCCGCTGGCTCAAGAACGTCGGCGACCACGTCGAGGTCGACGAGCCCCTGCTCGAGGTGTCGACCGACAAGGTCGACACCGAGATCCCGTCGCCGGTCGCCGGCGTGATCGAGGAGATCCTCGTCCAGGAGGACGAGACCGTCGAGGTCGGCGCTGTACTGGTCCGGATCGGCGACGGTTCCGGTGGGGGCGACGCTCCCGCGGAGGAGCCGGCCGCCGAGCAGGCCGCTGAGCCCGAGCCGGCGGCCGACGAGGCCGTCGAGGACACCGTGATCCCCTCCACCGAGGCGGAGGACGATGCCGAGGCCCCCGCGCCCGTCGAGCCCGAGCCGGCTCCCGCCGCCGAGCAGCCCGACCCTGAGCCGACCCCGGCTCCCGCGCCCGCCGCTCCCGCACCCGTGGCCGCGACCCCCGCTCCGGCACCTGCTGCAGCAGCTCCCGCGCCCGCCGCCGCTCCGGCTCCCGCCGCCTCCGGCAACGCGGGCTACGTGACGCCGCTCGTCCGCAAGCTCGCCAACGAGCGCGGCGTCGACGTCAGCTCCGTCGTCGGCACGGGCGTGGGAGGACGCATCCGCAAGGAGGACGTGCTCGCCGCAGCGGAAGCCGCCGCCTCGAAGAGCGCCCCGACGGCATCGGCTCCCGCCGCTCCCGCCGCCGCCCCGCTCGAGACGTCGCCCCTCCGCGGGACCACCGCGAAGATGTCGCGCATGCGCAAGCTCATCGCCGACCGCGCGGTCGTGTCGATGCAGTCCACCGCGCAGCTGACCTCGGTGGTCGAGGTCGACGTCACGAAGGTGGCCCGCTTCCGCGATCGCGTGAAGGGGGACTTCCTCGAGAAGACCGGCGTCAAGCTCTCGTTCCTGCCCTTCTTCGCCCTCGCCGCCGCGGAGGCGCTCAAGGCCTACCCGGTCGTGAACGCGACGGTCGACGGCGACAGCATCGTCTACCCCGACCACGAGAACATCAGCATCGCGGTCGACACCGAGCGCGGTCTCCTCACCCCCGTCGTGAAGAACGCCGAGGGCAAGAACCTGGCGCAGTTCGCGTCGGAGATCGCCGACCTCGCCGCCCGCACGCGCGACAACAAGCTGTCGCCGGATGAGCTGGCCGGCGGCACCTTCACGCTGACGAACACCGGTTCGCGTGGCGCGCTGTTCGACACCCCCGTGGTGTTCCTCCCGCAGTCCGCGATCCTCGGCACCGGCATCGTCACCAAGCGCCCCGTGGTGATCACCGCGGACGGGCAGGACACCATCGCCATCCGCTCCACCGTCTACCTGGCGCTGTCCTACGACCACCGCATCGTCGACGGGGCCGACGCGTCCCGCTTCCTGGTCGCCGTGAAGAACCGCCTCGAGGCGGGCGCGTTCGACGCCGACCTCGGCATCTGACGCCTGAGGGAACCGACGGCGACCCTCACCGGTCGTCCATCAGGTCCCTGATCCGCCACCCGGCCTCCCCCCTGACGATCAGGAGGGAGGCCGGTCGGCGTTCGGGCGCTCGCCCTCCGGCATCCGCTGCCGGGGTCCCCGTCCCGGGGCCGGCCTCGGGACGCAGCTCGATGAGCGCCGTGTCCCCCAGCCGCTGAGCAGGGCCGAGGATGTCAGCGACGTGCAGCGCGGCCACGTCGAGGGGATCGATCCCGCCCCTGGCGATGGTGCTCCGATCCGCGTCGTCCACGGCCGATCCGGCCTCATCGACGCCGCTCACGCACGTGGCATCCGCGCTGCGCAGGCAGGACGCGCGGAGACGGATGAGCGCAGGCGCGGCGATGGCCGGATCAGGAGACGTCACCGCGTCGGCGTCGGCGTCAGCGTCGCCGTCGTCGGCCGGCGCCGGTGACGGGGGACCGTCCAGGACGGCGCTCGGCGACCCGGAGGGGGCGGGCGTGCTCGTCGGCGTCCCCGTCGCGCCGCTCGCGGGGCTGGTGAGCAGGGGCACGGCGACGACGCCGGCGACCAGGAGCAGGAGCGCAGAGCCTCCGAGCGCCCAGACGCGCGGGCTGACCGAGGCGAGCTCGCTCCTCACCGCGACGCCCACCGCGGTGCGCCGCGCGTCGATCGCATCCGCTCGCGTAGCGCGACCCGCACGATGGCGGCGACGAGCGTCCTGGTGCGTGCGCCCGGAGAGCCGGAACCGGCGGCGTGTCCCGGTGGTCCGCGCGGCACGTGGGCCGACGGCGCCGGAGGCGAGGCCTAGCGAAGGCGTTCCCTCGGAGAGGTCGCGATCCACGTGCTCGTCGGACGGGGATCCCCCCGCATCGGCCAGCGGCGTGGCGTCCGCGACGTCGAGCAGCCGGTCCGCGAGGTCGTGCGCGCCGAGGTCGGACTCCCCATGGACGCAGGCGTCGAGGAGCGCCGACCACGCCTCCCACCGGTCGAAGGAGGCGCGTCCTCGCGCGTCCCCCGGGTCGCGCAGCGCCTCGACGATCCGCGCGACCCGCCCGAGGTCCTGTTCGACGGGGTCCGCGCCCCGGAGGCCGTCCGCGCCTGCGCCGCCCGCACCTCCCGCGACGACGTGGGAGGACCCCAACCCACCTAGCAGCGGACGGCCGGTGGCGTCGATGACGACGTGGGTCAGGTCGACGGCCCCGTGCGCGATGCCCGCCTCGTGGAGGTCTCCCAGCCCCCGCAGCATGGAGGCCACGAGGGTCACGGTCTCCCCCGGCGTGAGGCTCCCGCGTCGGCCGAGCAGGGCGGCCGCGGTGCCGCGCGCGCCGAGCGACTGCACGACGCACAGGCTGCCGTCGGCGAGGGTCGCGACGTCGTGCAGGGCGACGACGTGCTCGGACGTGACCGCCTGCAGCGCGAGGATCTCCGCCTCGCCGCGGCTGCGCTCCGTCACCGGCACGATCTTCACGGCGACGTTGGTCGGTCCGTCCTGCGCATCCGCGGGGCGGGTGGGTCGGCCGAGGTGCACCTGGCAGCGCGTGCCCTTCCCGATGAGCCGCACGAGGCGGTATCCGGCGACCATCGTCCCCGACGCGGCCGCATCCGGTGCCGCCCCGTTCCCGATCCTCCGTCGCGCGCGGGCGCTCGCTGCACCCGATCCGGGGACGGCCGCCTCGGTGCGGGGCCCGTCCCCTCGGCTCCTCCCCGTCGGCCGACCGACATGCGGCTGGGCGCGTCCGTCATGCATCGCTTCACGTCCTCTCCTCGAGCCGGCCGCATCCGCGTGCGTCGCCGAGGACCGGTACCGGTTCCCGCAGTGTGCGGGGAGGCGCGCGGATGGGCGCGACGAGCGTCGCGCCTGGGGATCCCGCACGCATCACGGGCGTGTGAGGGGAGAGGATGAGGCGACGTGACCCGCCGCCGTTCCGGCTGCCGCCCGCACACCGGTATCCTGGGCACCATGGCCCGCAAGACAGCCTCTCCGAAGGCACCCAAGGAACCCGGCCGCATCAAGCAGATGTGGCAGGTCTTCCAGATGACCCGGCGGTACGACAAGAGCTCGGTCTGGTGGATGCTCCTGGCGTTGCTGGGCCCGATCGTCGTCGGCGTCCTGCTCGCGGTCTTCGCGACCGGTGGCAACTGGCTGACCGCCATCCTCTTCGTCATCGCCGGCGTATTCGCCGGCATCCTCGCCTTCCTCATCGTCCTCGGACGCAAGGCGGAGCGCGCGGCGTACCTGCAGATCAAGGGCCAGCCGGGTGCCGTCGGCGTGGTGCTCCGCAGCTCGCTGAAGCGCGGATGGGTCGGCAGCGAGATGCCGGTCGCCGTCAACGGCAAGTCGCAGGACGCCGTGTACCGCGCCGTGGGCCGCGCCGGCGTCGCCCTCATCGGGGAGGGCCCGAAGAGCCGCACTACCCGGATGCTCGAGGACGAGCGCCGCAAGATCGCCCGCGTGCTGCCGAACGTCCCCGTGCACTTCGTGTTCGTCGGCCCCGACGCCGACTCCGTCGAGCTGCACAGGCTGGCCGGTCGTCTCCAGCGGTTCCCGCGCACCATCACCAAGGCGGAGGTGCTGGCCGTGAACAACCGCCTCACCTCGCTCGGGCAAAACAGTATGCCCATCCCCAAGGGAGTGGACCCCTTCAAGGTCCGCCCCTCCCGGGCACGCTGATCCGACCGTCCCGGCGCGTTTGCGCGGGCACCGTGCCCGGCGCAGACTGAGCCCATGGATCCAGCCTCCGCTGCGGCGCTCCTCGGCGTCGCCGCGGACGCCGACCGCACGACCATCAGCCGCGCCTATGTCCGGCGGGCTCGGGAGACGCATCCTGATCGCCTGGCCGGTGCCACGCCCCCGCAGCTGCGGGCCGCGCACGAGCGGTTCGTCCAGCTCACGCTGGCACGGGACACGTCCTGCTCCTGCGCCAGCGCACGCCCCACGGCTCCCCGGGACCCGCAGCAGCAAGCCATGCGGCTCCCCGCCGCGAGCCGATGCGGTCGGACCCGCCGCGGTCGCAGCCGCAACCCGAGCGGCTGTCGCACTACGGACGCTCCCGACGCGAGCGGGCCCGCCGGGGGCTCGGGCCCTCCATCGCGGCGGTCTGCGCACTGGCCGGGGTGCTGGTCGTCGTCGTCAGCTTCCAGGACTCGACTCGCGCGAGGTTCACCACGGTCGGAGCCGACCTGACCCAGGGAGCGGTCGTCGTGCCCGTCGAGGATCCCGCGTCCCGAGCCAGCGAGTGCGTGGACACGAGCTCGTGCACGCTCCTGGACATGACCGCGCCGGAGGACTGCAGCGCCGCCCTCGTCCGCTTCGAGGTCACGACCGGGCGGTCCGACGACGGCCGCGAGACCGAGAGCCGGGAGCTCGGTGCCGTCCGCGCGGGATCCCCCGCCCGGGTGGTCCTGGGCGGCGTCGACCCGGAGCTCGTGTACCTCGGATGCGAACCCGGCTGAGGCGGAGCCGTCGGTCGTCGAGAGCCTCAGGACGTGCGGACGAGCACCGTCCCCGAGAAGACGTCGTGGAGACCCCGCTGGTCGGCGTTCCACACGACGGCGGGCAGCACCAGGCAGAGCAGCACGGTGCGCAGGGCCGGCCGCCACAGTGACACGTATCCCCCGGCGAGCGGGCGCACCCGCATGCCGAGCACGACGTGCCCGACGCTCCCGCCGAGCGTGACGATGAGGACGTATTGCATGACGGCGAAGATCGCGAGCGTGGCCGTCGAGTCGTAGGCGAAGAACGCCCAGGAGACAAGCACGGCGAGGGCCCAGTCGATGCAGACGCCCACGATGCGGCGACCGGCCCGGGCGACCGAGCCGCGACCGCGCTCCGGCAGCCCGAGGCGCTCCCCCGGCCATCTGTTGCGGCCGGGATCGCCGAGGTCGGGGTTCGGGAGAGTCGCGGACACCCTGCGATCCTAGGCGCGACGGACGCGGATCCCCTGATGGCCGGGCCATGGGAGGCCTCGCCGACGCGCCCGGGACAGCCCGCGTAACATCGCGGAAACACGGCGCTTATGGCGAGGTAACCCCATCCCCCTAGGGTCGGAGAGGCTGAAACCGTCAGTCTCATCCGCTCCGGCCCCCTTTTGGAGACACCACATGTTCAGAGACTCATCCGAGGTGCTCGCGTTCATCAAGGACACCGACGTCAAGTTCCTCGATATCCGGTTCACCGACCTCCCCGGGGTGCAGCAGCACTTCAACATCCCCGCCTCCACGGTCGACGAGGAGTTCTTCTCCGTCGGCCAGCTGTTCGACGGCTCGTCCATCCGCGGCTTCGCGAGCATCCACGAGTCGGACATGCAGCTCATCCCCGACGTGACGACGGCGTACATCGACCCGTTCCGCATCGAGCGCACCCTCATCATGGTCTTCGACATCTACAACCCCCGCAACGGCGAGATCTACGCCCGCGACCCGCGCCAGGTGGCCAAGAAGGCCGAGAAGTTCCTCGCCGCGTCCGGCATCGCCGACACCGCGTTCTTCGCGCCCGAGGCCGAGTTCTACATCTTCGACGACGTCCGCTACGAGGTGAACCAGCACACGAGCTTCTACTCGGTCGACTCCGAGGAGGGCGCCTGGAACTCGGGACGCGAGGAGGAGGGCGGCAACCTCGGCAACAAGACCCCCTACAAGGGCGGCTACTTCCCCGTCAGCCCCGTCGACAAGCAGGCCGACCTCCGCGACGACATCAGCCTCAAGCTGATCGACGCCGGCCTCATCCTCGAGCGCGCGCACCACGAGGTGGGCACCGGCGGCCAGGCCGAGATCAACTACCGCTTCGACACGATGGTGCACGCGGCGGACGACATCCTGAAGTTCAAGTACATCGTCAAGAACACGGCCGAGCAGTGGGGCAAGACGGCCACGTTCATGCCGAAGCCGCTCTTCGGCGACAACGGCTCGGGCATGCACACGCACCAGTCGCTCTGGAACGACGGCAAGCCGCTGTTCTACGACGAGGCCGGCTACGGCGGTCTGTCCGACGTCGCGCGCTGGTACATCGGCGGCATCCTCAAGCACGCGCCCGCCATCCTGGCCTTCACGAACCCGACGGTGAACTCCTACCACCGTCTCGTGCCCGGCTTCGAGGCGCCCGTCAACCTGGTCTACTCGGCGGGCAACCGCTCGGCGTCGATCCGCATCCCGATCACGGGCACGAACCCGAAGGCGAAGCGCATCGAGTTCCGCGCGCCCGACGCGTCGAGCAACCCGTACCTCGCGTTCGCGGCGCAGCTCATGGCAGGCATCGACGGCATCAAGAACCGCATCGAGCCGCACGAGCCCGTCGACAAGGACCTCTACGAGCTCCCGCCCGAGGAGGCGAAGAACATCCCGCAGGTCCCCGCGTCGCTCGGGGCCGCGCTCGAGGCGCTCGAGGCCGACCACGAGTTCCTCACCGCGGGCAACGTGTTCACGCCCGACCTGATCGAGACGTGGATCGAGTACAAGCGCGAGATGGAGATCAAGCCGCTCGCGCAGCGTCCGCACCCGTTCGAGTTCGAGCTGTACTACGGCGTCTGATCGCCACCGCGCCCTCGCGGCGTGATGCACGGGCCGTCCTCCTCCGGGAGGGCGGCCCGTCGTCGTGCGAGCCGGGCGACGCCGCGGGTCAGACGCTGCGCGGGTCCGGCCGGTCGTCGATCCCGTAGAACAGCCGCTCGAAGACCGCGCGCGAACGTCGCGTGACGCCGAGGTACTCCTCCTCGAGCACGCACGCGGACCCGGGCGGGTACTCGAGGAGCCGCGCTATCGCGTCGAGCGCGGCTCGATCGGCCGGGAGGACGTCGGCCGTGCGGTTGGTCCAGAGCGTCATGGCGGAACGGACCCGGGACGCGAGGAGCCAGGCGTCGCGGAGGCGCGCGGCGTCGTCCTCCGTCACGAGGTGCGACGCGACGGCGGCCTCCAGCGCCCCGAGCGTGGTCGGCGTCCGCAGGGCCGGGTGCTCGTGCGCGTGCTGCAGCTGGATGAGCTGCACCAGCCACTCCACGTCGCTGAGCGAACCGCGACCGAGCTTCAGGTGCCGCGTGGGATCGGCGCCCTGAGGGAGCCGCTCGTTCTCGACGCGGGCCTTGATGCGCTTGATCTCGCGCACGTCCGCATCGCCGATCCCGTCCGGATAGCGGAAGCGGTCGGCGAGGGAGGTGAAGTCGGCGATGAGGCCGCTGTCGCCGACGACGCCACGGGCGCGGAGCAGGGCCTGCGCCTCCCACGTGAGCGACCAGCGCTCGTAGTACGCGCGGTAGGAGGCGAACGAACGCACGACGGGCCCGTTGCGTCCCTCGGGCCGCAGGCCGGTGTCGAGGTCGAGCGGGAGGCGTGAGTCCTCCGTGAGGCGCGTCAGCTCGGAGACGATGAGCTGGGCGCGCCGCTGGGCGAGCTCGGGATCCATGCCCGCGATCGGGCGGAAGACGTACATGACGTCGGCATCGGATCCGAAGCCGAGCTCGGCACCGCCGTAGCGCCCCATGGCGACCACGGCGAACTCGGGCCAGGGGCCGTCCTCGCGGCGGATGGCGCGCATCACGCCGCGGAGCGTCGCCGTGGTGATGTCGGCCAGGGACGGCCCGAGCGTCTCCACGTGCGTGACGCCCACGATGGCGCCGATGGCGAGGCGGAGCACCTCCCGGCGGCGGAGGGTGCGCAGCGCGGCCGCTGCGGCATCGGCGGTGGGGTGCCGGTTGACGGTGGCGACGGCCTCCTCCTCGAGGGCCGCCCAGGTGCGCGGGCGCAGGTCCTCGTCGCGCGCCAACCACGCCGCGGTCTCGGGGACGCGGTCGAGCAGCTCCGAGACGAAGCGGGAGCCCGAGAGCACCTGCGCGAGGCGCTGCGCGGCGCCCGCCGAGTCCCGGAGCATCCGGAGGAACCAGTTCGACTGCCCCAGCGCCTCGCTGAGGCGGCGGAACGCGAGCAGCCCGTGGTCGGGATCCGGGCCGTCGGCGAACCACTGCAGCAGGACGGGGAGCAGGTGGCGCTGGATGGCGGAGCTGCGCGATACCCCCTGTGTCAGCGCCCGGATGTGCGCGAGGGCGCCGCGCGCGTCGACGAAGCCGATGGCGGAGAGACGCGCGGCGGCCTGGTCGCTGGTGAGCGCGAGCGACTCCTCGGGGAGCGACGCCACCGCGGCGAGGAGCGGCCGGTAGAAGAGGCGCTCGTGCAGCGTCCGGACGGCCGTCTTCGTGGCGGTCCAGCGCGCCGTGAGCTCCTCGGCGCGCCCGTCGAGGCCCGTGCTGCGGGCGAGGATGCGCAGCCGTTCCTCCTCGGTGGGCATCAGGTGCGTGCGACGCAGCTGATCGAGCTGCAGGCGGTGCTCCAGGAGGCGGAGGTACCTGTAGTCCTTCGCGAACTCGCCAGCTTCCGTGCGGCCGATGTAGCCGGCGTCCGCGAGGGCAACGAGCGCGGCCAGCGTGCTGCAATCCCGGACGGCCTCGTCGCCCTGCCCGTGCACGAGCTGGAGGAGCTGCACCGTGAACTCGATGTCGCGGATCCCGCCTGGCCCGAGCTTGATCTGCTGGTGCAGCTGGTCGGCGGGGATGTTGTCGGTGACGCGCGTGCGCATCCGCTGCACCTGGCCGACGAAGCCCTCGCGGGATGCGCTCGACCAGACGAGCGGGGCGACGGCGTCGGCGAAGCGCCCCCCGAGCTCCGCGTCGCCCGCGAGCGGCCGCGCCTTGAGCAGCGCCTGGAACTCCCAGTCCTTGGCCCACCGCTCGTAGTACGCGAGGTGCGAGTCGAGCGTGCGGACAAGCGCGCCGGCCTTCCCCTCCGGGCGGAGGTTGGCGTCGACCTCCCAGAGGGCCGGCTCGATCTCGTGCTCGTCGATGCCGCGCATGGCCAGCACGGCGAGACGCGTCGCGAGCTCGACCGCGCGGGCCGGTTCGATGACCGGCTCTCCCTCCGCGTCGGTCGCGGCCTCGGCCACGAAGATGACGTCGACGTCGCTGACGTAGTTGAGCTCGCGGGCGCCGGCCTTGCCCATGCCGATGATCGCCAGGCGCGTCGCGGCGATCTCGTCCGGTCGCGCGCGGCCGAAGGTCCCGGCGGCGGACAGCTCGGCGCGGGCGACGGAGAGCGAGGCCTCGAGGGCCGCGCCCGCGAGGTCGGCCAGGGCGGCCGTCACGGGACGCACGGCCGCCAGCGGATCCGGGTGCACGAGGTCCCAGGCCGCCACGCGGGCGACGAGGGCGCGGTAGCGGACCCGCAGGGCCGAGCGCGCGGAGGGACCGGTGAGCCCCGCCACGCCGTCGACCGCGCGCACCGCGTCCAGCATGCGATCCCGCACATCGGCGGGCGCGGGAGTCGCCTCCAGCGGACGCGCGAAGGCGTCGAGCTCGTCGGTGTGGCGCGTGAGGAACTCCCCGAGGCCGCGTGAGGAGCCGAGGACCCGCGCCAGCCGGTGACGGGCGTCGGCGTCGGCCAGCACGGCCCGCGTGCGCTCGGGATCCTCACGCAGCAGTCGCACGAGCGCGTCAAGGGCGCCGTCCGGATCCGCGCTCGAGTGCAGCGCCTCGACCAGTTCGGCCTCCGCCCACCCGGACAGCTCCGCGGCCTCCTCGAGGGCCTCGCCGACCTCGCTCAGCCGCGCGAAGCCCGCGCGCGCCAGCGCTCCGAGCAGCGTCTGCCCACGTCTCATGGCTCGCCCCGGCCTCGTCGTCGGATGTCGTTCGCGGTGCTCCTGCCGGGGATCCGGATCAGAGCATCTCGAGGTTGGAGCGCAGCTCGTACGGCGTCACCTGCGCCCGGTAGTCGCGCCACTCCTGCCGCTTGTTGAGCAGGACGTAGTTGAAGACCTGCTCCCCCAGCGTCTCGGCGACGAGCTCGGAGCGCTCCATGAGCTGGATCGCGTGGTCGAGGCTCGACGGGAGCGGGGCGTAGCCGAGGGCGCGTCGCTCGGCGTCGCTCAGCGTCCAGACGTTGTCCTCGGCCTCGGCGGGGAGCTCGTAGCCCTCCTCGATGCCCTTGAGCCCGGCGGCCAGCATGAGCGAGAACGAGAGGTACGGGTTGGCCGCGGAGTCGATGGCGCGGTATTCGACGCGCGAGCTGTTGCCCTTGTTGGGCTTGTACAGCGGAACGCGCACGAGCGCGGACCGGTTGTTGTGGCCCCAGGTGACGAAGCTCGGCGCCTCGCCGCCGCCCCAGAGCCGCTTGTAGGAGTTCACGAACTGGTTCGTGACGGCCGTGATCTCGGGAGCGTGCCGGAGCAGGCCCGCGATGAACTGCCGGCCGATGGTGGACAGCTGGTACTCGGCGCCGGACGCGTAGAACGCGTTGACGTCGCCCTCGAAGAGCGACATGTGCGTGTGCATGCCGCTGCCGGGGTGCGCCGCGAGGGGCTTCGGCATGAACGTCGCGTAGACGCCCTGCTCGATGGCCACCTCCTTGATGACCGTGCGGAACGTCATGATGTTGTCCGCGGTAGTGAGCGCGTCTGCGTACCGGAGGTCGATCTCGTTCTGGCCGGGGCCCGCCTCGTGGTGACTGAACTCGACCGAGATGCCGAGGTCCTCCAGCATGCGGACGGAACGGCGGCGGAAGTCGTGCGCGGTGCCGCCGGGGACGTTGTCGAAGTAGCCGGCCGCGTCCACGGGCTCCGGACCGTCGACGCCGAACTCGCTGGACTCGAGCAGGTAGAACTCGATCTCGGGGTGCGTGTAGAAGGTGAAGCCGCGGTCGGCCGCCTTCTCCAGGGTGCGCTTCAGGACGTTGCGGGGATCCGCGATGGCCGGCTGCCCGTCGGGCGTCGAGATGTCGCAGAACATGCGCGCGGTCGGGTCGATCTCGCCGCGCCACGGGAGGATCTGGAACGTCGTCGGATCCGGGTGGGCCAGCATGTCGGCCTCGTACGAGCGGGTGAGGCCCTCGATGGCCGAGCCGTCGAACCCGAGGCCCTCCGCGAACGCGCCCTCGACCTCGGCCGGGGCGATCGCCACCGACTTCAGGGTGCCGGTCACGTCGGTGAACCAAAGGCGCACGAACTTGATCCCGCGCTCCTCGATCGTCCGCAGGACGAAGTCACGCTGCTTGTCCATCCACCACCCTCTCGTCGGAGTCCAACCTACCGGCTGACCAGGGGTCGGACCGAGCGCGCGCGGGGCCCGCCGTAGACTCCGGGGCATGCAGAGCCCCGACGCTGCCGTCACCCCGCCCGAACCCGCCCGCCTCTCGACCGAGCCCGCCGGTCCGCCCAAGCGGGTGCGGATCCGGCACTTCGCCCGGGCCAAGGAGCAGGGCATCAGGATCACCGGGCTCACCAGCTACGACATGCTCACCGCCGGCGTCTTCGACGAGGCCGGCATCGACTTCCTGCTCGTCGGCGACTCGGCCGGCAACACCGTGCTCGGCTACGACACGACCGTGCCCGTCACGGTGGACGAGCTGATCCCGCTCGCGCGCGCCGTCGCGTCGTCTGCCGCCCGGGCCCTCGTGGTCGCCGACCTGCCGTTCGGCTCCTACGAGTCCGGGCCGGACCAGGCGCTCGCCACCTCGGTGCGCTTCATGAAGGAGGCCCGCGCCCACGCCGTGAAGCTCGAGGGCGGCGTGCGGAGCGCCGAGCAGATCCGGCGCGTCGTCTCGTCGGGAATCCCGGTGATGGGGCACATCGGGTTCACGCCGCAGAGCGAGCACGGGCTCGGCGGCCACATCATCCAGGGACGCGGCGACGCCGCCGAGGCGCTTCTGGCCGACGCGCACGCCGTCGAGGACGCGGGCGCCTTCGCCGTGGTGCTCGAGATGGTGCCCGAGCAGGTCGCGCGGCGCGTGACCGAGGAGCTGCGCATCCCCACCATCGGGATCGGCGCGGGGAACGGCACCGACGGCCAGATCCTCGTGTGGACCGACTTCGCCGGGCTCACCTCGGGCCGCGTGCCGCGCTTCGTCCGTCGCTACGCGGACATGCGCGCCGTGCTGCTGGACGCGGCGACCCGCTACCGCGATGACGTCCTGTCCGGCGACTTCCCCTCAGCGGCGGAGAGCTACTCCGACTGACCCGGAGGATCAGTCGTCGTCGCGTTCCTCCGCGGCCCACTTCTCGGCGCGCTCGCGCAGCCGCTGCGGCGCCTTCGCCGCCTCCTCCGCCGTGGCGAACGGGCCGATCCGGTGGGCTGCCGGGGACAGCATCCCCTTCTCCACCTCGCCCGTGCGGTCGTCGTACCAGTACTGCTCGTCGCTGTCGCTCATGCTGCCGATGCTAGGCCCGTCCGCCCCGCGCCCGGAGGCCGGGTCGGGTCGGGCGAGCCGGTAGGGTCGCTTCCATGAGCGACGACGCGACGACGGCAATCGGCATCGACATCGGCGGGACCGGCATCAAGGGCGCCATCGTGGACGTCGCGACCGGCGAGCTGTGCAGCGAGCGCGTCAAGCTGCCCACGCCCCAGGGGGGCGAGCCGGACGACATCGTCGCGACCGTGGAGCAGATCATCGACGCGCTCGGCGAGGTCCCCGCCGGCACGCCGCTCGGGGTGTGCTTCCCCGCGGCCATCGTCCACGGGACGACGATGTCGGCCGCCAACGTCTCCCCCAGCTGGATCGGCCTCGAGGCCGAGAAGCTCTTCGAGGAGCGCCTGGGCCTCGGGATCACGTTCGTCAACGACGCGGATGCGGCCGGCTACGCGGAGGCCCGCTACGGCGCCGCCAAGGACGTGCGCGGTCTCGTCATCATGACGACGCTCGGCACGGGCATCGGCACGGCCCTGATCCACGACGGCGTCCTCATCCCGAACGCCGAGCTCGGCCACATGGACGTCGCGGGCCGGCGCGACTTCGAGCGCCGCGCGTCGTACGCCGCCAAGGAGCGCGCGCACCTCAACTGGAAGCGCTGGGCCGCGCGGCTGCAGGTGTACTACGGCCAGCTCGAGAAGCTGATGTGGCCGGAGCTGTTCATCGTCGGCGGCGGCGTCTCCAAGAACCACAAGCACTTCCTGCCGCTGCTGCGCCTGCGCACGCCCATCGTGCCCGCGGAGCTGCGCAACAACGCCGGGATCATGGGCGCGGCGGCCCTGGCCGCGCACGCGGCGGGCGCCGTCACGCACGCGCCGGCGTTCGACCTCGTCGACAAGACGAAGCCCGAGGACTGACCGGCGGCGCACGCCGCACGACCGAGCGGCCGGATCCACAAGGGATCCGGCCGCTCCGTCGTGATGCGCGGGATGCGGATGGGCCGGCTGATACGCCGGGTTCTGTCCCGGTGCCTCGCGGCACCATGGACGGCCATCTATCTCGGAGCTGCGTCACCGCAGCCCTCCAGCGGTCTACCCGGGGACTGGACGAGCAGCCTGTGCGTCCCCTGTTCGACCTTGCTCCGGGCGAGGTTTGCATAGCCGACCCGATCACTCGGGCCGCTGGTGGTCTCTTACACCGCCGTTTCACCCTCACCCGCCGCTTCCGCGACGGGCGGTCTGCTCTCTGTTGCACTGTCTCGCGGGTCGCCCCGGGTGGGTGTTACCCACCGCCCTGCTCTGCGGAGCCCGGACGTTCCTCGACGCGGTCTCCCCCTCTCGGGATCCTCCGCGGCGCGACCGTCTTGCCGACCCATCCGCGGGGACGAGTCTAGGGCAGGCGCTCCCCGCCGGCGCTCCCGCTAGAGGCCGGACTCGTCCGTGCGCACGAGGATCGCGTTGCTCTCGGGATCGATCACCACGTCGTCGGGCGCGCGCTTGCGCAGCGCGTCCAGGTCGCTCTGGTGCAGGGCGATGTTGCTGCCGAGGGAGATGCCGCGGTGCAGCATCGCGGCGCCGACGCCGTACCGCGCACGCTGCTTCTCGTAGAGGGCGAGGAGGTCCTCGGGGAACCGCGGGGCGAGCGCGTCCCGGTCCTTCTTCGCCTGCTCGGCCTGGACCCGCAGCTCCACGGCGGCGGCGTCGCGCTCCGCCTCCACGGCGGCGAGGCGCTCGGCGAGGGCGTCGCGTTCGACCACGACCTCGGCCTGCGCGGCCTGGGCCTCCTCGAGCCGCTGCATGACCTCGAGCTGCACCTCCTCGAGCGTGTCGCGGCGGCGCAGCAGCGACTCCAGCTCGCGCTCCAGCGCCTGGACGTCCTTGGAGCTGCCGCCCGCCTCGATTCGCGTGCGATCGCGGTCCATCCGGGCCTGCACGACGGCGACGTCGGACTCGATGCGGGCGAGCTCCGTCCGGGCATCCTCGACGACGCCGGTCCGCTCCCCGAGCCGACGGCGGACGAGCTCCATCTCCCGCTGCAGCGCGTCGACCTCCTTCAGCTGCGGGAGCTGCGCGAGCTGGCGCGTGAGGTGCGTGAGCCGGGTGTCGATCTCCTGCAGGTCGAGGAGCTCCTTCTGGATGCTCGGATCGGCTTTCATGCTCTCCCTCTCGTGGTGCTGCTCCGCCTGCATAGGCGGGCACGCGATGCGTGTCGTGGATGCGCGGACCGGTCCGCGCGGCTGCCGGTCACTGCATGACGGCGAAGTCCCAGGGGTCGGTGCGGATGTCGCTGACGGTGACCTCGACCTCGGGCAGCGCCGATCGCAGCGTGTCCGCGGCCTGGTCGAGCCACAGCCACTCGCTCGCCCAGTGGGAGGTGTCGATGAGGTACGGCGTGCCGCCGTGGAGGGCGGCGGACTCGCGCGCCTCGCTGGCCGGGTGGTGCCGGAGGTCGGACGTGATGTAGACGTCGGCGGTGACCACCTCGGGCGCGGCGAGCAGCGAGTCCCCGGCTCCCCCGCAGAGGGCCACGCGGGTGACCGGCGCGTCGTAGGGCCCGGCGACGCGGATCCCCGTCGCCGTGGGCGGCAGGATCCGCGCCAGCTCCCCGGCGAGTCGGCCGAGCGTCGTCGGCGCGGGCAGGTCGCCGACGCGGCCGATGCCCAGCACGCCGCCCGGGGCTGGATCGAGCGGTCGGATCGTCCCGGGCACGAGTCCGAGGAGGGCGGCGAGACGTCCCGATGTGCCGTCCTCGACGACGTCGGCCGTGGTGTGGGATGCGTGCAGGGCGCAGCCGGCCCGGATCAGGTCGGCGAGGAGCGCCCCCTTGTAGCCGGTCTCGGCGACGGTGGTGACGCCGCGGAGGAGCAGCGGGTGGTGCACGAGGAGCAGGTCGGCGTCGGCGGCGACGGCCTCGTCCACCGTCGCCCGCACGGCGTCGACGGCGAGATGGATGCGGCGGACCGATCGGCGCGGATCGCCTGAGACGAGGCCGGAGGCGTCCCACTCGGAGGCGCCGGCGGGCGGCCACGCGTCCTCGACGACCCGGACGACGTCGGCGAGGGTGGGGATCACCTGGCCATCGTAACGAAGGGGCGACTGCGGCCCGCCACGGGCCGCGCGCGGATCAGCGTCGGCGGGTGCCGCGGCGAGGGGCGTCGTCGTCCTCCGGCACGTCGGACGCGATGCCCGGCGACGGGACGAGGGGCTCGAGGGGCCAGAGGCTCCGCTGGGCCGATCCGCGTCGTTCGCTCGACCCGTGCGTCGCGGCGTCGACGACCGACCAGGCGGCGGCGTCGTCGGCCGTGTCGGAGCTCATGGGTGGATGCTACCGCGACACGCCCGCGGCGACCCGGCCCGCGCTGCCCGCGGACATCGCGATCGGGCCGCTGCCGCTCGGCCTCTCATCTGACCCCGCGGGCGGTGAGCGCGTCGCCGAGCTGGTCCGCGTGCTTGAGGGCGACGACGAGAAAGGGGACGACGAAGGTGCGGAGGCCCGGGCGTGCTCCCCGCGCCCGCTGGGCCTCCCGGACGTCCCCCGCCAGGCGTCCGAGGACCGGCACGGTGCCGGCGGTGACCGTGAGGAGCAGCGCGATCCGCTCCGTGTCGACGCCGAGCCGCCGCAGCGGGACCAGCCCGCGCTCGATGCTGTCGAGGAGAGCGGTCATGGAGGTCGTGAGGACGAGCAGGCCGGCCACGGTGATCGCCGCCGTGACGCGCGCGGTGTTCGCCACCGCGGGCTCCGGCCCGAGCAGGACGATCTGGCTGACGAGCGTGAAGAGCATCACCCACCGCACGGCCCTCACCTGTCCTGCGAGGCGTCGGAGGCCCATGCAGCCGTCGCCGAGCTGCGCGGCCGCGTACGCGATGACCGGCACGGGGACCGCGATGCCCGCGCCCCACCACGTGGAGGGCAGTACCGAGACGCCGAGCACGACGACCATGAGCAGGACCAGCTCGGGTCCGGCCGGCATGCGCTCGAGGCGGCCGGGACGTCGCGGGTCGGCGGGCGTCACCCGAGCATCGCCTCGTACTCGGCGATGACGGCGGCCGGTGCGCCCGTGCGGACCAGGCGGCCGCCGGCGAAGAGGACGGCGGCGTCGCACCGGGCGGCGGCGGCGAGGTCATGGGTGACGAGCACGAGCCGGTGGCCGTCCTCGAACAGGTGGTCGGCGACGCGGCGGGCGTTCCGGGCGTCGAGGTACGCCGTGGGCTCGTCGGCGACGACCAGCTCCGGTCGCCGGACGAAGGCGCCCGCCAAGGCGAGCAGCTGCTTCTGCCCGCCGGACAGCTCGTGCGACGAGCGGTCGGCGAGGTGCTGGATCCCGAGTCGACGGAGGGCCTCGGCGACCCGCGCGTCCGACTCGGCGCGGGACAGGCGCTCCGGCCGCAGGGAGAAGGCGACGTCCTCGGCCACGGTGGGCATGACGATCTGGGCGTCCGGGTTGCTGAAGACGAGGGCCACGCGTCGTCTCAGCTCGCGGGATCCGCGGTCGGGATCGATGCCCAGCACGCGCGCCTCCCCCGTCGTGCGCGCGACGAGGCCCCCGACCAACCGGGCGAACGTGCTCTTGCCCGAGCCGTTCTCGCCGATGACGGCGAGGGTGCGCGCGCCCACGTCGAGCGTGACGTCCCGGAGCGCATCGACGTCCCCGAGGCGCACGTCGACACCGGCGAGGCGCAGGTGCGGGTCGATCCCCTCGGCCGCGGTCACCGTACGGGCGCCGAGACCGCGTCCTCCCGTGCCGGCCTCCAGCCGGACGCGCGACGGAAGGCACGGGGGTAGCCGCGCACCAGCGTCATCACGATGGCCGTGGCGATGGCCGCCTTGACGAGGTCGCCCGGGAGGAAGACGAGGCTGGTGAACGCGGTCTCGGTCAGCGGCAGGCGCGTCACGAGGCTCTGCACGGGGATCCCGACCGCGTAGATGACGACGATCCCGCCGACCACCATGGCCACCGCGGTGCGCACGGCGGTAGGCCGCCGACCGCCGAGGTGCACGATCCACCCGACCGCTGCGGCCCCGAGGACCCAGCCCACGAGGTAGCCGCCGGAGGGTCCGAGGAAGACGCCGAGACCGCCGGTCCCGCCGGAGAGGAGCGGCAGCCCCACCGCGACGAGCGCGAGCAGGACGGCCAGGGCGAGCGCACCGAGGCGGGCCCCGAGGACGGCTCCGGCGAGCATGACGCCGAGCGTCTGGGCGGTGATGGGGACGCCCCCGAGCACGCTGATGCTCCCGGGGAGCCCGAGGACCGCGACGACCGCGGCGAGCACGGCGACCCGAGCGAGGTCGGTGGCGTCGAGGGGCGTGCGACGGTCGGCGCTGCGGGGCAGGGAACGGGAGGGGGGCATGGGCTTCCTTCTGCGTGATGCGGCCGGCACCGACGTGGACGACGTCCACCTGGACGACGTCCACCTGAACGGCGTTCACTATATTGGGCGCATGGCACGGGCGCATGCGACGGGGCGGCACACGCGTGACGACGTCGCCCGCACGGCCCTGCGGATCCTCGACGAGCACGGCCTCCCCGACTTCACGATGCGCCGCCTCGCCGCCGCCCTCGACGTGCAGCCGAGCGCCCTCTACTGGCACTTCCCGGACAAGCAGAGCCTCCTCGCGGAGCTGGCCGACCGCATCGTCGCGGAGGCCCAGGCCGCGACGACGGGTCGGTCCCCTCGGCATCCGGACTGGCGGGAGCGGGTCCGGATCGCCGCGGCGACCCTGCGGGCGGCGCTCCTCGCCCACCGCGACGGCGCGGAGGTCGTGGCCAGCACCACCGCGATGGGGCTCGGCGCGTCGGCGGCCCGCGACACGCTGTCCGCGGCCGTCGCCGCCGGCGGTCTCGGGGAGGCCGACTGCGCTCGCGCGGCATCGGCGATCCTGCACTTCGTGCTCGGCCATGTGGTGCACGAGCAGCAGCGCGTCCAGCTCGACCGCCTCGGCCTGCTGACCGCCCGGGACGGCGAGGAGGATCCCACCGGCGACTTCGCGTTCGGGATCGACCTGCTGGTCCGGGGGCTCGGCACCCGGCTCTGATCCCGTGCCGCAGAGCGTCCGGCATCGTCCGGGACGTGACCGCCCGTTCGCGGTGGGCCCTGCCGGGCTCGAACCGACGACATCCACGGTGTAAACGTGGCGCTCTACCAACTGAGCTAAGGGCCCCAGCGCCCGCTCGCCGGGCGCCCGGCCATGCTAGCCGACCGCATCGGCGCGTCCCGGCCGCATCCCGGGCGCGCGCCGTAGCCTCTCCCCCGTGCCCATCCATCCCTCCCGCCGGACCGTCGCGGAGCCCCGGTGGCCCGCCGCCGTCGGGCTCGTCGTCGCCGTCGTCCTCTACGCGATCGCGCCCACCGCGGTCCCGACGGGCCTCCGCATCACGGTGGCGGTGATCGCCGTCGGCCTGCTCGTGCCGCTGCTCGCGCTGAACCCGCGTCGCTTCGTCCGCGAGACCCCGTGGTCGCGCGGCCTGGGCCTCGCGCTCGGCGGTCTGCTCGTGGTCGCCAACCAGGTGAGCCTCGTCGTGCTGGTCGTTGCGCTGGTCGACGCCTCCGAGGCGGGACCGGAGCTGCTGCTCACGGCCCTGCAGGTGTGGGCGACGAACCTGCTCGCCTTCGCGCTCGTCTTCTGGGAGCTCGATCGAGGCGGGCCCGTGGCGCGCCGGACCCACGCTCGCGCCGCGCTCGCGCCGGCCGACTTCCGCTTCCCGCAGGACGAGGACTCGGGCGCCGTGTCCGAGGTCGCGCGCCGCTCGTCGGAGCACGCGGACTGGGTCCCGGGCTTCGTCGACTATGCGTACTTCTCGCTCACGAACTCGATGGCCTACAGCCCCACCGACGTCATGCCGCTGTCCCACCGCGCCAAGGCGCTCATGGCGCTCGAGGCGTTCGCCGGCTTCGTGATCCTCGCGCTCGTGATCGCCCGGGCCGTCAACATCCTCAGCTGACCGGGCCGGTCGGCGCCGGGCCGATCAGGCCGGGACGAGCGCCAGGTCGCGGATGGCGGTGCGGTACGCCTCGAGCTCGCGCGCCTCGCCGGGTGCCGTGATGAAGCTGCCGCGGATGATGCCGCGCGTGTCGATGAGGAAGGTCGCGCGGTTCGCGAAGCCCTTCCCCTCCAGGAAGACGCCGTACTCCTTTGCCACCTGGCCGTGGGGCCAGAAGTCGGCGAGCAGCTGGAAGTCGATGCCCTGCTGCTCGGCCCACGCGCGCAGCGTGTGCTTGCTGTCGACGCTGATGCCGATGAGCTCCACGCGGCTGTCGGCGAAGAGGCCGAGGTTCTCCTCCAGCTGGCACATCTCGCCGGTGCACGTACCGGAGAAGGCCAGGGGGAAGAAGACGAGGGCGACCGCGCGGTGCCCGCGGTACTCGCTCAACCGGACCCGCTCGCCGAACTGGTTGGCGAGCTCGAAGTCGGGAGCCTGTGTGTCGTTGGCCAGGGCCATGGGGTGCGGATCCTTCCGTGCCGACAGATGTCCCCTGTCTGGCACGAGGAGCCACACTACGCCCGGCACCCGCGAAGTCCAGCGCCGACGCGGGAGACGCCCGCGCAGAGCACCGTGCCCGTCGTCCGTGACCGTCGGTCGGCATGGGTAGGCTGGCCCTCGGCGTACGCGCGGTCTCGCACCCTTCGAGCCCCGTGGCACCGAAGACGATGTCTGCACACCACAGGAAGAGGTCGAGGGTGACTGTCAACGACCAGGATCCGTACTCGGTGAACCACACCGATCAGGATCCGGAAGAGACCGCCGAATGGAACGAGTCCCTCGACGGGCTCGTCGAGACGCAGGGCCGGGGTCGCGCGCGCGACGTCATGCTCAGCCTCCTCAAGCGCTCGAAGGAGCTGCACCTGGGTGTGCCGATGGTCCCGACCACGGACTACATCAACACCATCGCCCCGGAGAACGAGCCCGACTTCCCCGGCGACGAGGACCTTGAGCGCCGCTACCGCGCGTGGATCCGGTGGAACGCGGCCGTCACGGTGCACCGGGCACAGCGCCCCGGCATCGCGGTCGGCGGGCACATCGCCACGTACGCGTCCTCGGCCGCCCTGTACGAGGTCGGCTACAACCACTTCTTCCGCGGCCAGGACCACCCGGGCGGCGGCGACCAGGTCTTCGTGCAGGGTCACGCCTCCCCCGGCACCTACGCCCGCGCCTTCCTCGAGGGACGCCTGAGCGAGCACCAGCTCGACGGCTTCCGCCAGGAGAAGAGCCACGAGGGCGGCGGGCTCTCCTCGTACCCGCACCCGCGGCTCATGCCGGAGTTCTGGCAGTTCCCCACGGTCTCGATGGGCCTCGGACCGATCAACGCGATCTACCAGGCGCAGGCGAACAAGTACCTCACCAACCGCGGGATCAAGGACGCGTCAGACCAGCAGGTCTGGGCCTTCCTCGGCGACGGCGAGATGGACGAGGTCGAGAGCCGCGGCCAGCTCCAGGTCGCAGCGAACGAGAAGCTCGACAATCTCAACTTCGTCATCAACTGCAACCTGCAGCGGCTCGACGGCCCCGTCCGCGGCAACGGCAAGATCATCCAGGAACTCGAGAGCTTCTTCCGCGGTGCCGGCTGGAACGTCATCAAGGTGGTCTGGGGCCGCGAGTGGGACGACCTGCTCGCCCGCGACACCGAGGGGGCGCTCCTCGACCTGATGAACCGCACGCCCGACGGCGACTACCAGACCTACAAGGCCGAGAGCGGCGCCTACATTCGCGAGAACTTCTTCGGGCGCGACGAGCGCACCGCGAAGCTCGTCGAGGGCTACACCGACGACCAGATCTGGAACCTCAAGCGCGGTGGCCACGACTACCGCAAGGTCTACGCGGCGTTCAAGGCGGCGAGCGAGCACACCGGTCAGCCCACGGTGATCCTCGCGAAGACCGTCAAGGGCTACGGTCTCGGCCCGAGCTTCGAGGGGCGCAACGCGACCCACCAGATGAAGAAGCTCACGCTCGACAACCTAAAGCAGTTCCGCGACGAGCTGCGCGTGCCGATCACGGACGCGCAGCTCGAAAAGAACCCGTACCTGCCGCCGTACTACCACCCCGGTCAGAACGACGAGGCCATCCAGTACATGCAGGAGCGCCGTCGCGCGCTCGGCGGCTACTCGCCCGAGCGCCGCACGAAGCACACGGCGATCACGCTGCCGGACGACTCCGCGTACCGCATCTCCAAGAAGGGCTCCGGCACGCAGGAGATCGCCACGACCATGGCGTTCGTCCGGCTGCTGAAGGACCTCATCCGCTCGAAGGACTTCGGCAACCGCGTCGTCCCGATCATCCCGGACGAGGCCCGCACGTTCGGCATCGACGCCTTCTTCCCGACGGCGAAGATCTACAACCCGAACGGCCAGCACTACACGTCGGTCGACCGCGAGCTGCTGCTCTCCTACAAGGAGAGCCCGCGGGGCCAGATCGTGCACGTGGGCATCAACGAGGCGGGCGCCCTGGCGGCGTTCACCAACCTCGGCACCACGTACTCGACGCAGGGCGAGCCGCTCATCCCGATCTACGTCTTCTACTCGATGTTCGGGTTCCAGCGCACGGGCGACGCGATCTGGGCGGCGGGCGACCAGATGGCGCGCGGCTTCCTCATCGGCGCCACCGCGGGACGCACCACGCTCACCGGCGAGGGCCTCCAGCACGCGGACGGGCACTCGCTCGTCCTCGCGCAGACGAATCCCGCGATCGTCGCCTACGACCCGGCGTACGCCTACGAGATCGGCCACGTTGTGCGGTCTGGCCTCGAGCGCATGTACGGCGGGCAGCACGAGGACCCGAACGTCATGTACTACCTGACGGTCTACAACGAGCCGATCATCCACCCGAGCGAGCCCGAGGGCGTCGACGTGGACGGCATCGTCCGCGGCGTCTACAAGCTCAAGGACGGCTGGGTCGACGGCCCGAAGGCGCAGCTCATGGCGTCCGGCGTCGCGGTCCCGTGGGCCCTCGAGGCACAGCAGCTGCTGGCCGACGACTGGGGCGTGTCCGCCGACGTCTGGTCCGTCACGTCGTGGGGCGAGCTGCGCCGCGACGGCCTGGCCGCGGAGGAGCACAACATGCTCCACCCGCACTCCGAGACCCGGGTCCCGTACCTGGAGGAGAAGCTGCGCCACGCCGAGGGCCCGTTCGTCGCGGTCACCGACTTCTCGCATGCGGTGCCCGACCAGATCCGCCAGTTCGTCCCCGGCGACTACTCGACGCTCGGCGCCGACGGCTTCGGCTTCTCGGACACGCGTCCGGCGGCCCGCCGCTTCTTCGCGATCGACGGTCCGTCGATGGTCGTGAAGACGCTGCAGCGCCTCGCGAAGCAGGGGAAGGTCGACCAGGACGCGCCGAAGTGGGCGATCGACAAGTACCGCCTGCTCGACGTGAACGCCGGCACCACCGGATCGGCCGGCGGCGAGGCGTGAGCTGCGCCGACCTGACGTGACACCGAGCGACAGGCACGACACCGACGTGGAGACCGGGGAGACGAAGGCGGAGACGCTGACGTGGCTCCGGTCCCTCTCGGGGGAGCTCGCGAGCGCGACTCTCAAGCGGCTGGAGGACACGCTGCCCTGGTACGGCGACATGCCGCCGGGGCGGCGGTCCGCCGTCGGTCTCGTCGCGCAGGCCGGCATCACGTCGTTCATCCACTGGTACGACGATCCTGACTCGACCCCCTGGATTGCGGCCGACGTGTTCGGCGCCGCGCCCCGCGAGCTCCTGCGCTCGGTGAGCCTCCAGCAGACGCTGCAGCTCATCCGCGTCACGGTGGAGGTCGTGGAGGACCGCGTCCGCGACCGGCACCGCACGGTCCGCGACGCGATCCTGCTGTACTCCCGCGAGATCGCGTTCGCCGCGGCGGACGTCTACGCGCGTGCCGCCGAGGCCCGTGGCCTGTGGGACGCCCGGCTGGAGGCGCTCGTCGTCGACAGCATCCTCTCCGGCGAGTACGACGACGAGCTGCCGTCGCGGATCGCCGCGCTCGGCTGGCACGGCCACGGTGAGGTGTCCGTGCTCGTCGGCACGGCGCCCGCGGTGCTCGACGTCGACCAGCTGCGCCGCACGGCGCGGCACCTGGAGGCGGACGTGCTCATCGGGGTCCAGGGCAGCCGCCTGGTCCTCGTCATCGGACGGGCGTCCCCCGCGGTCGTCGACCCTGAGGCCGCCGCGGCGGAGGCGCCCCCCGTGTCCTTCCTCGAGATCGCGACGCAGCTGGAGCCGGGGTTCGGCGCGGGCCACCTCGTCCTCGGCCACGAGGTGCCGAGCCTGGTGGAGGCGTCGCGCAGCGCGCGGGCGGCACTCGCCGGGTTCGCCGTCGCCCGGTCGTGGCGCAATGCCCCGCGGCTGACGCTCGCGGACGACCTCCTGCCGGAGCGCGCCCTCGCCGGCGACCCGCTGGCCCGGTCGACGCTCATCAACCGGATCTACAAGCCGCTCCAGGCGCACTCGACCGAGCTGCTGGCCACGCTGTGGTGCTACCTCGACACCGGCCGGTCCCTCGAGGCGACCGCGCGCGAGCTGTTCGTGCACCCCAACACGGTGCGCTACCGGCTGAAGCGCGTCTCCGACGTCATCGGCTGGGACGCGACGGGCGCCCGCGAGGCGCTCATCCTCCAGGCCGCGCTCATCATCGGCAGCATCGCGGAGGCCGGTACCACGGTCCCCAAGCAGCAGGCCTCCGGTCGCGCGCGGCCCAAGCGCCAGGCGGCGCGGTGACGGGCATCTCGTGTGGCATCGGAACAACGTCCTGGCGGATCCTCTGTAGGAGGCCGACTCCGGCCCGCCCTCCTCAGGACGGGAGGATGGACGGATGATCATCGTCGTCTGCCCGGGCCAGGGCTCCCAGAAGCCCGGATTCCTCTCCCCCTGGCTCGAGCACCCGGAGCACGCGCGGCGGCTGGGCGAGCTGGGCGCGGCGGCGGGACTCGACCTCGTCACCCACGGCACCACGTCCGACGCCGACACGATCCGCGACACCGCGGTCGCGCAGCCGCTCATCGTGGCGGCGGGGATCGTCGCCCTGCACGCGCTCCTCGCGGACGGCCGGGACGCGTACGTGGCCGGCATCGCGGGCCACTCGGTCGGCGAGATCACGGCTGCGGCTGGCGCGGGGATCCTGACGGACGACGAGGCGATGCGCGTCGTGCGCACCCGCGGCGACGCGATGGCCGAGGCCGCCGCGATCACCCGAACGGGCATGAGCGCCGTCGTCGGCGGCGACCAGGACGCCGTCCTCGCGCGCCTCGCCGAGCTGGACCTCGAGCCGGCCAACTTCAACGGCGGTGGCCAGATCGTCGTCGCCGGCGCTCCCGAGGCCCTCGCCGCGCTCCAGGCCGAGCCCCTCCGCGGCACGCGCGTCATCCCCCTCCAGGTCGCGGGCGCGTTCCACACGCACCACATGGCTCCCGCGGTCGACGCCCTGCGCGCGGCCGTCGCCCCGCTCGCGCCCCGTGACCCGCGCTTCCCCTTCTGGACCAACCGCGACGGCAGCCGCGTCGAGTCCGGTGCCGCGTACCTCGACCTCGTCGTGGGCCAGGTGGCGAGCCCGGTCCGCTGGGACCTCTGCATGGAGGCGTTCGCCGCCGCGGGCGTCACCGGCCTCATCGAGGTGGCTCCCGCCGGCGCGCTCACCGGCCTCGCCAAGCGCGGGCTCAAGGGCCTTCCGACGCTCGCGCTCTCCACCCCTGACGACCTCCCGGCGGCCATCGACATGCTCGATGCGCACGCCTGATCCCGCCTCACCGACACCGAACAGGCACCCATGACCGACCAGCCCCGCCCCACCATCCAGACCGCGCCCGTGGTCGAGCGCTTCACCCGCATCTGGGGGCTCGGTGCCGCGCGCGGCGAGCTCGACGTCCCGAACGACGACCTCGTCGGCCCGATCGACTCCTCGGACGAGTGGATCCGCCAGCGCACCGGCATCATCACGCGCAAGCGCGCCGGCGCGGACGTCGACGCGGTCGACCTCGCGACCACGGCGTCGCTCGAGGCCATCGCGAAGGCGGGCATCCGTCCGGAGCAGATCGGCATCGTCCTCGTCAGCACCGTGAGCAACACCGTGCAGACGCCGTCGATGGCGGCGCTCCTCGCCGACCGCATCGGCGCGAACCCCGCGCCCGCCTACGACATCTCGGCCGCGTGCGCCGGATACACCTACGGCATCGCGCAGGCCGACTCCTTCATCCGGTCGGGCCTCGCGGAATACGTCCTCGTGGTCGGCGCCGAGAAGCTGTCCGACATCGTCGATCCGACCGACCGCTCCATCTCGTTCCTGCTCGGCGACGGCGCCGGCGCCGCGATCGTCGGCCCGAGCGACACCCCCGGCATCTCGCCGACGGTCTGGGGATCCGACGGCTCGAACTGGGACGCCGTCGGCATGACCGGCACCCTGAAGAGCATGCGCGACGGATCTGCGTGGCCGACGCTCCGCCAGGACGGTCAGAAGGTCTTCCGGTGGGCCGTCTGGGAGATGGTCAAGGTCGCCAAGGAGGCGCTCGACCGTGCCGGCGTCGCCCCGGAGCAGCTCGCCGCCTTCATCCCGCACCAGGCCAACATGCGCATCGTCGACGAGTTCGCGAAGCAGTTGGGCCTCCCCGAGTCCGTCGCCATCGCGCGCGACATCGCCACCACGGGCAACACCTCCGCCGCGTCGATCCCGCTCGCCACCCACCGCCTGCTCGAGGAGGACCCGTCGCTCTCCGGCGGCCTCGCCCTCCAGATCGGGTTCGGCGCGGGACTCGTCTTCGGCGCGCAGGTCGTCGTCCTGCCCTGAGCCCCACCGCCCCATAAGCTGTTCCGGTCATCACGAACCACGAGGAGATACACATGGCACTGTCCACCGAAGAAGTCCTGGCCGGCCTGGCCGAGCTCGTCAACGACGAGACCGGGATCGCCACCGACACCGTCGAGATGGACAAGTCGTTCACCGACGACCTGGACATCGACTCGATCTCGATGATGACGATCGTCGTCAACGCCGAGGAGAAGTTCGACGTCAAGATCCCCGACGAGGAAGTCAAGAACCTCAAGACCGTCGGCGACGCGGTCACCTTCATCACCAACGCGCAGTCCTGACCGCGCGGAGCATGGCCGGTCCCGCTCACGGGGCCGGCCATCTCCCTCCCCTGTTCCCGACGTCGAGGAGACGCCACGCATGACCACCCCCAAGAAGATCGTCGTCACCGGCATCGGTGCGACGTCTCCGCTCGGCGGCACAGCCGAGGACACCTGGCAGGCGCTCCTCCGCGGCGAGTCGGGCATCAGCACGCTCGAGCAGGACTGGGTCGCCAAGTGGGAGATCCCCGTCACCTTCGCCGGGCAGGCCAAGGTGCCGTCCTCCAAGGTGATGCAGCGGATCGAGACCAAGCGCCTCGACCCGTCCAGCCAGTTCGCGCTCACGGCCGCGCGTGAGGCGTGGGCCGACGCCGGATCCCCCGAGGTCGACCCGCTGCGCTTCGCCGTGGACTGGGCGACCGGCATCGGCGGCGTCTGGACGCTCCTCGACGCCTGGGACACGCTCCGCGAGAAGGGCCCTCGCCGGGTCCTGCCCATGACCGTCCCCATGCTCATGCCCAACGGGCCCGCCGCAGCGGTCGGCATGGACCTCGGTGCACGCGCCGGCATCCAGACCGTCGTCTCGGCCTGCGCGTCCAGCACCGAGTCCATCGCCAGCGCGTACGAGCACCTCCAGGCGGGACGCGCCGACATCATCGTCGCCGGCGGTTCCGAGGCGTCCATCCACCCGCTCCCCATCGCGTCGTTCGCCGCGATGCAGGCGCTGTCGAAGCGCAACGACGACCCGCAGCGCGCCTCGCGCCCGTACGACATCGCGCGCGACGGCTTCGTGCTCGGCGAGGGAGGTGCGGCGCTCGTCCTCGAGACCGAGGAGCACGCGAAGGCCCGGGGTGCCCGCATCTACGCCGAGCTCGTGGGCGGCGCGGTGACCAGCGACGCGTTCCACATCACGGCCCCGGACCCCGAGGGCACGGCTGCGGCGCGCGCCATGATCCAGAGCGTCGAGGGCGCCGGCTACTCGCGTTCGGACGTCTCGCACATCAACGTGCACGCGACGAGCACGCCCGTCGGCGACATCGCCGAGTACAAGGCGCTCGAGCGCGTGTTCGGCGCCGCCGTGCACGGCATCCCCGTGAGCGCCACGAAGGCGTCCACGGGCCACCTCCTCGGCGGCGCGGGTGCCATCGAGGCCGTCTTCACCGTGAAGGCGCTGGCGGAGCGCACCGCTCCCCCGACGATCAACCTCACGGAGCAGGACCCGGACATCGCGCTCGACGTGGTCACGTCGCCCCGCTCGCTGGGGAACGCCGACCTGCTCGCGATCAGCAACTCGTTCGGCTTCGGCGGGCACAACGCCGTCATCGCGTTCCGCAGCGTCTAGCGGCACGCACGACGAGAGGCCCCGACATGATGGTCGGGGCCTCTCGTCGTGCGGCGTGCGGGGAGGAGCCGCGCGCCGGGCGTCGTTCCCGGGTCAGCCGACCTTGTGCAGCCAGACGACCGGGCTGAAGTCGCTCGCGTGGCGGAACGCCTCGAGCTCGTCGTCCCAGGCCTGGCCCATGGCGAGGCGCAGCTCGCGGTGCAGCTCCAGCGTGTTGGAGCCGGCGACGTCGAGCGCGTACCGGATGCGGTCCTCCGGGATGACGGTGTTGCCGGCCGTGTCGGTCTGCGCGAAGAAGACGCCGAGGTCGGGCGTGTGCATCCAACGACCGCCGTCGCGGCCGGGGCCGGCGTCCTCGGTGACCTCGTAGCGGAGGTGCTCCCAGCCGCGGAGCCCGCTGGCGATGGCAGCGCCCGAGCCCTCCGGGCCCTCCCAGTAGTACTCGGCGCGCATGGCACCGTTCAGCACCGGCTGCGGGTCCCACGTGAAGTTCACGGCGTGACCGAGCGCACGACCGGCGGCCCATTCGACATGGGGGCAGAGCGCGCGAGGGGAGGAGTGCACGTAGAGCACTCCTCGAGCCGGTCTTGAGTTGGCGACGGGTGCTTCCATGGGTCTCCTCCATCCGATCAGATGCGTCTTCCCCAACGATCTGCGTGCGATGGACGAGCTCCACACCTGCCGGTGCGGCCGGCGCGAGCGCCGACGGGTCCCATCATGACGGGTGATCCTGTGCGCGGGCAACATGCGGGTCGCGACGCGCCGCAGCAGGTCGCGACGTCGGCTTCCGAGGCCACGGCGGGTCCGACCGGGATGCATGCCGGGAATGCCTATGCTCCAGGTGTCGGCCCGCCGGGCCGGGAGGCGAGGCGGGCATGTCGGTACGGCACGCGCTCCTCGCCGTGCTCACGGAGGGCACCTGCTACGGCTACCAGCTGCGGACGGAGTTCTCGCGACGCACGGGCACCGCTGCCCCGCTCAACGTCGGCCAGATCTACAACACGCTCGACCGGCTCGAGCGCGACGGGCTCGTTGTCAAGGGCGCCACCGACGACGCAGGGCACGTGCCGTACACGATCACCCGGGCGGGTACCGCGGAGGTCGAGGCCTGGCTCGCGGCGAGCGTCGGCACCGTCGGGCCGCGCGACGAGCTGCTGGTCAAGGTCGCCCTCGCGCTGTCGCTGCCCGGGGCCGACGCAGCCGAGGTCGTGCGCATCCACCGGGAGAGCTCGCGCGCCGCGGCGGCCGAACTCGCGCGTGCGCGGTCCGAGCTGGAGGCGGTCGGCGACGACGTCGTGATCGCGCGGCTCCTCGCCGTGGATGCGCAGGAGGCTCAGGTGCGTGCCCGCCTCGCGTTCCTCGACGCGGCGGAGCGCCGGATCGGCGAGGCACGGGCGACGGGCGCACGGCCCGTTGGTCTCGGCACGGCGCCCCGTCGCGGCCGTCCCGCCCGGCCTCCCGGTGGATCCGCCGACTGACCTAGTGCAGCAGGCCGCCGCCCTGAGCGAGCACGTTCTTCTCCCCCGCCTCGATGGGGACGGCGAAGCGGTTCTGCTTGGGCGGCATCGGGCAGTTGAAGTTGTAGCTGAAGGCGCACGGGGGCAGGTAGGCGCGGTTGAAGTCCAGCGTGATCGTGCCGTCGGGCGACGGCGCGACCATGAGGAACCGGCCCACGCCGTACGTCGACTCGCCGCTCGTGGCGTCGGAGAAGACCAGCAGGAGGGCGCGTCCCTCGCGGAAGGCGGCCAGCTCGTAGTCGACGCCGTCCTTCGTGAAGGTGATCTCGCCGGGCACGACCTTGTCCTTCGTCGCTCCGTCGTCCTTGAGGTGCTCGAAGCCCATCGCGCGGCCCCCCTCGATGGGCGTGAAGTCGGCCTTCACGACCCACTCCTCGGAGTACGGGAACGCGTCGATGCCGCCGAAGTCGCGGATCGCGTCGGACTCGGCGTCCCAGACGCGGAGCGCGTACGTGCCCTCCTCGTTCGCGATCACGAACGCCGAGACGGTGTCGCTGGCGACGACGGACGAGGGCTGCGGATCGTCGCGGCCGCGCACGATCGCCTCGCCGTCGACGAGCACGCCGTCGACGCGGAGGCCGTCCGCCGCGGTCGCCTGGACCCGGAGGCCGGAGACGCCGGGCTCGAGGGGCGACCACGTGCCGGGTATGCCGTAGACGGGCTGCGGTGCGGCGTCGTGGGAGATCCACTGCGTGTTGACGAGGGCCAGGTTGCCCTGGGGCATGACCACCATCTGCTCACGCCGCGAACGGTAGACGGCGAGGACCTCCGCCGGATCGGTGGGAGCGGGAGCGGGAGCGGGCGCGACGGTGGCGGGATCGGTCATGGTCCCATCCTCGCGGCCATCGGGGTCCCGGCCAAGTCTGCCGCGTGTCCGCCGACCGGGGTTCCCCGTGGTGCACGGCGAGCGTACGGTCGGACCATGAGCACAGATCACGAGAGCACCGCGACCGACGACGACGGCACGACGACGCACGCCGAGGAGCACACCGAGGCCTCCTCCTCGGTCACGACGGAGAGCGGCTCGGACGAGTCGACCCCCGACGGCTCCGGCAGCAACACGAGCGAGGGCGACGACCACAAGGGCGACGTGGCCTCCGGCGGCTGATCCCTCCCCCATGACACCGCGACGCCCGGTCCCCTGAGGGGCCGGGCGTCGTCATGTCCGGGCGCGGCTCACTTGGCCTGCGCGTAGTCGTCGACGACCGCGATCGTCACGGGGAAGTCGACCGGCGCATCGCCGAACAGCAGGCGTCCGGCCTCCGCGGCGGCGTCGGCGACCGCAGCCCGCACCTCGTCGACGCGGTCGTCCGGCGTGTGCACCATGACCTCGTCGTGCAGGAAGAAGACCAGGTGCGGGCGTGACCCCGGCCGCTCGAGCGCGGCCAGTCGGCGCCGGAGCCCGGCGAGCCAGCACAGCGCCCACTCGGCGGCGCTGCCCTGGACGACGAAGTTGCGGGTGAAGCGGCCCTGGTCGCGGGCGGACGTGCGGGCGCGGGCGGCGTCCGACGGGGACGCCTCGCCCGCGCGGCCGATCTGCTGCACGTCGACCCACGCGTCGCCGGGCGGCGGCGAGGAGCGGCCGAGCCGGGTGCTCACGACGCCCCCGCTCTCGCCGGCCCGCGCCGCGCGCTCCACGTAGCCCGTGGCCCGCGGGTACGCCCGGACGAGACGCGGCATCAGGCGGCCGCTCTCGCCGGAGGTCGCGCCGTACATCGCGCCGAGCATCGCGACCTTGGCGTGCGCGCGGGTGTCCACGACGCCCGCGTCGACGAGGCCCTGGTAGAGGTCGGTGCCGCGACCCGCGTCGGCCATGGCGCGGTCCTCCGACAGCGCGGCGAGCACGCGCGGCTCGAGCTGCGCCGCGTCGGCGACGACCAGCCTCCAGCCCGGATCCGCGCGGACGGCGGAGCGGATCTGCCGGGGCAGCTGCAGGGCCCCGCCGCCGCTGGCGGCCCAGCGTCCGGTGACGACGCCACCGGGCACGTACTCGGGGTGGAAGCGGCCGTCGCGGATCCACGTCTCCATCCACGTCCACCCGTTGGCGGTGAGGAGGCGCGACAGCTTCTTGTGCTCCAGCAGCGGCGCGATGACGGGGTGGTCGATCTCCTGCAGCTCCCACTGCCGGGTGCTCGAGGCGTCGACGCCGGCGCGACGCAGCGCGCGCAGGACGTCGGGCGGGCTGTCCACGTTGAGGTCGGGGGCGGCGAGGATCTCCCGGATCCGCGCCGCGAGCCGCAGGAGCGCGGGAGGCGCGCCGCTGTGCGCGGGCCGTCCGCCGAGCAGGTCGACCAGGAGCGCGTCGTGGACGGCGGTGTCCCACGGCAGCCCGTCGGCGGACATCTCCGCGGCCACGAGGGCCCCTGCCGACTCCGCCGCGAGCAGGAGGCGCAGCCGGCCGGACTCGGCGCTGCCCGCGATCGCCTCGAGCTGCAGGCGGAGCTCGGCCACCAGCTCGTCCGGCGAGCGACCATCGGACGCGTCGAGGTCGTCGAAGAGCGTGGCGCTTGCCGAGGGCTCCCGCTCGGCCGGCGCGGCCGCGTCCCACGGGCCAGCCGGCAGCCGGGCGAGAGCGCTGTCGGCCGTCTGCGTGGAGAGCCGGAGGATCGCGTGGCTGAGCCGGAGGTCGTGGCAGCGGGCGACGCGGACACCCGCGGCGATCAGCGTGCGCGCCCAGACGGCGGTGTCGTCCCAGACCCAGCGCGGTGCCGGGTCGGTGCGCTCGCGCGCGGCGGCGACCGCCGGCCACTCGGCGGAGGGGACGTCGCGCGTGGCCGTGACGGTCCCGGTCGCGTCGAGGTCGACGAGTCGCACGCCGGAAGGCGTCCGCGCGACCAGGATGTGCATGCCCTCATCATCGCGCGCGCGTCCGACGTCCGGCCGCCGCCCGCGCTCCTCGCCGCCCCCCTCTAATGGCGTCACGGAGGGAAACACCGCAGGAGAATCTGCCTGCATCCCCCGCTCACGCGGTTTCACCCGCTAGGGTTGGACACAAGTCGTCAGGTTCTCACGATCCGCCCGGTCCGCCGGAGGGGTCACGAGGGTAGGCGACCCGCGGTCCCGGGTCCCGGGATCGATGCATCTCTTTTTGAAGGAAATATCGTCATGGCAACAGGCACCGTCAAGTGGTTCAACGCTGAAAAGGGCTTCGGCTTCATCGCTCCCGACAACGGAACCGCGGATGTGTTCGCTCACTACTCCGCGATCGCGACGGGCGGCTACAAGTCGCTCGACGAGAACCAGAAGGTCGAGTTCGAGGTCGCCCAGGGCCCCAAGGGCCCCCAGGCTGAGAACATCCGCCCGCTCTAATGCCACCCGCTCGCCCCTGGTGAGCGCAGCACGCTGAGCTTCCGAGAACGGCTCCGACCATGTGGTCGGGGCCGTTCTCCATTTAAGGCGCGCCTCCGCGTGCGAGACCATGGACCGTGCCCTCCTATCGCATCACCATGACCGTCGGCGCGCTCCGACCGGGCGCCCATCCCGCCGCCGTCCTCCCGGCCGCCGACGACGAGGCCGCCCGGATCGCCACCCTCGAGGCGAACGACATCCAGGTCGTCCGCGGCGAACCCCGGCTCACGGTGCGCTTCACCGCCGACGACGACGCGGCGGCCGAGCGCATCGCGGGCGCGGTCCGGGGTCGTGCCGCCGAGCTCGTCGAGATCCCCCGGGCCAGCATCACCCGCCGCGACGGGGGCACCTGGACGCGGATCTGATCCGCCTGGTCCCCTCCTGTCCCCCGACGGTCGCCCTGCGGGGCCGATCACGGACGCGCCACCGAGCATCGCCGGCAACGCCTGTAGTCTCGATCCCAAGAGCCGACGGCGCCTCAGGGGGATGCACCATCGGCTTGGGGGGACGATGATCGAACAGAAGGCCACGCACGACGCGGACGCACGGGAGACCGGCACGCGACGGAGCATGACGGACAGGGCCGCGAAGGGGGTGCGCGCGGACGCCGGCCCGCTCACCGAGGCGGACGGCCTGCGGGCGCACGACTGGCGCCGCACCTACGCGATCGGCCTCGTCGTCACCGACCTCCTCGTCCTCGTCTGGGTCGTCTTCGGCGTCCAGATCGCGTGGTTCGGCTTCGAGACCTCCGACGTCGCCTTCAACGGCGACTACGAGGGCGTCGCCGTGAGCTACTCGCTCATCTCGCTCGTGATCATCGCGAGCTGGATGGTCGCGCTCGGGCTGTACGGCACCCGCGGCTACCGCGTGCTGGGCACGGGGCCGCAGGAGTACCGGCTGATCCTCGACGCCACCGTGCGGCTGTTCGGGCTGCTGGCCATCGTGGCCTTCCTCGGCCGCATCGACTTCGCGCGCGGCTACATCATCATCGCGCTGCCGCTCGGACTCGTGACGCTCGTGCTCAGCCGCTGGATGTGGCGGCAGTGGCTGAACGTGCAGCGCGCCAAGGGCCGCTACTCGTCCCGCGTGCTGCTGATCGGATCCGAGGCGTCCACGGGCTTCCTTGCCCGCGAGCTCGCCCGCCAGCCCTACGCCGGCTACCACGTGGTCGGGGCGTGCATCCCCTCGGGCGTCATCGCGGCCACGCTGCCCGGCACCGGGATCCCCGTGCTCGGCAAGCTCGACGACCTGCAGGCCGCCATGCGCGCGGTCGACGCCGACACCATCGTCATCGCCAGCAACGACGAGCTGTCCCCGGAGCGGATCCGCGAGCTCAGCTGGTCGCTGGAACCCGGACGCCAGCACCTGGTGGTGGCACCGAGCCTCACCGACATCGGCGGTCCCCGCATCCACACCCGCCCGGTCGCGGGCCTGCCCCTCATCCACGTGGAGACCCCCCGCTACGAGGGCACCAAGCTCTTCGCGAAGCGGGCGTTCGACATCGTGGCGAGCACGCTGATCCTCGTCGTCGCCTCCCCCCTGTTCCTCGCCATCGCCATCACCATCCGGCTCAGCACGCCGGGGCCCGTGCTCTTCCGGCAGGAGCGGGTCGGGATCAACGGTCGCCCGTTCCAGATGCTGAAGTTCCGCACGATGGTCACGGACGCGGAAGCCCGTCTGCTCGAGCTCGAGAAGCAGTCGCGCGACGCGGGCAACTCGGTGCTCTTCAAGATGAAGGACGACCCGCGGGTCACCCCGATCGGGCGCTTCCTCCGCCGCTACAGCCTCGACGAGCTGATGCAGCTCGTGAACGTCCTCAACGGCAGCATGTCGCTCGTGGGCCCGCGCCCGCCGCTCGCCCGCGAGGTGGAGGCCTACGAGACGAAGGTGCACCGTCGATTCCTCGTGAAGCCGGGCATCACGGGGCTCTGGCAGGTGAGCGGCCGGTCGAACCTGTCGTGGGAGGACAGCGTGCGGCTCGACCTCTACTACGTGGAGAACTGGTCGATCGTCGGGGATCTCGTCATCCTGTGGAAGACGGCGCGGGCTGTGCTGCAGCGTGAGGGGGCGTATTGAGCGGGAGCGAGACGATCGAGGACAGGGGCCCGCACATCGCCGGCGACGAGGGAGCCGCCCCGCCCCCCGGAGGCGGTCGGCGGGACCGCATCGGCTTGCAGTTCGCGTGGGTGTCCGGCGGCAAGATCCTCGCGGCGCTGATCCAAGCCGCGACGATGCTCCTCCTCGTGCGGGAGGTCTCGCCCGCCGAGTTCGGTTTCTTCTCGGCGGCCTACGGCGTGATCACCATCCCGCAGACCCTCCTCGATCTGGGCCTCCCCAGTCTCATCGTGCGCGAGCGCGCCCGCGACGCCCGCGACGGGATCGTCACCAGGGCGCTCAAGCTCAACAACGTGCTTTCGCTCGCGATGTCGCTCTTACTCCTCGTGATGGGCATCCTGCTCGCCATGACCGTGGACCCGGACTACTGGCTGCTGCTCCCGTTCGCGGTGTGGGCGGCGGCGGAGCGCAACGCCGACGCTTGGCTCGGGGTCGTGTTGGCCGACGGCGACTCCTGGATCAATGTCACGAACCTAGTACTGCGCCGCTTGGGTAGCCTCGTGATCTTCGTCTTGCTCACGCGCTTCTCACCGATGGAGCCGGTGCTCGCACTGGCAGTCGGCTTCGCTGTGGGCGCCTTGCTCTCCTGGCTGTTCGCGCACGTGTTCGTCGCGAAGCGGCTCGTGCCCGGGACCCCGGCCACGGTCCGCGCACTGGTCCGGATGTCGTATCCGTACTGGATTGACTCGGTGGCCAGCCAGGCGCGCAACCTCGACGTCGCGATCACCAGCATCGTGGCGGGGCAGGCACAGGCCGGCTTCTACGCGGCGTCCGCTCGTCTCACCAACCCCCTGCGGATCCTGCCCAACTCGCTCGCGACGATCTTGCTGCCGGCCGCATCCAAGCGCGACTCGTCGAACATCGGCGGACTCCTCAAGCTAGTCGTCGCGGCCACGGCCGGCTTCGCCCTGCTGTACGGCGGTGGGGCGGTCGTCGTCCCTTGGGCCGTCCCCGTGTTCCTCGGCCCTGAGTACAGCGGTGCCATCGTGGCCCTGCAGATCACCTGTGTCGGCCTCGTATTCGCGTCCGCGGCCAGCCTGCTCTCGACCCTGCTGCTCGCCGTCGGACGCAAGCACTTCGTCGCCGGCACCGCGGTGGTCAGCACGATCGCCTGCCTCCTGGGCGTGGCGCTGGGCGCCCTGACGATGGGTGCCGTGGGGGCCGCGCTGGGGCTCGCGGCGTCCTACGCCGTCCAGGCTGTCGTGCTGTTCTTCCGGCTCCTGATGTTCATCATCCGACGCGAGTCGAACTCCTGATCCAGGGCGGCCCGCCCGCCCATCACCCGTCGTCCCACCGAACCAACCGCCGGAGGAGACCCGTGCGCATGACCCGCATCCACCACTACTACGCCCGATACCTAGAGCACCCTTCCGGCGTCACCGACTCGATCGACCATTGGGCCCGCGCCGCGGCGGACGCCGGCTGGGACGCGCGGATCCTCTGCGCGGAGCCACCAGCTGGCCGTGGCCATCGGCAACCGTCGCCGCTCACGCGGTCGATCGCCCACCTCGGACGCGGTCGTGGGTCGTACGTGCCCCTGGGGCTGCTCCGCGAGCTGCGGCTCGGCGACCTGCTGGTGATCCACGAGGGCTGGGTTCTGAGCAACGTCGTGGCCGCGCTGGTGGCGAAGCTCTGTGGTGCCCGCCTTGTGGTGATGCCGCACGGCGTCTACGAGCGTCAGATCGTGGAGAACCAGAGGGACGTGCTCGGCCTGCGCCGGCACCTGGACCGGCTGGTCCTGCGCATGGCCGATGCCGTGCACGTGTTCTACGCCGGAGAGCAGGACGTCGTCCGCGCGATCGAGCCACGCATCTCCTGCTTCGTGACCGTCCCGAACGGCGCGGATCCCGTGCCCGATGGCGAGGCGTGGCGCGGCGGCGGCGACCATTTCCTGTGGATCGGGCGTTTCGACGTCCTGCACAAGGGCCTCGACAACCTGGTGGACGCATGGGCGCGGCTCCCCGAGCCGCGCCCCCGCCTGGTCCTCGCGGGACCGGACTTCCGGGGCGGGCGCGCGCGCATCGCGGCGTCGGTCGCGGCTCAGGGGCTGACGGGGTCCGTCGAGCTGCGGAGCCACGTCGGGGGGACGGAGAAGAACGAGTTGCTGACCACCTGTCGCGCCTACATCCACCCGTCTCGCTGGGAGTCGTGCAGCATCATGTTGCTCGAGGCCCTGGCGGCGGGCGTCCCGAGTCTCATATCGCGCTCGATCCACGCCGCTGACGAGCTCGGGGATGAGGGGATCCTCGGCGTCGTCGACCTGGTGGCAGCGGAGGGCGAGCTGGCGTCGGCGCTCGAGCGCGTCGACGGCGACTGGGAGCTGGGCCGGAGGGCCCGCTCGTGGGCGTCGTCCGTCGGGACGTGGGATGCCGTCGGCAGGCGCGCGGTCGACGAATACCGACGGCATGCAATAAATTAGAAGCATCAATAGGGGGGAATTGAATGACAGTCGTCGTAGTGGATCCGGGGATGGCATCGACCAATCTCGGAGATCAGATCATCTCGGACGCCGTGAACCGGCAGTTCATCGGACGGCTCGGTGACCGCCACGGGGACGTCACCGTCATCCCGATGCACGGGCCACTCACGGACACGTCGCGGGACGCGCTCCGCAAGGCCGACGAGGTGGTGGTCTGCGGGACCAACCTCCTGTCGGACCACATGCGCTTCCGCACCAGCTGGGAGTGGCCGCGTGACGACATCCAGCTGACGAAGGGCAAGCTCACCGTGTTCGGCGCCGGCTGGTGGCAGTACCAGCTCGCGGGCATCGATCCCGTCTCGGCCCGGTGGATGCGCGCCCTCTCGGGCGGCCGCACCTGGGCGGTACGCGACGAGTACTCCGCCCGTCGGCTGCAGGCGGCCGGGATCTCAGCCGTCCATCTCTCCTGCCCGACGCTGTGGGACGTCGACACCCAGACCCTGCCTGCGGAGCAGGAGCGCGTGATCGTCACGCTGACCGACTACAACCAGGACCCTCTCGCCGACAAGCGCCTGGTGGACCTGCTGGCGGAGCGGTTCGAGGTGCTCTTCTGGCCGCAGGGACCGGGCGACCGTCGGTACATTGAACAGCTTGTCGGCCCGGGTGCGTCCTTCGTCGACGCGTCGCTGTCGGCCTTCGACGCCGCGCTGGACGAGCCAGGGACGGCGTATGTCGGCCTCCGGTTACACGGGGGCATCCGAGCCATGCAGCGAGGGGTTCCGAGCCTCATCCTCGCCATCGACAACCGCGCGCGGGAGATCAGCCGATCCGTGGGGCTGCATGCTCCTTCGCGAAACTCGTTCCGCGACATCGAGGCGTCCTTGACGCCAGGGAGGGTGGTGGAGATCGCGCTCCCGACCGAGGCCATCTCCGCCTGGACCGCCGATTGGAAGCTGTCATGAGCCGCGTCGATCTCGCTCCGTCCCGGCGTGACGTGCTCGCGCGCGCGCTCCCGTCCGAGTGGGACATCGACCGGGGCCGTGACGAAGACGAGCGCTTGCGCGTCTCGCGTTTCGGCATCGTCCTCGTGAGGACTTCCGAGCAGTACGAGGACGTGATTGCGCTGGGCGGTCAACCGGTCATCATCCACCGGCAGTTCAGCGTCACGGATTCCCGCGGGTCCCTGCGGCTCCGCCTCGGCGCCCTTCTGGAGCCCTGGCGCTGGCGTCGAACGTTGCTCAACGAGGGTGTGTCGGACCTCGTCGTGTCACGGGGAGGGCCCCGATCGACGTTCGTGCTCGCCGCCCGCCTTGCCTCGGTGGGCGTGCTCGCCTCACCTGTTAAGACGGCGTAGCGCGCCCGCGAGGGGCGGGCGCGCGTCAACGGAGTCGCCCTGCGAGAGGGCCCGATGGCATCTGCGATGCCCCGTGCGTCAGAGGAGAGTTGGGCTACCGTGTGCTGCATTCTCGCGTCGGCTGCTGATCGTCATGACGAGGGGATGCCGTCCGTTCCCAGGGACGGGCCGACTCACCGGTCATCGTTCGTTGACCAAGTCGACCGGCGGTATCCAAATACTCGGCGCCTCACTGCTGGCATCGCGTACGGCGGCGAGGTGCATTCAAGAATCTCGAGTCGAACCCTTTAAGACCCGACATAGAGCATCGCGTCCGCGAGACGCCGCCTGGGGCGCCTGCAACTTTGCCGTGCACGTGACAGCTGCGGATATCCCGGCATCTCGGGGAATCGGAGACGGCCATGGTGCCACCGTCACCGCGGGCCGTCATCGCCTGGCTAGTCCGGGTCCCGGGACAAATCGCCTCACATGCCCATCGACTTCAGGGGCACACCTCAGGAAATTGGCCGACGGGTACCCGACCCGCTGGCCGCTGTCGGTTTTATCGCGTCCCGCCGGGCGACCACGAGGATGCTCACGAGGATCACCGCCAGCGTGCTGGTCGCCTGGAGCAGCGAGCCGCGCAGGAGGATGAGCATGTAGAAGGAGAGGATCGCGGTGGTGATGCCGAAGACCCCCGCCTTGTCGAGCGAGGCTCCCGACCGCGCGTCGGCGCGTTTGAGGACATAGCCGAGGAGCAGGAAGAGCACGACAACCCCTGCCCACCCACCGCTCAGGAACGCTTCCGACCAGAACGGAGCGGACAGGTTCTCGAAGTTGTACCCGCGGAACTGGGCGAGCATCACGCCGGTGTCGATGGGCTTGTCCGGCCACACCGCGCGCGGCACCCAGAACACGAAGGGCCCGAGCAGCTGCGTGCCCCAGAGGACCCCCTCGTCGGCGACGTAGTTAACGGAGTTGATGATCTGGGCGAAGGAGTCATAGTCCCCGCTGTTGACGAACGCGGCGGCGCCGAGCTGGGAAGTGGTGCTCGCGGTCGCACGTCGGAAGATCGAGAAGAGGGGGAACGCCGCAAGGAGGAGGAACACGAGAGCGCCCATGGAGAGCCTCGCGCGCCGACGGGTGGCGAAGCCCCCGAAGAGGACCAGCAGGCTGAAGGCCATCGTTCCGAACAGGTACCTCGATGATGTGACGACGTTGATGGCGAAGAGCACCGCGAGGAGGGCAGCAGGCAGCATGAGGGTGAAGTCGCGGGCCGTGCCCGTCGCACGAGGCTGAGCCCGACGGAAGCGCGTCATGGCGTGCACGCAGACGAGGAGCGGAAGCGTGGCGACCGAGGCGACGATGGTGGACGTCGCCGGGTCGGAGAACGCCATGCTGCGTGCTGCGGCCATCTCGTCTCTGCTCGAGAAGAACGTCGCGGGGCCGAGCCGTCCGACGAAGTATGCCCAGGCAGCGAAACCGATCACGGCAAGGATGACGATGCGGTTCCGGGATAAGGACCATCGTGGCAATGCGGCCGCGCGCATCTGCTGGTCGCTCCGGTGCGGACGCACCCTCCGCGCGATGAGCGCGCCGAACATGGCGGCCCCGAGACCCACCAGGACGACCCCCAGCGCCGTCAGGTCGTATTCGACCTCGATGTTCGGCGTCGTCCCCGGAAAACGCCGGGTGAGCATCTGCGCGAATGCGGGCACGGCGATGAACGCATAGGCGAAGAGCCAGAACGCGAAGGTGAAGAGCGTCTGCCTACCGGAGCCGATCACGATCGCGAGGCGGGTTCCGCTGATCAGCAGGATGAGCAGCGCCCCGGCCACCTCGAGGGGGACCGCACGGTCGGTCGGGTACGGCACGGTGGCGAACACGGCGAGGGGAACGAAGCCGCAGAACGCGATGATCAGCAATGTGGCGGTGAGGCTGCTGGCCGTCGACGCCGCGCTGCCGGCCACCATCGGCCCGGAGGTGGAGGACCGGGGAGGTGCGACGGCGGGTCGACGTGAGGGCGTCTCGGTCATGGGGTGCTCCGATCGGCATAGGCGGGCAGCAGGGTCGAGACGACGGCCGCGATACCGAAGTCGTGGTCCAGGCTCCGTCGCATGCCCTCGGAGAGCGAGCGTCGGAGGGTCGACGCGCCGAGGATCGCCTCGACCGCGTCCGAGAGGTCGGACGGTGCGCCGGCGGTGACGAGGGCCGCGCCCGCGTCGCGGAGCTCCGTCGATATGCCGCAGTCGTCGGTGAGGACGACGGGCGTCCCCACGGCCAGGGACTCGAGGACCGTCATCGGGAACACCTCGCGGACGCTCGGGAGCACGTAGACGTCCGCCGCTGCGAGCCGTTCGCTGGAGGCACCGGGGGCGATGCTCCCCTCGTGGACCAGAGGCAGGCCAGGACGCGCGGCGATGAAGTCCGTCAGCGCGGGGAGGTCGCCCTCGTCGGGGCCGATCACGGTGAAGCGCGCCCGCAAGCCTCGTTCGTGGAGGAGCGCCGCCATCTCGGCGAACGCGAGCACGCGCTTCCGGGGATGCAGCCGCGCGAGGAACAAGACCTCGGGGACAGCGTCGGGGTCGCGATGCCGCTCGACCGACACCGGCGCCACGCCGTTGCGGATCCGCACGACGTGCGCGCCGGACCGGGATACGACGCCGAGCGCCTCCTCCTCGGCATCCGTGAGGGCCAGCACGGCCCGAGCCCCCGCGAGCACACGGCGGACCGCGACGGCGTCCAGGATCCGCGACTTCGGGCGAGCGTCGGCCGTCACCATTCCGTGCGTCTGCAGCACGTAGGGGACGCCCGCGCGTCGACAGACCTCGGCGGCGGCGAGGGCCAGCAGGTGCCGGCCGAGGTGGATGTGGACGACGTCGAACTCACGTACGTGGCGGCGCAGCCCGGCGATCATCGCCGGGGAGACCAGCCCGCTGAACCCGAGGCCGGGGATCGCGTGCGCGCGGAAGAGGCGAACGTCCACGCCGTCCACCCCGAGGTCCACCTCGCCGTCCCACCCCACGACGAGCACGACACCGTGCCCCTGGCGCGCGAGCTCCCGGCACTGCTCCACGGCCACGGCCACCGGGCCGCCGAACGCGCCGTCCTCCGAGACGAAGGGAAGTACGTGGGCGATGCGCAGTCGGCGGGTCACGATGCGCGGAACCGCGAGCCGACGACGGCGCAGTCCGCGCCCGAGACGATCGCGTCGGCGGGGACGTCACCCGCGACCACGGTCATCGGCCGGGCGAGCGCCGAGCGGCCCACGTGCGCGCCGCCGAGGACCAGGCAGCGCGACGTGATCCACGCGCCCGGCTCGATGACGATGGGGCGCGTGATGAGGGCCATGTCGCGCCGGTGCGCGTGGCTGCCCGTTGTAAGCATCGTCTCCTGCGAGAGGACGACGTCGTGGCCCACCGTGATGTGGTCCTGGTTGTGGAACCAGACGCCCTCGCCGATCCAGGAGCGGTCGCCGATGCGCAGCTTCCACGGGAACTTCACCCGCGTGCGCGGCCGGAACACCACGCCGTCGCCGATCTCGGCGCCGAACGCCCGGAGCGCGCGGACGCGCAGCGACGAGCTGATCTGCCACGGGTTCGTGACGAGGAGCAGCTCGACCACGGCCCAGAGGTAGACGGTGCGCTTCGGGCGGTCCCACGCCTGGTGCTCGCCGGGGGCGAGGGACAGGTCGATCACCGGGACGTCGGTCGAGTGATCGGGTGCCGCCGTCACGCGCGCACCCCGGCCCCCAGGGTGGAGAGCGACTGCGCGAAGCGGACGTACCTCGCGTGGGCGCTGACGGGCGAGTAGCGGTTCTGGTACATCCGCTGGGCAGCCGTGGTGAGGACCTCGGCGGCGTCGGTGTCGCAGCGGAGGTCCTGCGCCGCCTGCAGCAGCCGCTCCGGATCGCCCGGCGGGATGATGGCGGCCGCCCCGTGCTCGCGCACGACGCTCTCCGTGATGCCGCCGTCCTCCACCGCGGCGATGATCGGGCGCCGGCTGCTCGTGTACGACGTGAGCTTCGACGGCATGCTCATCTCGCGCACGCCGGGCTTCTCGTTGAGCAGCAGCGCGTCGGCCGCGGCCAGGGCGTACGGGTAGTCGTCGCCGTCGAGCGGCGGGACGAAGCGGAGCGAGCGGATCCCCGCGCCCTGCGCCTCGAGGGCGGCCCGCTGGTTGCCGTCGCCCACGAGCACGAACTCGATGCCGAGGTCGCGCGCGTCCGAGAGGCGGGCGGCCTCGACGACCGACTCCAGCCCCTGCTTCATGCCCATGTTGCCGGTGTGGACGACGGTGAACGCGTCCCGCGTCCAGCCGAGCCGGGTGCGGGCCGCTGCGGTGGAGACGTCCACCGGCCTGATGTGCGTGAAGTTCGGGAGCCCGGAGATGGCCGCGTCGGGCAGGCCTTGCTGGATCAGCAGGTCGCCGAAGCGGGGCGTGATGACGCCGATGCGGTCGGCCCGGCGGAGGAGCGCGTACTCCCCCGTCGCGATCAGGCGCGAGGCGCGGCCTCCTGTTGTTCCGGACTCGCCCGCGGCGTTGCCCGTGAGGTCCTGCACCAGCACGCCGAACGGACGGCGGCCCCGCCCGAGCGCGCCGGCGGCGAGCCCCGCGAGCGACGGCGTGACCGCGATGACGACCTCGCTCGTGTCCCGGCGCACCTCGCGGAGGGCGCCCCGCAGGAAGCTCGCCTCGAGCTTGGCCCGGCCCGCGAGGTCCGGCGTCTCCGGGATGGTGTGGCGGACGCGGGTGATGCGGACGCCGTCGCGCATCTCCTCCCAGCGCCTGCCCTCGGCGTACCGCTCGTCCTGCAGCTTCCACTGCGGGTAGTGCGGTATCCCGGTGACCACGTGCACCGACGCCCCCGCGTCGGTGAGCGCCTCGGCCATCGCGGTCGTGTACGGCGCGATGCCCGTGGTCTCCGGCCAGTAGTTGATGCCGACCAGGCAGACCGTGAGGCCCCCCAGGTCCGCCGTCTGCGTGCGCGCAGCGTCGGTCGTGCTCAATTCCCCCATGGGCCCATTCTGGTGCCTCGAGGTTTCGATGTCGTTAACGGACCGCGCGGCGTCGTACCCCGATTGCCTCCGGGAGCCGCGGTCACGTTAGATTCGACCGGACGGACGGCCGCGCCGGGCGACTGCCCCGCCGCCATCGCGTCGCATCGCATGAGAATCTGGGGGGATCCATGGCCAAGAAGGCTTTCATCACCGGCATCACCGGGCAGGACGGCTCGTACCTGGCGGAGCTTCTGCTCGCCAAGGGCTACGAGGTCCACGGCCTCATCCGCCGCTCGTCGACGTTCAACACGTCGCGCATCGACCACCTGTACCAGGACCCGCACGAGGACGGCGCGAAGCTCTTCCTCCACTACGGCGACCTGAGCGACGGCTCGCGCCTCACGACGCTGATGATGCAGATCCAGCCCGACGAGGTCTACAACCTCGCCGCCCAGTCGCACGTGCGCGTCTCGTTCGACGAGCCCGAGCACACCGCCGACACGACAGGCACCGGCACGATCCGCCTGCTCGAGGCCGTGCGCCTGTCGGGCATCGAGACCCGCTTCTACCAGGCCTCCTCGAGCGAGCTGTACGGGGCCACTCCCCCGCCGCAGAGCGAGACCACGCCGTTCTACCCGCGCTCGCCGTACGGCGCCGCGAAGCTCTACAGCTTCTGGATCACGAAGAACTACCGCGAGGCGTACGACATGTTCGCCGTCAACGGGATCCTGTTCAACCACGAGTCCCCGCGCCGCGGCGAGACGTTCGTGACGCGCAAGATCACGCGCGCGGTCGCCGCCATCAAGGCGGGCAAGCAGGACCACGTCTACCTCGGCAACCTCGACAGCATCCGCGACTGGGGCTACGCGGCCGAGTACGTCGAGGGCATGTGGCGGATGCTGCAGGCCGACGAGCCCGACGACTTCGTGCTCGCCACCGGCGGCAACTTCACCGTCCGCGACTTCCTCGAGACCGCGTTCTCGCACGCGGGCCTCGACTGGTCCGACCACGTGCGGTTCGACCCGCGGTACCTCCGCCCCACCGAGGTGGACGCGCTCGTCGGCGACGCCACGAAGGCGCACGAGAAGCTGGGCTGGAAGGCCACGGTCGACACCACGATGCTCGCCCGGATCATGGTCGACGCGGACATCGCCGCGCTCGAGGCCGAGGGGCGTCCGTGGATCGACACCGTGCGGCTCGCGAGCTGGGGCACGGCCGACGCGACCGCGGTCGAGGCGTGAGCGCGGCCCCCGCGTCTGCCGCCGACGAACGCGACGCCGTCGCGTTCACGCCCGCGCCGCTCGACCGATCGGCGCGCGTCTACGTGGCCGGCCACCGCGGCCTCGTCGGCTCGGCGATCGTCCGCAGGCTGGAGGCGGAGGGCTTCACCGACGTCGTCGGCCGCACCTCGGCCGAGCTCGACCTCAAGGACCGCGACGCCGTGTTCGCGTTCTTCGCCGCCGAGGAGCCCGTGCACGTGGTGCTCGCGGCCGCGAAGGTGGGTGGGATCCTCGCCAACAGCACCTACCCGGTCGACTTCCTCAGCGACAACCTGAGGATCCAGGTCAACGTGCTCGACGCCGCGCTCGCGCACGGCGTGGACCGCCTGCTGTTCCTCGGCTCCTCGTGCATCTACCCGAAGCTCGCGCCGCAGCCGATCACCGAGGACAGCCTGCTCACGGGTCACCTCGAGCCCACCAACGACGCCTACGCGATCGCGAAGATCGCGGGCATCATGCAGATCCAGGCCGTGCGGCGCCAGTACGGGCTGCCGTGGCTCTCGGCCATGCCGACGAACCTGTACGGCCCGGGCGACAACTTCTCGCCGCAGGGCTCGCACGTGCTGCCGGCGCTCATCCGCCGCTACGACGAAGCGCGCGCGTCCGGCGCGGAGTCGGTGACGAACTGGGGCACGGGCACGCCGCGCCGCGAGTTCCTGCACGTCGACGACATGGCCGCCGCGTGCCTCCACCTGCTGGAGCACTACGACGGGCCCGAGCAGGTCAACGTGGGCACGGGCACCGACGTGACGATCCGCGAGATCGCGGAGACCATCGCGCGCGTCGTCGGCTACGAGGGCCGCACCGAGTGGGACACCTCGAAGCCGGACGGGACGCCGCAGAAGCTGCTCGACGTGTCGAAGCTCGCCGACGCCGGGTGGACGTCGTCCATCGGCCTCGACGAGGGCCTGCGCTCCACGGTCGCGTGGTACCGGGAGCACATCGAGACGCTCCGGGAGTAGGCGCTCCCGCTCGGACCGACGGCCGTCGCGCATCCGCGCGGCGGCCGTCGTCGTGCGCCGCCTCGCGGATGCGTCCCGCGGATGCGTCCCGCGGGCGGTCGCGGATCAGGCCGGGACGCCCGCCAGCGCCTCGTCGAGCATCTGCCGGAACGCCGGCGTGATGACGGCCGCGTACTGCGGGGTGGTGTGCACGCTGTCGCGCTTCGTCGGCGTGCTGCCGACGAACGACGGGCAGGTCTCCTCCCAACAGAACAGAGACGAGGTGTCGAGGTAGGCGATGCCGAGCGCGGTGGCCGCGTCCTGCTGCGCGCGGTCCCCCACCTTCCAGGCGCCGGGGATCGACGCCTGGCAGTCGGCGGGCGTCGAGACCTTCGTGGCGCAGGTCTCGAGCGGCTGGCCGGTGGGCGGAGAGGAGACGAGCACGACCTTGCCGACGCTGTCGCGCACCTGGCCGACCGTGCTCTGCACGCCCTCGGACCACTCCGCCACGGCGTCGTCGCCGGTCGCCTTCGACGCGAGCTTGAGGATCTGTCCGTAGCTGTTGCTCACGAACAGGATCTCGGGCTTCTCCTCCTGGATGGCGGCGATGGCCTGCGTGCGGAAGTCCAGGCATCCGCTCTTGGTGGAGGCGTCCGGGAAGTCCCACTCGACGTCCATGACGGCGCAGCCCGCGAAGGTGAGGCCGCGGATGTGGTGCGTCGCCTCGAACATGGCGCGCACGGTGGGCAGCAGCGTGATGCTCGTCGAGTCGCCGAGCACCATGATCGTGGGCTTCCGGCTGTCGCCGAAGGAGCAGGAGCGGGGGTTGTCCACGTCGGTGCGGCCGCAGCCCTGGCCGTCCTCCACGGGGACGGCGGACTTCTCGAGGCCGTCGATCGCGGGGTCGAGCGCGGGCCAGCTCGTCGCGGCGAGGGCGTCGCGGATCTGGCCCTGCAGCGCGCCGAGGTCGCCGGCGGCGAGCACGGCGGGGTCTGTCGGGTCCTCCTCGCCGGACGCGGCGGGACCCGGCGCGAGGCGCGACGCCTCCTGGATCTCCTGCTGCCGGACGACGGCGAGGCTGATGAAGGTGACCGTCAGCAGCGCGGCCGTGCCGAGGGCCGCGACCTTCGTGCCCGTCGACGCGCCCAACCCCGGGCGGCGGCGCGCGCGCCGCTTCTTCCGGCGTGCGGCGGCACCCGGCTCCAGCCAGTGCGAGCGGCGGATCGGGTCCTCGAGGCCGTGGTACGAGAGCACCGAGAGGCCCAGGGTGAGCACGAGCACGATCACCGGGTAGCCGAGGTCCGCGGTGTCGGCGACGGCCGCGAGGATCACGATGACGGGGAAGTGCCAGAGGTAGAGCGAGTACGAGATGTCGCCGAGGTAGCGCGACACCGGGTTCGTCAGCGGCCAGAGGAAGCGCTGCGCGCCGCCCGTGCCGCCCGCGATCACGAGCGCGGCGCCGACGACGGGGATCGCGGATCCGGGCGCGGGGATGGGCGACGCGCTGCTCAGCGCGAAGAGCCCGTAGGCGATGACGGCGAGGCCGGCCCACGCGATGACCGGCCGCGCGGCGTCCGGGATGCGGCGCAGCAGCGGCGTGGCGACGGCGAGGAGCGCCCCGATCCCTAGCTCCCAGGCGCGGGAGAGCGTGGAGAAGTAGGCGATGGCGGCGTTGCCCGCGGTGTCGGCCATGGCCCAGGCGAACGATCCGATGGTGACGATCAGGAGGATGGCGGTGAGGATCCCGCGGTATCGGCCCGGCCCCCGGAAGCGCAGCGAAAGCGCGAGGCCGAGCGTGAGGAGGATCGGCCAGACGACGTAGAACTGCTCCTCCACGCCGAGCGACCAGTAGTGCTGGACGGGCGAGACGGCGCTGTCCGCGGCCCAGTAGTCGGTGTCCGTCGCGGCGAAGCGCCAGTTGGCGACGAAGAAGAACGCGGCGACGCTGTCCCACGCGATCGCCGAGGCGCGGCCGGAGAGGAAGACCATCCAGCTCGCGAGCACCGTGACGAGGAGGACGGCCGTCGAGGCCGGCAGGATGCGCTTGACGCGCTTGCGGTAGAAGTCGGCGAACGAGATGCGGCCGAGCTTGTCGTGCTGGCGCAGCAGGAGCGACGTGATGATGAAGCCCGAGATCACGAAGAAAACGTCGACGCCGAGGAAGCCGCCGGACGGCCAGGCGAGCAGGTGGTCGAGGATGACCGAGATGACGGCGAGGGCGCGGAGGCCCTGGATGTCGCCGCGGAACGACTTCGTGCTGGATCCCTCCGGCGCGACGGTCGTGGATCGGCTCGTGCGTGTGGGTCGCGTGCTCGTCATCAGGTCCTCGCGGGTGGCGGCGGGCCCGACGCGCGCACTGGCGCCTCGTCGGCGGGTGGCCGGTGGCGGTCGTCGGTCGCCCTCGGGGCCCCCGCGACCGGGGTGATTTCGATACCCATGGTAATCGAGGGGACATCGCCGTGGCGGTCCGCACGGCGTCGTGCTATGGCGACGGCGGACCCCAGTCCGAGGGGTGCGCTCGGTGCCGTGGTCCCGCGACGCCGTCGCGGGACGCGGGACCATGCGGGAGTAGGGCGGATGGGACTTGAACCCATGACCGACGGATTATGAGTCCGCTGCTCTGACCAGCTGAGCTACCGCCCCGCGGCGAGCGGACTAGACGGAGCCGGAGCCGTCCGCGTGTCCGCGTGCCTCGTCCGTGACCGGCGCGTCTACGGACTCGCCACGATACAGGCTCTCGAACGTCGAGATCGTGCGCTCGATGTCGTGCGTGGCGACCACCGCGAGGCTCTCGCGCTTCATGCGCTGGAGCTCCTCCTCGGGCAGCTCGAGCACCCGCTGCAGCTTCGTCGCGAGGTCGTCGACGTCGCCGGGGCGGAAGAGGTAGCCGTTCTCGCCGTCGTGCACGAGGTGCGGGAGGGCCATGGCGTCGGCGGCGACGACGGGCAGCGCGGAGGCCATCGCCTCCATCGTCACTATGGACTGCAGCTCGGCGATGCTCGGCATCGCGAGCACGGTCGCGCGCGTGTAGGCGCGGCGCAGCTCCTCGTCCGTGACGTATCCCGCGAAGGTCGTGCGGTCGGCGATGCGGAGATCGACGGCGAGCTTCTCGAGCGCCGTCTTCTGGTCTCCGCCGCCGACGATCTCGAGCTCGGCATCGAGCGATGCAGGCAGGATCGCGAAGGCGCGCAGCAGCACGTCGATGTGCTTCTCCCCCGTCACCCGGCCGACGAACACGATGCGGTTCCGGGTGCGCGGCGAGAAGTCGGGCGTGTAGTTGCCGGCGTCGATGCCGCAGGAGATGGCGATGACGCCCTGGAGGCCCGTGTACTTCTCCAGGAACTGCGCGGCGCGACGCGTGGGCGTAGTCACGGCCTCGGCCCGGCCGAACGTCCGACGCGCGGCCTTCCACGCCATGGAGATGGCCTTGTCCTGCCACGCGACCGGCAGCAGCGTGTGCTGGAGCATGTTCTCCGGCATGAAGTGGTTGGTGCCGATGATGCGGATGCCGCGCTTCTCGGCCTCGATGCTGAGGCCGCGGCCCGTGAGGATGTGCGACTGGAAGTGCACCACGTCGGGCTGGACCGCGTCGAGGATGCGGGCGGAGTCGCGGTTGACCGACCAGGGCTGGGCGAAGCGCAGCCAGTCGTGCGGGTACCAGCGGTAGCTGCGGAGGCGGTGCGCCGTCATCTCCTGGCCGTCGTGGATCTCGGTCCACGTGCCGTGCTTGCGGCTGGCCGCCGGGGCCACGATGTGCACCTCGTGGCCGCGTCGGACGAGGCCGCCCGCGAGCCGCTCGGCGAAGCGCGCGGCCCCATTTACGTCCGGCGGGAAGGTGTCCGCGCCGATGAGGATGCGCAGGGGGCGACCGGAGGTCATCGGCTCGCGCGGGGTCTGCCCTGAGGTGTTCGGCAAGAAGTGTCTCTCCAGTGGTGTCGGCGTCCGGCGCGCGTCACGTGGATCCGTGCGGCGCGGGCCGGGTGTCGCAGAGCAACGTATCGCACGGGCCCGGCGGCGGGCCGACGGCGCACCGGGGTCACGGCAGCCGCCGCCGGGCGGCCGGCTGCTCGGTCGTCGGCCGGGTCAGGAGGCGTGCGGGTGGTGCTTTGCGAGCTGGAACACCCCGGTGACGGCGACCGCGCCCGCGACGAGGAAGGCCACGCCGGCGTACAGCGGCGCGTCCGCGGCCTCGCCGAGGACGGTCACGCCGATGCAGACGGCCACGAGCGGGTCGACCACCGTGAGGCCCGCGATGACGAGGTCGGGCGGGCCGGACGAGTAGGCCGTCTGCACGAAGTACGCGCCGAGCAGCGTCGCGGCGACGAGGGCCACGATGCAGACCGCGGTCAGCACATCGAAGTCGCCCGTCGTCAGGCGGTTGATGACGACCTTGGCGAGCGTCGCCACGAAGCCGTAGAGCACGCCCGCGCTGATGATGTAGAAGATCGCGCGCACGTGCCGGCGGAAGTAGAGGAAGAGGCCGCCCAGCAGCGCGAGCACGATCGCGAGGATCACCAGGATGGTGATGAGCTCGGGCGTGCGGATGGGCGTCTCCTTGGCGAAGACGGCCGCGAAGACCACGAAGAGGCCCACGCCGCCGATGCAGAGGGCGACCGCCCGCTTGGCCTTGAGGTCGAGCCGCTTGCCCGTGGCGCGGGAGTTGAGGATCGCCGTCACCACGAGCGCCACCGCGCCGAGCGGCTGGACGACGATGAGCGGCGCGAGGCGCAGGCTCGCGAGCTGGAACACGATGGCGAGGCCGAGCATCACGGTGCCGGCGACCCACGACGGGCGGCCGAGCAGCGCGCCGAGCTGGCGGAGGCTGAGGCCCGACGTGCTCTTCTTCCCGCGCGCCTCCATCTTCGCGACGCCCTGCGACTGCAGCTGCGCGCCCAGGGACAGGAACACGGCGCCCACGAGCGCGATGGGGATGCCGAGCGCCTGGTACGGGGTCAACGAAGCGGCCTGGAGAACGGGGCTGGCGTCGAAGGGCACGCCCCGACCCTACCCGGCGGCCCGCCTATCATCGGCAGCATGGCCGTCCTCCCCATCCGGATCACCGGAGACCCCGTCCTGCACGCCCCGGCCCGCGATGTGCAGGCGTTCGACGACGACCTGCGCAGCCTCGTGGCCGACATGTACGAGACCATGGACGAGGCGCCCGGGGTGGGCCTCGCGGCTCCGCAGGTGGGTGTGCCGCTCCGCGTGTTCGTGTACTCCTACGAGACCGACGACGGCGAGCCGCTGCGGGGCGTCGCCGTGAACCCCGACCTCTTCATCACGCCCGTCGCCGTGCGCGAGGCCGACGAGGACACCGAGGAGGAGGGCTGCCTGTCCTTCCCGGGCGAGCGCTTCCCGCTGGTGCGCGCCGACCGGGCGATCCTCCGCGCGGTCGACCTCGACGGCCGCCCGTACGAGATCGAGGCCGCCGGCTGGTTCGCGCGGATCCTGCAGCACGAGTACGACCACCTCGACGGGCTGCTCTACACCGACCGGCTCGCGCACGAGCACCGGAAGCCGGTGGCGAAGGTGATCCGCAAGAGCGGCTGGGGCGTGCCCGGGAACTCCTGGCTGCCGGGGCGCGACCACCTCGAGGACTGAGGGCGGGGGCACCGGGCCGCGCACGGGAGACTGCGCCGGCTGGGACGCGCGCACCGCGCGCCGGGCAAAGTAAAAGGCCCCGCGGGTGGAGCCGCGAGGCCTTCGCTCCCCGAGTTGGACTCGAACCAACAACCTGCCGGTTAACAGCCGGCTGCTCTGCCAATTGAGCTATCGAGGATCACGTGGAGCAACCTGGAAAGCGTAGCAAAGAATCCGGGCGCCTCCGCTCACCTAGCTGTACTGGGTCATGACGTTGGTGACACTCGGGCCGCGGGCGTGAGCCCGTGGCTTGAGTGGATTCGTTCAGTGTTGTAGTGCTCGATGAAGGGGTCAAGCGCGTCGGCGCGGTGTTGGTTGCTGGTGAAGGGTTGCCGGTAGGCCCACTCGGTCGCGAGGGTCCGGTTGAAGCGCTCGACCTTGCCGTTCTGCCAGGGGCAGTGCGGGCGGATGAACTTCTGCCGCGCGCCCAGGTCCTGGACGGCGTTCTTGAACGCGGTCGAGTGCCGGTAGGCGAACGCGTTGTCCGTGATGACCCGCTCGATCCGGGTGATCCCGCGCCCGGCGAAGTACGCCGCTGCGCGGGTCAGGAACCCGGCCGCGGTCGCGCCTTTCTCATCGGGATGGATCTCCGCGTAGGCGAGACGGGTGTGGTCATCGACCGCGGCATGGACGTAATCGAACCCGATCCCGCGGCCGCGGACCTGCTCGCTGCGCCCGTGGACCCGCCAGCCGCCTCCGTCCGGGATCCTCCCGAGCTTCTTCACGTCCACGTGGATCAGATCACCCGGATGCTCGTGCTCATACCGGTGCGCCGTTGACCGGGATGCCCGGATCACGGCCCCGGTGACGGGGTCCAACCATGCCAACGGCGGCGCCCCGTGCCGGCGCAGGATGCGGGAGATCGTACGGGATGGAACACCTGTCACCGGCGCCAGCCGCGCAGGACCCGCCCGCAACTGGGCCCGCGCTTCCAGCACGGCCCGTTCCCGCTCCGGGCTCGTTCGCCTCGGTACTGACCGGGGCCGCGATGACCGATCCGTCAGCCCTCGCAGCCCCTCGGCACGGAACCGGTTCACCCATCGATGCGCGCACTGCCGCGACACCCCCAGCTCCCGCGCGACGTGCGCGACCGGCCGACGATCCTCCACCACCCGCCGCACGAGGAGAACCCTCCCGTGAACCGTCAGACGAGCATTACCGTGGGACATCGAGGCCTCCTGGCGATGGTTGAACTGAACAGCTCCATCAAGCCAGGAGGCCTCTTCACACGCCCCGAAGTGTCACCAACGTCACGGCCGAGTACACCTAGCGCGCGACGGGCGCGTCCCGGGCGTCGGGCACCGGCAGGTCGGCCAGGCGAGGGGCTCGACGGAGGCTGGACGCCGCGGCACCCGCGAGGCTCGCGACGGCGCCGAGGCCGGTGAGGAGGACCGCCGCGCGGATCCCCACGGAGGCGGCGAGCACGCCGCCGAGGCCCGCGCCGATCGGCTGCCCGCCCCACGCGATCATGCGCGCCGTCGTGTTGACGCGGCCCTGGAGGTGCGCGGGCGTGACGGTCTGGCGGACGACGATCCCGGAGAGCGCCACGGTCGACGTCGCCGCCTGCCAGGCCGCGAGCACGAGCACCGCGACGACCAGGGACGCGACCGCGGACCATGCCGCCGTCAGGGCGACCTGCAGGGCGAGGGCCCCGATCGCGATGGCGCCGACGCCGAGCCGCCGCTGGATCGGATCGAGCGCGCGCGAGGCCACGAGGGTGCCGCAGGCGGCGGCGGCGGCGAGGATCCCGAGCGCCGGTCCGTCGGCCCGCTCGTCGAGCCCGCGGGCGATCATCACGACGAGCGTGCCCGTCACCGCTCCCCCGGTCAGGCTGCTGCCGGCGCCCACGAGCGTGAGGTCGCGGACGAGCGGTGCCCGGCGGATGTGCTGCAGCCCCTCCAGGATCTCGCGGCCGATGCGGCGCCGGGTCGTGGCTGCCGCGCGGGCGGGCGGGGTCCAGGTCACGCGCGTCATGAGCACGGCCGCGGCCGCGTAGCTCGCCGCGTCGAGCGCCAGGACGGCGGGCGCCCCCAGCCCTGCGACCGCTGGGGCCCCCGCGAGGGGCCCGGCGATGCCGATGACCGTGTAGGCGGTCGTCATGCGCGTGGTGGCGGCGCCCACCCGGTCGCGGCCGACGAGGGCGGGCACGGCGGAGAAGCTGGCGGCGTCGAAGAAGACGAACAGCGAGGAGACGGCCGCCGCGACGCCCACGAGGAGGGCCGGATGCGGTGTGCCGGCCAGCGCCGCGAGCGGGACGGACGCGGTCGCCGCGGCGCTCAGCCACGTGGTGACGAGCATCGTCCGCCGGGCGTCCCAGCCGTCCACGAGCGCGCCCACCGGCAGGGCGAGCACGAGGTACGGGAGCGCCTCCATCATCGCGACGAGCCCGAGCAGCGCGGGGTCGCCCGTGGTCGAGTAGACGAGCACGGGGAGCGCGACCGCCGTGAGCGCGTTGCCCGCCCAGGAGACGCAGCGCGAGACGACGTAGAGGTCGAACGCGCGCGGGCTGCCGGCCGCCTGCGCCCCGTCAGCCGCCGCCGCGTCAGCCATGGAGCAGCGCGTCCAGGGCCACGACCCCGTCGACCGCGCGGGAGCCGATGAAGTCGGTGGACGGCAGCGCCAGCAGCCGTCCGTCGCGCACGGCCCGCACGCCCGGCAGCCTCGCCTGGAGGTCGGCGCGCACGCTGTCGCGCTCGGCATCCGTCGAGTAGAGGTAGACGATCGTGGCGGGATCCCGCTTGGCGACGTCCTCGACGCTGACCTCCGCGTAGTACTGGTCGGCGGGGAGGGCGTTCTCGTACATGTTCCGGCCGCCGGCGCGCGTGACCACGTCGCTGTAGAGGCCGCGGGCGTCGGCGTACACGGATCCGTCGAAGACCTGCAGCACGGCGAGGTCGACCGGGTCCCGGCCCTGCACGCGCGCGTCCACCGCGGCGAGCTGCGACCGCTCGTCGGCGACGGCGCGGTCGGCCGCCTCCCCTGCGCCGAGCAGCGTGCCGAGCGACTGCAGGTCGGTGGCGGCGTCGTCGACGTGCCCGGTGGTGACCTGGCCGTGGCAGAAGGAGCTGATGACGTAGACGCGGATCCCGAGCGCGGCCAGGTCGTCGATGGTGGGCAGCTCGGTGCCGTCGAAGTGGTACTCGCCGTCGGCGACGATGAGGTCGGGGTGCGCAGCCAGCAGGGTCTCGCGGTCGACGGCGCCCGTCGCGAGGACGGGCACCCGGTCGTACGCGTCCCGGTAGCGGTCGAGCGGCGGCGACTGGTCGGTGAACGCCTGGCCGACGATCCGGTCGCCCGCGCCGAGCTCGAGCAGCATCTCGGTGACGGCGGGCCACAGCGACACGATGCGCTGCGGTCCGGCGGGGAACGCGAGCGTGCGGTCGCACGAGTCGACGGAGACAGGCCCTGCCGCCGGGGCGGCTGCCGGCGTGGCGTCGCCGTCGGCGGGGGCGGCCGTGCAGCCCGCGAGCAGGAGGGCGGCGGCGGTGGCGCCGGCGGCGAGGGCGAGGATCCGGGTCGTCGTGCGGTGGTGCGCGCGGGTGCGGGGGGTCATGGTCGTCCGTCCTGGGTGGGGGTCGTGGTGGGCGTGCTGAAGAACAGGTGGCGGCGGCCGGTGACGGGGTGCTCGCCGAGGTGCACGTCGACGCCGAAGACGTCGCGGAGGATCCCCGGCCGGAGCACCTCGTCGGGTGTGCCGCCCGCGACGATGCGGCCGTGGTGCACGACGTGGATCCGGTCGCAGTACGCCGCCGCGAGGTTGAGGTCGTGCAGGGCGACGACCACCGTCACGCCGAGGCCGCGCACGAGGTCGAGCAGCTCCAGCTGCGTCGCGACGTCGAGGTGGTTCGTGGGTTCGTCGAGCACGAGGATGCGCGGACGCTGCGCGAGGGCCGCCGCGAGCATCACGCGCTGGCGCTCGCCGCCCGACAGGGAGCGGACGGCCCGGTCGGCGAGGGCCGTCGCCCCCGTCCGCGCGAGGCAGGCGTCGTCGAGCGCGCGGTCGTCGTCGGTGTCGCGGTCGAGCGCGCCCTTGTGCGGCGTGAGGCCGGTGGCGACGACGGCGCGGACGTCGAGCGCGCCGTCGTCCCCGTGGTCCTGCGTGAGCGCGGCGAGGATGCGGGCGGAGTCGCGCGGCCGCATGCCGCGGAGGTCGCGGTCGCCGAGGAGGACCGTGCCGTGGGCGACGGGCAGGGCCCGGTACAGGGCTTTGAGGAGCGTGGACTTGCCGCTGCCGTTCGGCCCGACGAGCCCGACCAGCTCGCCGTCGCCCGCCTCGAGCGTCGCGGACGTCACGGGGGTCGCGCGGCCGATCCGCACGGCCACGTCCTCGATCGAGAGCCTCATCGGGTCCGCCCTCCGTCGGCGCGGAGCAGGACCGCCAGGAAGACGGGGACGCCGACGAGCGCGGTGACGATCGAGAGCGGCAGCTCCCGCGGCGCGGTGAGCGTGCGCCCCGCGAGGTCGGCGAGGACGAGGAACAGGCCGCCGACGAGCGCGGCGAGCGGCAGGAGGCGCCGGTGCGCGGGTCCCACGACGAGGCGGACGAGGTGCGGGGCGATGAGCCCGACGAAGCCGACGCCGCCCACCACCGACACGGCGGCGGCCGTGAGCAGCGCGGAGACGGCGAAGAGGATCGTGCGGGACCGGGAGAGGTCGACGCCGAGCGACGCCGCGCGGTCGTCGCCGAGGAGGAGCGCGTCGAGGGTGCGCCCGCCGGCGAGGAGACCGACGAGCCCGATCGCGAGCGCCGCGGCGGGCAGCGCGAGCGACGACCAGGTGGCGCCCGAGACGCTGCCGAGGAGCCAGAACAGCACGCCGGCGATCTGGTCGGGGGACGCCTGCAGCTGCAGCCAGCTGGTGAGCGCCTGCAGGAGCGACGAGATCGAGACGCCGACGAGCACCAGGCGCGCCGGATCCACGCGGCCGCCCCGCCGCCCGAGCGCCAGCACGAGCGCGAGGGTGCCGATGGCGCCCGCGAACGCCGCGCCGGTGACCCCGAGGGTCGCGAGGAACCCGGCCGCCGACGCGCCGACGACGAGCGTCGCCACCGCCCCGAGCGACGCGCCCGACGCGATGCCGAGCACGAAGGGATCCGCGAGCGGGTTCCGGATGAGGGTCTGCAGCACGGTGCCGGCGAGGGCGAGCGCCGCGCCCGTGACGAGGGCGAGCAGCACGCGCGGCGCCCGGTACTCCCACACGATCTGGTCGTCGATGGGGTCGATCCCTGCGCCGACGTCCGCGCCGACGGCGTGGTGCAGCACCACCTGCGCGACGTGCAGGGGCGACACCGACACCGACCCGATCCCCATCGCGACCGCCAGCACGAGCGGGGCCGCGATGACGAGGGCGGGGACGAGCACGCGGCGCACGGCGCGGGCGCGGCGGGGAGCGGGCGGGGTGGGGATCGCGGCGGCGGGTGGCGCGGTGGCCGTGGCGGCGGGTCCACGGGCGGGGGCTGTGGTCGGTTCCATGCGGCTCTCGGGTGGGGATCGTCGGGTGGGGATGGTCGTGCGGGCGTGGTCGGCGCGCGTCGCCTGCGGGCTCAGTGCGGGAGCGGGACCGGCCGCGCAGGTCGCGGCGGCGCGGGATCCGGCCCGCCGAGGAACGGCAGCGCGTGGGGCGCGTTCGAGCGGAGCCCGGGGACGATCACGCGCGTCACGTGCAGGCCGGCGCGACGGATCTCCGGCAGCGTCACGTCGACCGCGAGCACCTCCCGTCCCTGCGCCCGCAGCTCCTCGACCAGCTCGCCCAGCCGGTGCGGGCCGTCCCACCGGCCACTGACGTCGTCGAGCGGCAGGCGGTTGGTGATCGACCGCTCCAGCTCCTCGTGGAACGCCCGCTGGACGCCGGGGTCCAGGTGCAGCTGCAGGTGGCAGCCGTAGTCGACGACGTCGGCGAGGTCGGGCCGGTACGAGCGGCGGTAGGCGCGGTCCGCGCGCCAGGGCTTCAGCGGGCTGCGCGGGTCGCGCGCGGCGGCCATGTAGGGGCCGGCGGGATCGTCGAGGTCGGCCTGGAAGAGCTGCAGCTGGAGGGCCTCCCCGAGGGCCTTGCGGGCGGCGCGCCTCGGGAGGCCGCCGCTCGCCATGCCCAGCGTGAGGTAGCCGGTGCGGGCGTCGGCGAGGAGCGCCCCCACGATCGGCAGCCCGGACGCGTGCGGGAACAGGAACCAGCGGCAGGAGAGCGCGTCGGCGGGTCCGCGCGCGAGGTCGTGCAGGGCGCGCGGCACCTCGAGCTCGACGAGGCCGTCGCCGTCCGTCCACGCGCGCGTCATCGCGTCGCGCTCGATCACCTCGCCGAGGCCGCCCCACAGCGCCTCGTCGGCGGTGCGTCCGGTCGCGAGCCCGGCCTGCATGATGGGGTGCATCGCGGGCGGCACGAGGAGCGCGTGCGCGACCCAGACCAGCGATGCGGGGACGAGCAGGCGCTCCCCCGTGCCCAGCCGCTCGGCCTCCGTCCAGTCCACGACGGCGTCGTCGTCCAGCACCGCGACCGGCAGGAGGCCGCTCGCGTGCTGCGCGGCGGAGTACAGGGCGAGCGCGGTCGGACCCAGCACGGGCCGACCGGCGGCGCGGAGCCGCCGGGCCGACGACCGCACGAGCCCGGCGGGCACGAGGTTGCCGCAGTACCGCTCGACCGCTTCCCCGACGGCGGCGCCGAGCACGGCGTCCGGATCCGCGAAGGAGTGGCCGGCGCCTGACGCGTCGGACGCCCACGGGCAGAACGCCGTGGAGTCGGCGAGCACGGCGTGCGCGAGCTGGAACGCGGGCGGGAAGTGCGCGGGCGTCGCGCGGGGCTCGATGCGGCGGACGACGCCGGTGCGCGCGTCCACGAGGTCGGCCGGCGCGAGGTCGGCGGGCCTGAGGTCGGTCGGCGCGAGGTGGGCCGGCGCGAGACCGGCGGGCCTGAGGTCGGTCGGGCGTGCGGATGCGGGTGCGGGTGCGGGGTCCATCGGGCCTCTCATGCCAGGGGGATCGGGTCGGGGACGAGGTCGTCGGCGCTCGCCGGGATCCGGTCGAACCCGAGGCGCCGTGGCACGTCGAGGTAGCGGTCGGATCCCCGCAGCGGGTAGGCGGGCGGCCCGTTCCCGACGAGCCCGGGCACGACCACCCGTACGACCTCGAGCCCGGCGAGCCGGACGTCGGGCGTGGTCAGGTCGACGGACACGGCGCGGAGCCCCAGCCGGGCGAGCGCCTCCAGGTGCGCGTCGAGCGGGTCGGCCGCGTCGATCCGCCGGAGGGACTCGAGGGGCGCGGATGCGGTGGGCCGCAGCCGGTCGAGGTGCGCGCCGTTCATCCGCGGGTCGAGGTGCAGCTGCGCCACGGGCGGCAGGTCGGTGAGGCGCGCGTAGTCGGGGCCCGCGTCGTCGAGGTAGCGCCGGTCGGCGCGGTACGGCAGGAACACGTGCTCCTCGATGCCGCCGGCGCGCACGGCGCGCCACACCTCGCTCGTCGGGTCGACGAGCTGCCGGGTGAGCTGCAGGAGGCCGAGCGCCTCCACGAGCGCCTTGGTCGCCGCGTGCTCCGGCGTGCTGCGGCAGGCGCTGCCGAACGCGACCATGCGGGATCCGTCGTCGTGCTCCTCCTCGAGGAACGCGGCGACGACGGGCGCGGGCGACTCCGACGGCACCTCGAGCAGGCGCACGCGGACGGCCGGTGTCGTCGGGTCGTCGGGCCAGCCGAGCGCGCCCGTGATCCTGCCGCCGTCGTCGAGCGCGCGCGTGGAGGCTCCGCTCGCCCACCAGATGACGGAGGCGTCGCGCTCCCACAGCTCCTCGACCGCGTTCCGCACGGCCATGCGGCGGTCGGATCCCGCGGCGATCCCGGAGTAGGCGAGCGAGTGGCGCGGCACCTCCCGGGCGCGGGAGCCGTGCACGAAGTCGAGCCAGGCGAGGGAGGCGGGCACGAGGACGGGGCCGCCGTCGTGGAGGTCGACGCCGTGGGCCCAGAGCACCTCGTCGTGCCGCGTGGACGGCTGGAAGGGGAAGCCGGGTGCCGCGTGCTGCGCGGGCGAGTAGAGGGCGAGCTCCTCGGGATCCACCGCGCGTGCCCCGCCGGCCGTGAGCGACGCGTGCGATCCCCGGACGAGCCGCTCGGGGACGGCGTTGCCGCAGTAGCGCTCGACGGCCTCCCCGCACGCGGCGAGCCGTGCGGGCACCGGGTCGCCCGCGGAGGCGCCGAAGCCGAAGCCGTCGGCCCGCCACGGCGCGAAGCGGTCCGCGCGGGAGACGGTGGCGCCGTGCCCGACCCAGGCGAAGGGCAGGCGCGGGTCGACCGGCTGCCGCGCGAGCGAGGTGATGAGGCCGGTCCGCGCGTCGACGAGGTCCGCGACGCTCACGATGCGGATCCGCTCGTCGGGTCCGCGGGGCCCACGGCGTCGGCCGGCTCGCCGCCCGCCCGCCCGCCGTCCGGGGTCGGGGCCGTGCCCGCCGCGATCGGCAGCACCAGCGTGAGCGGGGACGCGGCGCCGAGGATGACCCGCTGCCGCACGGGCGACTGCGTCGTGGACGTGCACCGCTCCCCGGGCGGCCCGCCGAGGTTCCGGGCGAGGCGCGGCGCGTCCGCTCCGGCGAGCTCCAGCACGAGGACGGTGCCTGCGGGCAGGAGGGCCGCGACGGGACCCAGCGGGATCCCGATCCGCACCCCCTCGTGCGGACCGGCGACGGTCGCCTCCCCCACCGCGAGCTCCTGCTCCGCGCCGTCGCGGTCGCGGGCGAGCAGCCGCGCGATCCAGTCGGTGCCGGGCGCGTCGGATCCGCTCGTCAGCTCGACGGCGACGTCCCCGGTGAGTCGCAGCGGCGCGTCGAGCGGCCGGGTCACGGCGCGCACCGCGTCGGGACGCGACGCGAGGGCGCGGCGGTCGACGCCCGGGTGCCGCGACGGCCGCGGGTCCCGCGGGTCGTGCACGAACGCGAGCGCGCCGCCCGTCGTCCATGCCACGCGGGTCGGCGTGTGCGGCGGCGGCCAGGCGTCGTGGTCCTCCCAGCCGGATCCGCGCACGTGCACGCGGGCGCGCCGGGCCGCGAGGGTGCCGTCGAGGGCGTCGCGGATCCAGTCCACGAGCATGCGGCCCCACGGGATGACGGCGTCGTCGCCGTGGTCGAGGTCGCCCACGCGCCCGGACCCGCTGCCCACGAGGTCGTGCTCCCAGGGGCCGACGAGGAGGTGCGACGGCGTGCCGGGCACGTCGGATCCGGCGACGCCGTGGTGCTCGAGCGTCTCCGGGAGCAGCAGGTCGTGCCAGCCGCCCACGTGCAGGGTCGCGGCGGTCAGGGCGGCGAGCTCGGCCCGGGTGATCTCCTCCCCCGTGCGTGCACCGGCCCCGTCATCCACGATCCCGGCCCACGACGGCAGGTGCGCGCCCATCTCGCGGGGCAGGTCGACGACGGGCAGGTGCCGGAGGAGCCCCGGCCGCTCGCGGAAGACGAGCGCCGCCAGGCCGTCGCGGCTCGTGCGGGAGTCGCCGCGTTCCAGCCACCAGGACGCGTGCTCCGCGAGCCGGAGGATCCCGCCGCCGCCGAACTTGGTGCGGGCGAGCGACATCGACGGGCCGAGGGACACGACCGCGCGGACGGCCGACGGGCGCTCGACCGCCATGGCCCACGCGGTGTAGCCGGAGTACGAGCCGCCGTGCGCGATGACGCGGCCGTCGCTCCAGGGCTGCGCGGTGACCCAGTCCACGAGGGCGGCTCCGTCGGCGCGCTCGCCGCGGTACGGCGCCCAGGTGCCGTCGGAGTCGTGGCGGCCGCGGACGTCCTGCACGACGAAGGCCCAGCCGCGCTCGCGCCAGCCACGGCCCTCGGCGAGGTGGCGGGAGCGGCCGTACGGGGTGCGCGTGACGACGCAGGGCACGCGCGCCCCGGGTCCGGCGGTGTGCGGCACGTGGGCGTCGTGCACGAGCACGGCGCCGTCGGATGCGCGCAGCGGGACGCCGAACCGGTCGTGGCCGGTCACCGCTCGCCCGGGGCGGTCGGGTGGGCGGCTCCGAGCGGAGCGGATGTCGGGGAGGCAGCGGAGGCGGGCGGGCCCGCGAGGTCGACGGGCAGCGGCAGCACGGGGTGGCGCTCGACGAGGCCGGACGCGACCACCACCGTGTGCTCGTACCGGATCGCGGGCCCGGTCGCGTGCTCCTCCCCGCCCGCGTGCGCCTCCTCGCGTCGGCCGCCGGTCGTGCGGGACAGGTGCTCCGCCAGCTCGTGGATGACGATGCCCGCGGCGGCGGCGGCGGCGCCCGTGCCGACCCCGTGCCAGGCGTCCGGCGGCGCGATCCCGGCGGCGGCACGCGCGTCGGCCTCGCGCCAGAGCCGGTCGAGCTCCTCGACCACGCGATGCGCGGCGCGCCGACGTCCGCGGTAGTCGGCGTAGGTGACGGCCCCTTCGCCGCCCGGGGCCTGCAGCGGCCCGACGACGAGCAGCTCGCCCTCCTGGTGCACGCGGTGCCAGGGCAGCCCGGTGCGCGCGAGCTCCCCGCCGAGGGTTGTCCAGGCGGCGTCGGGCTGCTCGGGTGCGACGGAGACGAGGGCGGACGCGGTCGCGGGGACGTCGTCGTCCGGCGCGAGGGCCACCGAGCTCTCGCCGAGCAGGGCGTGCAGGGCGTCGGCGACCGGGCCGGTGCCCTGGACGGCGACCATGCCCGTGCCAGGGAGCGGCCGCGGGCGGTCGGCCCGGCGCGCGATGAGGGCGCCCCGATCCCGCAGCAGGCGGACGAGGGGCGCGCCCGCGTCCTCCCCGGCCGCCGGGTCGTCCGGATCCGTCACCCCGCCCGCGGCGAGGCGCGCGACGACCTCGGCGACGAGCGCGTCGGGGCCGCTGACACGGTGGAACTCCAGGGCGGGGGTCACGTGCCGCCACTCGTCGACGGCGACGCGGTAGAGGCGGTGGTGCGGGGCGAGGTGGAGCATGCGGTCTCACGTTCGGTGGCGGCGGCGCGGGCCGGGCGGCGGATGCGGGCGGACGTCGTCCCGGCCGGCGCGCGGGTGCGCGCCGGTCGGCTTCCCTCTCCTAGTGCTGGAGAGCGAAGGGGTTGTGGACGAGGGCGTTCGTGCCCGGGCCCTGCGGTGCGCTGAGCACGTCGTCGCCGGCGATGGCCTCGACGGCGAAGGGGTTGTGGACGAGGGCGTTCGTGCCCGGGCCCTGCGGCGCGCTCAGCACGTCGTCGCCGGCGATCCTGGTGATGGAGACGTCATTCATGTCGTCATCCTCTCTCTCTAGTATCGAGAACCATTCTCAATACGGGGGAGACGATAGGGCCACCCGGATCTCCGCCGGATCCGCTGTCCACAGGTAGCGTCGGCCCATGGGGATGTTCCAGGTCGTGCAGGCGCGGCCCCACGACGCGGACCGGCTGTGGGCCCTGCTCGAGGAGGACCACCGGGAGCGCGCGACCGTGACCGGCGATCCGGACGAGGCCGCGTCCCACGACGTCGACCCCGTCGACGACGCCCTCGCCGCGCGACCCGGTGATCCGGCCGACGGCACGCTGCCGCTCCTGGAGTCCCGGCGCGGCCGCGTCGTGGCGCTCGTGTCGGATCCCGCGCGTCCCGTCCTCATCGCGTACTCCGGGATCCGCGCGGTCGGCTTCGCCCTGATGGACCGCAACGGGGTCGGCGGCCGCGCGTTCACCTCCGCGGGCTGGCGCGGGCTCGGTGTCGAGGAGGAGATCCGGGCCGCCGCTTCCCTACTGCTGCGCTGACCCGCGCGACGCCGCGCCGCTAGCCGATGGGCAGCAGGTAGGTCGGGGTCGGGACGGCGATCACGGCGGGTGCCGCGGTGGGGAGCCCCGTCGCCGGGTCGAGCCGGAAGGACGCGACCGTGCCGGATCCCTGGTTCGCGACGTGCAGCCGGTCGTCGACGATCGCGTGGTGGCGCGGCGTCGCGCCGCCGCAGTCGAACGCGGCGACCGGCGTGAGCGCGCCGTCGACGGCGATGCCGACCACCGCGATCCGGTCGGAGCCGCGGAGGCCGACGTAGGCGAGCCGCTCGTCGGCGGACACCTGCACCTCGGCGGCGGAGTCGCGGGCATCGGTCTCGGACGCGCACACGGTGGACCAGGCGACGCGCCAGGTCGCGCCCTGGCCCTCGAGCGCGTGCAGGGTGCCGTCGAGCTCGCCGACGAGGAGAACGCGGCCCGACGACAGGAGGGCCATGTGCCGGGGCCCCGTGCCCGCGGGGAGGGCGACGGCGCCGATCCGGTCGAGGCGGCCGTCGTGGAGGGCGTGGACGTGCACCGTGTCGGTGCCGAGGTCGGCGCTGAGGACGATGCCGCCGCCGACGTGGAGCGTGGCGTGCGCGTGCGGGCCGTCCTGCTGCGGGCGGGGGCCGGATCCCTCGGCCGTCAGGAGCTGCGTCGCCTCGCCGAGGGTGCCGTCGCCCGAGAGCGGGTGGACGGCGACGGTGCCGTCGCCGTAGTGCGCGGTGAGGAGCACGCCGTTGACCACGTGCAGGTGGCAGGGGCCGGATCCGCCGCTCGGCTGCCCGCCCGCCCACTGCAGCGATCCCACGGGACCGTGGCGGAACGCCTCCACGCGGTCGGCTGCCTCCCCCACCGCGTAGACCATGTCCCCGTGCGCGAGGAGGAACGAGGGCGACGGCGTCTCCACGGCGGTGCCGACGACCGCGAGGTCGCCCGTTATGGGGTCGACCGCGAGAGCCGTGATGCCGACGCCCGATCCGCCGGCGTCGGCGGTGTAGCCGCCCGCCCACATCGAGACCTCGGGCACGGCGGCTTCCTCGGGCGTCATCATGGTCCTCACCCTACGGGTCGCGTCCGACGCGGCGCGGGCGGGCGGGCAGCGGGCACGCCGGCGTCAGTAGCCCGAGGACGGCTCCACGATGCCGACGAAGTCGCCCGTGCGGAGGAAGCCTTCCGTGTTGAGGCGGATCCGCTCGGCCAGCAGCGGCCGGACCATGTCCGGGGTGTCGGCGGTGTGCGGCGTGACGATGCACCGCTGCTCGGAGAACAGCGGGTGGCCGTCGGGCAGCGGCTCGGGCGACGTGACGTCGAGGCCCGCGCCGTGGATCGCGCCCGAGCGGAGCGCGTCGACGAGCGCGTCGGGGTCGACGAGCGCGCCGCGGGCGATGTTGACGAGGACCGCCGTGTCCTTCATCGCCGCGAGCTGCGCGGCGCCGATGAGCCCGGCGGTGTCGTCGGTGCTGGCCGCGGCGAGCATGACGACGTCGGCGCTCGCGAGCACCTCGTCGAGCCGGTCGGCCGTGATGGTGCGATCCGCGCCCTCGACGGGGTCGCCGCTGCGGCGCACGACCGTGACCGTGCAGTCGAACGGGGCGAGCAGCCGGATGTACTCCAGCGCGATGCCGCCGGCGCCGACCACCACCACCTCCGCACGGTAGAGCGAGAGGCCGGCGGAGGATCCCCAGGACGTCGCCCGGGCGCGCTCCGGCAGCTGGCGCAGGGTCGCGAGGGTCAGCGCGAGCGCGTGCTCGGCGACCGGCTCGGAGTAGGCGCCCTTGGCGCTCGTCCAGACGAGGTCGGGCCGGTCGCACGCGCGGAGGGTGTCGGCGAAGGCGTCGACGCCCGCGAACGGCAGCTGCACCCACTGGACCTGCGGGTTCGCGGCGAGCGTGTCCGTGAGCTCGGCGGCGCGGGTGATGGACAGCCAGACGATGCCGCGGGTCTCCTCGGAGAGGTCGGCCACCTCGCCGCCGGCCGCACGGACGGCCTCGAGGTATGCGTCCTCGGTGCGCGGCAGCATCGCGATGGGGCCGGGCGCCGGACGCGCGTCGCCCGTGAGGCGGTGCGGGGTGGCGCCGTCGACCGCGCGGTGGACGCGGCGCGGGGCGGATGCGGATGCGGTGGTGTCGGTCATGTGCGGGGCCTCCGGGGATGCGGGACGCGGGCGGGCGGTTCGGGGGATCGCAGCACGACGTCGGGGCCGGCTCCGTCGGGCGCGGGCTCGGCGGCCATGCGCGACTCGGCGAGGCCCTGCACGTACGGGTGCGTGGGATCCGCGAGCACGTCGTCGATCGCGCCGTAGCCCACCAGCGTGCCGCGGTGCAGCACGGCGAGGCGGTCGGTGAGGCGCTCGACGACGGCGAGGTCGTGGCTGACGATGAGGGCGGAGAAGCCGCCTCGGGACTGGAGGTCGCGCAGCAGGTCGAGGACGGCGACGCGGCTCATGACGTCGACGCCCGAGGTCGGCTCGTCGGCGATGAGGAGGCGCGGGCCGAGCACGAGCGCGCGGGCGAGGGCGACGCGCTGGCGCTGGCCGCTGGAGAGCTCGTGCGGGTAGCGGTCCTGCGTGCCGGGCGGCAGGTCGAGCGCCGCGAGCAGGGTCACGACGCGGCGCGCGGCGACCTGGCTGTCGAAGCGGCGGTCGCGGGAGAAGATCGGCTCGGCGATGGCCTCGCTCGCCGTCAGCTGCGGGTGCAGCGTGGTACCCGCGTCCTGCGGCACGTAGCCGATGCCGTACGTGGTGCGCGTGCGCGCCCGGCGGCCCATGCGGCGGAGGCCCTGGCCGAGCACGGAGGCGTCGCCGCCCGTGATCCGCGGCACGGCTGCCCCCTCGTCGCCCGACGGGACGAGACCCGCGAGCACGCGCGCGAGCGACGACTTCCCGGATCCGCTCGCGCCCACCACGCCGAGCACCTCGCCCGGCATGATCCGCAGCGTGATCCCGTCGACGGCCGGCGGCGTCTCCGCCCCGCGGCGGGCGGGGTACGCCAGCCGCAGGTCGCGGGCGTCGAGCACGGGCTCGGCGGATCCGCCGTCCGCGTCGGCGTCTCGGGGGGTGTGCGTCATGCGCTGCTCCGTCCTCGGCGTGGTCGTGCGGTGGGCCGGCGTGACCGGCCGCACGACGGGTGCGGGTTCCGACCCATCATGCCCGGGGTGGGCCGGGCCCCGCTCGGAGCCCGTCAGCCGGCGGTCCGCTCGGCGGCCCGCAGCGCGTGCAGCCGGGCGCGGCGCTCGGCCTGCTCCGCGGGATCCGGGACGGGCAGCGACGCGAGGAGGCGCTGCGTGTACGGGTGCTGCGGGTTCCCCAGCACCTCGGCGCCCGTCCCCTCCTCCACCAGCTCACCGCGGTAGAGCACGGCGATCCGGTCGGCGAGCAGGTCGACCACGGCCAGGTCGTGGCTGATGAAGAGCGCCGCGAACCCGAGCTCGCGCTGCAGTTCGGCGAAGAGCTCCAGCACGCGCGCCTGCACCGACACGTCGAGCGCGCTCGTGGGCTCGTCGGCCACCAGCAGGCTCGGCTCGAGCGCGAGGGCGCGGGCGAGGCTCGCGCGCTGGCGCTGACCGCCGGAGAGCTCGTGCGGGTAGCGGTCGCCGAAGGCCTTCGGCAGCTGCACCGCTTCCATCAGCTCGTCGACGCGGGCGCGCGCGGCCTGCGGGGACCTCGCGCGTCCGTGCACGATGAGCGGCTCGGCCACGCACTCGGCGATGGTGAGGCGCGGGTTGAAGCTCGTCGCCGGATCCTGGAACACGAACCCGATGTCGGCGCGCTGCGTGCGGAAGTCGCGCTCCCGCACGCCGAGCATCTCGGTGCCGAGGACCCGGAGGGATCCGCCGGTCACGTTGGTCAGGCCCGCGATGGCGCGGCCGATGGTGGTCTTGCCCGAGCCCGACTCCCCCACGAGCCCGAGGACCTCGCCGGCCTCGATGCGCAGGTCCACGCCCTTGACGGCGCGGAACGCCGGGCTCCCCAGGCGCCCCGGGTACTCGATCTCGAGCCCCTTCGCGACGACCACGGGGGCCGCCTCGGTGGCCGACGCCGCCCGCGCGCGGGTGCGCACCGCGGCGCGCTCCACCGTCGCGGCGACGCCCTCGCCGAGCTTCGGGACGGACGCCAGGAGGTTCCTGGTGTACTCCTCCTTCGGCGACGCGAAGAGCGTGGCGACGTCGGCCTGCTCCACGAGCCGCGAGCGGTACATGACGGCCACGCGGTCGGCGAGGTCGGCCACGACGCCCATGTTGTGCGTGATGAGGATGACGGCCGCTCCGAACTCGTCGCGGCAGCGGCGCAGCAGGTCGAGGATCTCCGCCTGCACGGTCACGTCGAGAGCGGTGGTGGGCTCGTCGGCGACGATGAGGCCGGGATCCAGGACGAGCGCCATCGCGATGACCACGCGCTGCTTCTGCCCGCCCGAGAACTGGTGCGGGTAGTGGTCGACCCGGGTCTCGGGATCCGGGATGCCGACGCGGCGGAGGATGTCGATCGCCTTCGCGCGGCCCTCCTTCTTCGAGACGCGGCCGTGGGCGCGCAGGCCCTCGACGATCTGCCAGCCCACCGTGTGCACGGGGTTCAGCGCCGTCGACGGCTCCTGGAACACCATCGCCACGTCGCGGCCGCGCGCCTGGCGCAGCTGGTCGGCGGAGATGGACAGCACGTCGACCGCGCCCGCGCCCTTCCGGTCGCTGAGGAGCACGGCCCCGTCGGTGACGGCCGTGTCCGGCAGGAGGCCGAGGATCGTGCGGGCGGTGACGGACTTGCCCGACCCCGACTCCCCCACGATGGCGAGGATCTCGCCGGGCGACACGGTCAGGGACACCCCGTCGACCGCGCGGACGTCGCCGCCGTCGGTCGCGAAGGTGACGCCGAGGTCGCGGATGGAGACGACGTCGCTCATGCGGCCACCTTCTTCGTGTCGGCGCGCTTGCGGGCGCGCAGCTTGGGGTCGGAGATGTCGTTCACGCTCTCGCCGACGAGCGTGAGCCCGAGGACCAGCAGCACGATGGCGACGCCGGGGAAGACGCCCGTCCACCAGACGCCGCTCGCGGTGTCCGCGAGCGCGCGGTTGAGGTCGTAGCCCCACTCGGCGGCCGACGTCGGCGAGATGCCGAAGCCGAGGAAGCCCAGGCCCGCGAGCGTGAGGATCGCCTCGGAGGCGTTGAGCGTGAGGATCAGCGGCAGCGTGCGGGTGGAGTTCCGCAGCACGTGCACGAACATGATCCGCGGCGTCGACGTGCCGATGACCTTGGCGCTCTCGACGAACGCCTCCGCCTTCAGCCGCACGACCTCGGCGCGGATGACCCGGAAGTACTGCGGGATGTAGACGACCGTGATGCTCACGGCCGCGGACAGGATGCCGCCCCACAGGCTCGACTGGCCGCCGTTCAGCACGATGCTGACCACGATGGCGAGCAGCAGCGTCGGGAACGGGTAGATGGCGTCGGCGATGACCACGAGGATCCGGTCGAGCCAGCCGCCGAGGTAGCCGGAGACCACGCCGAGCAGCACTCCGACGAACAGCGAGAGGATCACGGCGATCACGACGACGGACAGCGCGGTCTGCGTGCCCCAGACGACGCGCGAGAACACGTCGTATCCGCCGACCGTGGTTCCCCAGATGTGCGTGCCGTCGGGCGCGGACTGGCGCGGGAACGACCCGCTGTCGTCGCGGCCCTGCGCGAAGCCGAACGGCGCGATGACGGGCGCGAGCGCCGCGAGCAGGATGAAGATCCCCGTGATGACCATGCCGGCGACGAGCATGCCGCGCTGGAGGCCCACGCTCTGCCGCACGTGCGAGACGAGCGGGAGGCGCTGGAACAGGGTGCGGCGTGCCGGGGCGGGGGCGGGGGACGTGGTGGTGGCGGTCATGTCAGTACCTCACTCGCGGATCGATGAGCGCCGCGACGACGTCGACGATGAAGTTGGTCACGGCCACGATCACGGCCAGCAGCGCCACGATCCCCTGCACGGCGACGAAGTCGCGCGCCGCGAGGTACTGCGCGAGCTGAAAGCCGAGGCCCCGCCACTCGAACGTGGTCTCCGTGAGCACCGCGCCGCCGAGCATGACGGCGATCTGCAGGCCCACGACCGTGATGATCGGGATGAGGGCGGGCTTCAGCGCGTGCCGGGTCGTGAGCCGGAACTCGCCGACGCCGCGCGAGCGCGCCGCGTCCACGTACTCGGTGCCGAGCGTCGAGATGACGTTGGTGCGCACGAGCCGCAGGAAGATGCCCGCGGTGAGGAGCCCCAGCGCGAGCGCCGGCAGCACCGCGTGCTCGAGCACGTCGCTGACGGCGGTGGGGCTGCCGAGGCGGAGCGCGTCGATCAGGTAGATGCCGGTCGGGTTCTCCAGCCGGCCGAGGGCCACCTCGACGCGCGTGTCCGCACGGCCGGACAGCGGGAGGATCCCGAGCCAGACCGAGAACACGAGCTTGAGGAGCAGGCCCGCGAAGAAGACGGGCGTGGCGTAGGCGAGGATCGCGAGGATCCGCAGCACGGCGTCGGGCGTGCGGTCCTTGTAGTAGGCGGCCACGAGGCCGAGCGGGATGCCGATGAGGAAAGCCACGATCAGCGAGTAGATGACGAGCTCGAGCGTGGCCGAGCCGTACTGCAGCAGCACCTCGCTGATGAGCCGGTTGTCGGTGAGCGAGCGGCCGAAGTTCCCCGTCGCGATCTGGCCGAGGTACTCGAGGTACTGCACGATGATCGGCCGGTCGAACCCGGCGGTCGCGAGGCGCTCCTGCAGCTGCTCGGGCGTGAGGCGGTCGCCCACGGCGGCGGAGATCGGGTCGCCCACGATGCGCATGAGGAAGAACACCAGCGTCACGAGGATGAACACGGTCGGGATGATGAGCACGGCGCGGATGAGGATGTACTGGCCGAGCCCGATCCCCTGCTTCCGGGCCTTGGGCTGCTGCGCCCCGGGGGGCGCGGACGCGGGGATCGCGTCCGGGATGACGGTCACGGAAGTGGTGCCTTTCGGGTCGTCGTGCGGGTGGTGCGCCGGGTCGGGATGCCACACGGGGCGGCATGGGGATGGGGCGTCCCGCCGCAGCGGGACGCCCCATCCGAGGAGGCCTTCAGCCTAGGAGACGGCCTCCGTCGGGCCGGCTAGCCCTTGGTGATCGGTGCGTAGCGGAACTTGAAGGAGGCGTCGAGCGTCACGCCCTTCACGTCCTTGCCGGCCACCGCGACCTGCGAGCCCTGGAGCAGGGGCAGGGTCGGCAGGTCGGCGGCGACGTCGTCCTGGATCTGGCCGATGAGCTCGGCGCGCTTCGTGGAGTCCGCCTCCGACAGCTGCTGCGTGATGAGGTCCGTCACGGTGGGGTTGTCGTAGTGGTTCTTCACGAAGGACTGCGGGGAGAAGAACGGCGTCAGGTAGTTGTCCGCGTCCGAGCAGTCGGGGAACCAGCCGAGCTGGTACGCCGGGTACTCGTCGTTGACGCGGGCCTTGCTGTACTGGTCCCAGATCGTGGACTGCAGGTTGACCTGGAACAGGCCGGTCGCCTCGAGCTGCTGCTTGATGAGCGCGTACTCGTCGTCCGATCCTGCGCCGTAGTGGTCCGGGTTGAACTGGAGCTGCAGCGCGACGGGCGTCTGCACGCCCGCATCGGACAGGGCCTTCGCGGCCTTGTCCGCGTCCGGCCCGCCGTTCCCGTCGCCGTAGACGCCCTTGAGCGCCTCGTTGGCGCCGGAGAGGCCGTCGGCCACGTAGGAGTAGAGCGGCGTGTAGGTGCCGTTGTAGACCTGGGTCGACAGCTCCTCGCGGTCGACGAGGTCGGCCGCGGCCGTGCGCACGGCGAGGGCCTTGGCCTCGTCGGCCTCGCCCGTCGTCTTGCCGAAGGGCTGCGTGTTCAGGTTGAACGTGATGTAGCGGATCTCGCCGCCGGGGCCGTCGATGACCTGGACGGAGTCGTCCTTCTTGAGGTCCGCGATGTCGGTCGCGCCGAGCGAGCGGCCCACGACGTCGATCTCGCCGTTCTGCACGGCGAGCTTCATCGTGGTCTCGTCCGCGTAGTAGCGCGCGGTCACGCCGCCGTTCGCGGGCTTCGGCAGGACGCCCTGGTAGTCGGCGTTGGGCGCGTACGCGACGAGCTGGTTGAGCTGGAAGTCGGTGATGACGTACTGGCCCGCGAAGGCGTTCGCCGCGACGATGTCGGCCGGGTCGGCGAGCTTGTCGGCCGGGAAAACCTCCTCGTCGACGATGGGGCCGGCGGGGCTGGAGAGCACCTGCTCGAACGTCTGGTCGTTCGCGGTCTTCAGCGTGAAGACGACGGTGGTGTCGTCCGGCGCGGCGACGGACTCGACGTTCGCGAGCAGCGACGACGGGCCGTTGCCGTTGTCGGCGCCGTTGGCCGCGATGGTCGCGATGCGGTCGAACGTGTACTTGACGTCGCTCGCGGTGAGCGCGTGGCCGTTCGCGAACTTCAGGTCGGGCTTCAGCTCGACCGTGAACTCGTTCGGCGAGGTGTACTCGCCGGAGACGGCGAGGTCGGGCTCGACGTCCGGGCTGCCGTACGGGCTGTTGAACAGGAAGGGGTAGACCTGGTTCTGCACCGCGAACGAGCCGTTGTCGTAGGAGCCGGCGGGGTCGAGCGAGAGGACCTTGTCGGTCGTGCCGACGACGATGGAACCGCCGCCTGAGGCGCCGTCCTCGGCGAGCGGGTCGCCGGATCCGCCGGAGCAGCCGGCGAGGACGAGGGCCGCGGCGGAGAACCCGGCCGTGGCGAGCAGGACGCGTGAGCGCCGGGAGAATGCGGACGTCATGTTCCGAGTGCCTCTTTCATGAAGGGGATCGCGCCCGCGACGGGTGAGACACGGACGCTGTGCTGTGCATGATTTCTAACACACGGGAAACAGCAGCCCCGACCCCGGGGACGCGCGGAGACGCTTCTTCACACGAATGCAACATGGCCCGCGCGACGGGATCCGTCGTGGGACGCGGTCCACGCGGACGGATCGCGCCTATTCGCGGAGCGCGCGGCGTTCGGCCTCGACCTGCATGAGCTCGCGCTGGATCTCCTGGTACCGCTCGCGCTCGTGCGTCGCGTCCGTGCGCTGCAGCCGGCCGATGAGGTCGGCCTTGCGCCGCAGCAGGTCGCGCCCGACGAGCTCGGCCGTGACGCCCTTCACGTAGACGGCCAGCTTGTCGGCGTCGCCGCGGTTCGGCAGCGGTGCGACGCCGAGCTGCTTGACGAGCGTCGCGAACGACTCCGGCACCTCGAGGGCCACGCGCGAGAGCCAGTCGGCGCCGCCGAGGGCGTCCATGCTCCCGATGACGCCGTCGCGGACGACCGCGAGGCTCTCGTTGACGAAGGTCACCTGCGCGGCGCGCATGACGAGGTCGTTCCCCACGAGCTCGGGGTGCTGCAGCATCGCCATGAGGGCGTCGCGCTCGAGGCGGGTCGCGAGGTCGGTCGGCAGGTCCATGAGCGACATGGAGCGGGACGCGTCGCCTGCGCCGTCGTCGTCCGGGCCGTGCCCGCCCTGCGCGTGACGGCCCTGCGGCGCGCCGCCCGACCGGTCGGCGCCGTCGGCGGGCATGCTGCGGCCCGCGGTCTGGACGGCGCGGCCGACCTCGGTGAGGTCCATGCCGAGCCACCCGGCGAGCTCGCGCGCATAGCCCGGGCGGAGCGACGGGTCGCGGATGTCGGCGACCACGGGCGCGGCTGCCCGGAGCGCGGCGACCCGGCCCTCGACGGTCTCGAGGTCGTGGTCGGCGAGGATCTGCTTGATCGCGAACTCGAACATGGGCTTCTTGCCCTGGATCATCCGGCGTACGGCGTCGTCGCCGCGCGTGAGGCGGAGGTCGCACGGATCCAGGCCCTCGGGCCCGACCGCGACATACGTCTGCGCGGCGAAGCGCCGCTCCTCCGAGAACGCGCGCATGGCGGCCTTCTGGCCTGCGGCGTCGGGGTCGAAGGTGAAGACGACCTCGCCGAGGCCACTGTCGTCGCCGAGCACGCGGCGGAGCACCTTGATGTGGTCGACGCCGAACGACGTGCCGCACGTGGCGACCGCCGTGGTGATCCCCGCTAGGTGGCACGCCATGACGTCGGTGTAGCCCTCGACCACCACGACCTGCCGGCCGCGGCTCACGTCGCGCTTGGCGAGGTCGAGCCCGTAGAGCACGGAGCTTTTGTGGTAGACGGGCGTCTCGGGGGTGTTGAGGTACTTGGGGCCCTTGTCGTCCTCGCGGAGGCGCCGCGCGCCGAAACCGACGGTGGCGCCCGTGAGGTCGCGGATGGGCCAGACCAGCCGACCGCGGAACCGGTCGTACGCGCCGCGGTCGCCCTGGCTGAGGAGACCGGCGGTCACGAGCTCGGCCTCCGCGTAGCCCTTGGCCTTGAGGTGCGAGGAGAGCGCGTCCCAGCTCTGCGGGGCAAAGCCGACGCCGAAGCGCTGCGCGGCGCCCTGGTCGAAGCCGCGCTCCCCGAGGAAGGTGCGGCCGATCTCCGCCTCCTCGGATCCGAGCTGCTCCACGAAGAACTCCGCGGCCGCCTCGTTCGCGCCGAGCAGGCGCGACCGGTTGCCCTGGTCCGTGGCCGCCTGTCCGTCCTCGTAATGGAGCTGGTAGCCGATGCGCTGCGCCATGCGCTCCACGGCCTCGGCGAAGGTCACGTGGTCCATGTGCTGCAGGAACGTGTAGACGTCGCCGCCCTCGCCGCAGCCGAAGCAGTGGTAGAAGCCGACCTGCGGCCGCACGTGGAAGCTCGGGGTGCGCTCGTCGTGGAAGGGGCAGAGGCCCTTGAGCGATCCGACGCCGGCGGACTTGAGGGTGACGTACTCCCCCACCACGTCGCCCAGGTTGACCCGGGAGCGGACCTCGTCGATGTCGTTCTTGCGGATCAGGGCCATCGGCTCATCCTACGACCGGCGTCCGCGGCGAGCCGCGGCCCTGCGGGCATCAGCCGAGCCGGCATCAGAAGACGGGCCGGGCGCACAGGCGCTCGTACCAGGAGATGGCCGACTGGTCGGTGAGGCTGGCGACCTGGTCGACGATGACGCGCTTGCGCGCCCCGTCGTCCGCGGCCTCGCGCCAGTCGCCCGCGAAGCCGGGGTCGAGCTCGTCGGCGCCGCGCGCGTGCAACGCGTCGGCGAGGCCCGCGAGCACCTCGCGCTGGCGGGCGTAGATGGGCTGGCGCGTGTTCTTCGACATCACGAACGCGGCCACGATGCCCTTCAGCACGGCGATCTCCGCCTGGATCGCCCGGGGCACCACCACGTGCGCGCCGAAGCGGATGAGGCTGCGGTCGGTGTGCGTGGCGCGCGTGAGCTGCGTGGCGGCACCCGCGAACCGGCCGATGAGCTGGCTCGTGAGGTCCTTCAGCGCGGCCTGCGCGCCGCGGCCGCCGTCGTACTCGTCCACCCAGACGTCGAGGGAGTCGAGGCGGTCGAAGGCCTGGATGAGCTCCTCGTGCGAGTGCGCGCCGCCGATCCACGCGACCATCGAGTCGACGAGCTCCTCGTGGTCGACCCGGGCGCCGAGCGCGCGCACGTCGACGTAGCCGCCGACGATGGCGTCCTCGAAGTCGTGCACCGAGTAGGCGATGTCGTCGCTGAGGTCCATGACCTCGGCCTCGATGCACTTGCGGCCGGCGGGCGCGCCCTCGCGCAGCCACTCGAACGCGGCCACGTCGTCGTCGTAGAAGCCGAACTTGCCGCGGCCCGAGGGGTCGGGCACCGACTGCGAGCTCGGCCACGGGTACTTGCAGCTCGCGTCGAGGCTCGCGCGCGTGAGGTTGAGGCCGTAGGGCCGGGCCTCCGGCCCGATGACCTTGGGCTCGAGCCGCGTGAGCAGGCGCAGCGTCTGCGCGTTGCCCTCGAAGCCGCCGATGTCGGACGCCCAGTCGTTGAGCGCCCGCTCGCCGTTGTGGCCGAACGGCGGGTGCCCGATGTCGTGGGCGAGGCACGCGGTGTCGACCACGTCGGGATCGAGGTCGAGGCTCGAGGCGAGCTCGCGGCCCACCTGCGCCACCTCGAGGGAGTGGGTGAGGCGGTTGCGCGCGAAGTCGAGGCCGGCCATGGGGCTCAGCACCTGGGTCTTCGCGGCCAGGCGCCGGAGCGCGCTGGAGTGCAGGAGGCGGGCGCGGTCGCGCGCGAAGTCGCTGCGACGGGACGAGTGCTGCTCCGGGTACCAGCGCTCGGCGTCGGTCTCGCTGTACGTGGACCTCGTCGTCATGCCCTCAGCCGCCACTGTTGTGGATCTCCCCGTCCGCGATCTCCATCGCATCCTGCGCGTCGATGTCGCGGCTCTCGAGCCACCGGTCGGGCAGCGCCGTGCGCTTCATGCTGCCCTGGCGGCCGCGCGCGCCCTCGGCGCCCGCACCCGGGTACGGCTGGTCGCGGTCGAGCGTGGCGAGCAGGCCGTCGATCTCCGCGAGCGAGGACGCGGAGGCGAGCGCTGCCCGCAGGTCCCCGCCGACCGGATAGCCCTTGAAGTACCAGGCCACGTGCTTGCGTGCGTCGCGGCAGCCCCGCTCCTCGCTCTCGAAGAACTCGGTGAGGAGCTCGACGTGGCGGCGGAAGGTGTCGGCGACCTGGCCCTGCGAAGGGTGGGCGCGGGGCGTGTCCGCAGGATCGAGGCCGGCGGCGCGAGCGTGGAACGCGGCGGCGAGGTCGCCGAAGAGCCACGGGCGGCCGAGGCAGCCGCGGCCGACGACCACGCCGTCCGCGCCGGTCTCGTCCATCATGCGGATGGCGTCCTCCGCGGCCCAGATGTCGCCGTTGCCGAGGACGGGGACGTTCCGGATGGCCTGCTTGAGCTTCGCGATGGCCGACCAGTCGGCGTGGCCGCTGTAGTAGTCCGCGGCCGTGCGCGCGTGCAGCGCGATGGAGGCGACGCCCGCGCCCTCGGCGGCGCGCCCGGCCTCGAGGTAGGTGAGGTGGTCGGCGTCGATGCCCTTGCGCATCTTCACGGTGAGGGGGATGTTGCCCGCCGCCTTCACGGCGCCCTCGACGATGTCGGTGAAGAGCCCGAGCTTCCACGGCAGGGCCGCTCCCCCGCCCTTGCGCGTGACCTTGGCGACCGGGCAGCCGAAGTTGAGGTCGATGTGGTCGGCGCGGTCCTCCGCGACGAGCATGGTGACGGCCTCGCGCACGGTCTTCGGATCCACCCCGTAGAGCTGGATGGAGCGCACCTTCTCCGACGGGTGGTGCGTGATGAGCCGCATGGACTCGGGCGTGCGCTCGACGAGGGCGCGGCTCGTGATCATCTCGCTGACGTAGAGGCCGGCGCCGAACTCGCGGCAGAGGCGCCGGAACGCGGTGTTGGTGATGCCGGCCATGGGCGCGAGCACCACGGGCATGTCGAGCGGGATGCCGCCGATGCGCAGGGCGGGCTCGGCGGAGGGCGCGGGGGCGCCGGGCGCGTCGGCCGCGGAGGGGACGGGGGCGAGGGTCGGAGAGGACATGACGGCTCGATTCTCCCAGACGGGACGGCGGGCGGCGGACGCGGAGCGCGATGCCCGCGGGGACCAGGCGGCGGGCGCCTGGGGAGGGACGGTCAGATGGCGAGACCGGCGTCGATCGCGTCGCGGACCCGCGCGAGGTCGGCGGCGGCGGACGCGTCGGCGGAGGAGTCATCAGCGGCCGGGGCGTCGACGGCGGAGGCGCCGGGCACCAGGCAGGAGTCGCCCTCGCAGACGGCCGCGTCGACGGATCCGCGCATCGTGAAGGGGGACGCGGCGACGGGCAGCGCGCCGGTGGCGGGTGACGGGCTCATCGCGTCGCCTCCTCGCCCGCGACGACGCGGACCGTGTCGCCGTCGCGCGCGGCCAAGGCCTCGCCGAGCGCGGAGGTGAACACCGACGGGTCCTGCGCACCGGAGATGCCGAAGCGCTCGTCGATCACGAAGAAGGGAACGCCCTGGATCCCGTAGGCGAGCGCCTGCGCCTGGTCGGCGCGCACGTCGTCGAGGTGACGGTGCGACTCCAGGGCCTCGCGCACCTCGTCGGCATCGAGGCCGACCTCGACCGCGAGCTCGACGAGGTCCGGCACGCGGCCGACGTGACGCCCCTCGGTGAAGTACGCCTTCAGCAGCCGCTCCACCATCTCGAGCTGCACGCCGCGCACGCGCGCCAGGTGCAGCAGCTCGTGCGCGAGGACCGTGTTGGTGTGCTGCAGCGCGTCGTAGTCGTAGGCGAGGCCCTCGGCGGCGGCGAGCCGGGTCATGTCGTCGAGCATCGTCGCGACGCGGTCGGCCGGGATGCGCTTGTGTCCCGCGAGGAAGTCGACCTCGGTGCCCTGGAAGTCGACCGGGGTGTCGGGGGCGAGCTCGAACGAGCGGTAGGTGATCGCGATCTCCGGGGCGTCGGGCGTCCGGGCCTGGAAGTCGCGCGCTCCGCGCTCGAAGCGGCGCTTGCCGACGTAGCACCACGGGCACGCGATGTCCGACCAGACGTCGACGCGGATGGCGGGCAGGGCGGGGGCGGTGGAGTCGGTCACGGGTGGGCAACGCGTCGGGAAGGCGGGGCATTCCCGCGGCGTTGCCCGAGCATGGCCGACATCTCCCCCTCTCCCGTCCCGTCCGGATCCGACGACGCCGCCCCCCCCCCCCGCGGCCGCCAGCGCGTGCTCGATCACGCCGCCCGCCTCGGCATCGACGTCGAGGTCGTGGACCGCCCGGACGCCTCGTCGCTCGAGGAGGCCGCGGCCGGCCTCGGGATCGAGGCGTCGCACCTCGTGAAGTCGCTCGTGGTCAAGCGGCACGACGGCGCGCTGCTCATCGCGCTCGTGCCGGGCGACCGGCAGATCAGCTGGTCGAAGCCGCGCGCGCTCGTGGGCGTCAACAAGCTGTCGATGCCGGCGCCCGAGGTGGCGCTCGAGGCGACGGGGTACGAGCGCGGCACCATCACGCCGCTCGGGGCCGACGGCGACCTGCCCGTCTACGCGGACGAGCGGATCGCGGGCCGGCGCATCGGCATGGGCGCAGGCGAGCACGGCGTCTCCGCCCTCGTGGACGCCGACGCCCTCGTGGCCGCGCTCGGCGCGACGGTCGGCGACATCACCGACGAGCTGACGATCCGCCGCCTCTGACCCGCGTGGTGCCGCGCCCGCACGTGTCGTGGCGCGCGGCGTCGCACCGCGAGCGGATGCGCCGACCACGACTCAGCGGTCGACACCGGGCGCATCGTCCGCGCTTGAGAATCCGAAGACCGCAGCGCCCTGGGCCCAGGGAGGCCGCCCGGGTAGCGTGCCACCATGACCGAGCAGCAGCCGTACACCGTGGTGCGTGAGGAGTCCTCCTTCCAGGTGCGCCGATACCCCGAGCACGTCGTCGCGGAGGTCACTGTCCGCGCCGACTTCGACGCCGCCGGCAACACGGCGTTCCGAGCCCTGTTCGGCTACATCAGCGGGGCGAACGCCGCGGGCGGGAAGGTGGCCATGACGGCGCCGGTCGTCCAGGCCCCGGTCTCGCAGGAGATCGCGATGGCAGCACCCGTCGTCCAGACGGCGGGGCAGGACGCCGGGAGCCATGTCGTCGCGTTCGTCCTCCCGTCGACGTTCACCGAGGCGACGGCTCCTGCGCCGACGAGCCCCGAGGTCTCCCTCCGGACGGTCCCCGAGGCGCTCGTGGCGGCCACGACCTACTCCGGCCGCTGGACGCGGGCCCGCTACGACGAGCGCTGCGAGGAGCTCATCGCTGCCTTGGCCGAGGCGTCGATCACCACCCTCTCCGCACCCCGCTTCGCCCGGTTCGACCCGCCCTACAAGCCCTGGTTCCTGCGACGCAACGAGGTCCTCATCGACGTCGCCGGCTGATCGCCTCCGGTCCCCTCCGTCCGATCACCCGGACGGCGCGCACGACGTGACCTCCCGCGGGGCGGCATCGTCCGCCGCGACCCGGCACCCCTCGCGGCCGGACGACGGTGGCTCTCCGCACCGGTGCGCCCTAGCTGTACTGGGTCATGACGTTGGTGACACTCGGGCCGCGGGCGTGAGCCCGTGGCTTGAGTGGATTCGTTCAGTGTTGTAGTGCTCGATGAAGGGGTCAAGCGCGTCGGCGCGGTGTTGGTTGCTGGTGAAGGGTTGCCGGTAGGCCCACTCGGTCGCGAGGGTCCGGTTGAAGCGCTCGACCTTGCCGTTCTGCCAGGGGCAGTGCGGGCGGATGAACTTCTGCCGCGCGCCCAGGTCCTGGACGGCGTTCTTGAACGCGGTCGAGTGCCGGTAGGCGAACGCGTTGTCCGTGATGACCCGCTCGATCCGGGTGATCCCGCGCCCGGCGAAGTACGCCGCTGCGCGGGTCAGGAACCCGGCCGCGGTCGCGCCTTTCTCATCGGGATGGATCTCCGCGTAGGCGAGACGGGTGTGGTCATCGACCGCGGCATGGACGTAATCGAACCCGATCCCGCGGCCGCGGACCTGCTCGCTGCGCCCGTGGACCCGCCAGCCGCCTCCGTCCGGGATCCTCCCGAGCTTCTTCACGTCCACGTGGATCAGATCACCCGGATGCTCGTGCTCATACCGGTGCGCCGTTGACCGGGATGCCCGGATCACGGCCCCGGTGACGGGGTCCAACCATGCCAACGGCGGCGCCCCGTGCCGGCGCAGGATGCGGGAGATCGTACGGGATGGAACACCTGTCACCGGCGCCAGCCGCGCAGGACCCGCCCGCAACTGGGCCCGCGCTTCCAGCACGGCCCGTTCCCGCTCCGGGCTCGTTCGCCTCGGTACTGACCGGGGCCGCGATGACCGATCCGTCAGCCCTCGCAGCCCCTCGGCACGGAACCGGTTCACCCATCGATGCGCGCACTGCCGCGACACCCCCAGCTCCCGCGCGACGTGCGCGACCGGCCGACGATCCTCCACCACCCGCCGCACGAGGAGAACCCTCCCGTGAACCGTCAGACGAGCATTACCGTGGGACATCGAGGCCTCCTGGCGATGGTTGAACTGAACAGCTCCATCAAGCCAGGAGGCCTCTTCACACGCCCCGAAGTGTCACCAACGTCATGGCCGAGTACAGCTAGAGCC